>JACROV010000002.1 GCA_016214285.1 Candidatus Omnitrophota bacterium | reverse complement strand
TCCCACAAGTATCCCAAGGCCATCAAGCCCACAGCACAACAGATGGCTAGAATCAATTTGACACCTGACAAGTTTCATGGCGAATGGAATTATACTATTGCTCCCGACGATAAATAGGCAAGTAATTTCATTACAGTCCCTAAGTGTCATGGAGAACAAAAATCCCCCTTTGTTGACTCCCCGCAAAAGGAGGGAAAATGGATTACAGGAACTACGTGTTCGATTTTGAGAAGTTGGATGTTTACCGGAAAGCGCTGGACTTCACGAACGAAGTATTCTCAATAACATTAAGCTTCAAGAAAGAGATCCGGTATTCGCTGGGCGATCAGTTCCGGCGAGCGGCATTATCGATTTGTAACAACTTGGCGGAAGGGAGCCGGAAAACAGACAAGGGCAAAAAGCAGTTCTACTATTACGCGCTTGATTCCGCCAGAGAGTGCATTCCTATGATCAGTTTAGCGTCAAAGCAGAACCAAATTGACGTTAAGCAAGAAGAAAAGCTAAGAGGCGAATGTGTTCATATTTCCAACATGCTTTACAAGCTCAGTCTTTCGATTACAAATTAATTTTTAGGGTTATGCCCTTGACTACCACTTCCAGCATACGATGGGCACGAAATCCTGTTGCACTGTTCATCAAAGGCATAACCCTATTAATTTTTTTACATAACACATTACACTTAAAACATAACACATGCATCGCCGGTCACTTACTTCTTACTAAACTATGAATATAGCTCTCGTGTTCCCAGGCCAAGGTGCCCAATCCGTCGGCATGGGCAAGGAATTCTACGAAACTTCCCCCGAAGCCAAAGCCGTCTTTGACGCCGCGGATAAGATCATTCCCGGATTAACCGGCGTTATTTTCAACGGTCCCGCGGAGAAGCTCACGTCCACCCAATACTGCCAGCCGGCCATTTTTACCTTTAGCGTGGCGGCGCTCAAAGCCCTCGAAGCGCATTCCAAATCCAGGAGCATCACGCCGTCGTTTGCCTGCGGGTTGAGCCTGGGCGAGTATTCGGCGCTGACCGCGTGCGGCGCGCTGTCTTTTGAGGAAACGTTGAAATTAGTCGAGCGCCGGTCGTTTTATATGGAAGAGGCGGCGAAATTAAAAAAAGGCGCGATGGCCGCGGTTATTGGTTTTGACAAGGACAAGCTCATTGAGATCTGCCGTCAGACCGGAGCCGAGGCGGCCAATTTCAACTCGCCCGATCAGATCGTCATTACCGGCGAAGCGGAGAAGGTCGCTGAAGCCTCCGAAGCTGTCCAGGCGGCGGGCGCCAAGCGGGTGATCCCCCTGGATGTCAGCGGCGCGTTTCATTCCAGCCTTATGCGTCCCGCGGTCGCGAAATTCGAAGCGGAGCTTGAAAAAGCCGCGCTTAAAACGCCGCGATTTCCGATTCTTAGTAACGTCGACGCTAAACCGCAGACCGATCCCGAAAAGATCCGCCGCAATCTCGCCTTGCAGATCACCTCCCCGGTCCAGTGGGTGGATTCGGTGCGCCGCATCGGCGCCGCGGGCGTGACAACTTTCCTCGAAATAGGCCCCGGTAACGTCCTTAAAGGCCTCATCCGCAAGATCGACCCCAACCTTGCCGTCCACAATATCCGTAACCCCGGTGATATTGAAAGTTGCCAAACCACTTGACCGGATTTTCGTGTGTCCGGATAACAGTATTAAATGGGAATAAATGGAAATAAAAGGAAATAGAAGCAATATAATACTTGAATTGTCCTTCTGGGTATGTTATATTTTATGCAGGAGGTGACGAAAATGATCAAGACTATTATGGATGTGGAAGATGTCGCGCGGTATCTGGGATTCAGCGTCAAGAAAATATATCGTCTTGTTGAGACAAACCAAATACCCGCCAGCAAGGTCGGCCGGCAGTATCGGTTTATCAAGGATGTGGTGGATCAATGGCTTAAGGATAACAATGTCCTCACCCGCCCGGATTGGGGCAAGCGCCTAGATGCGGTATTAACCCGGATGAGGGTGAGGGTTCCCGAGAATGTCGGTACGGATGATGTCAGCCGGGAAATCAGCCAGGCCAGGTCACAGCGCCGTGCCGGCACCTAAAGTAGTTGTAGATACGAATGTCTTTGTCTCCGGAGTCCTCTGGAAAGGGAACAGTTCGATTTTATGGGAGTCTTGGAAAGCCGGAAAGTTTACACTGCTTTTTTCGCCCGCGATTTTTGATGAATATTTTGAGGTGATTGCCCGCCCCCGATTTAATCAGCAGGAAAGTGATATCAGGCATTTAGCAGAGGTCTTAACCGAGCGGGCCGCCGCCGTGGTCCCCCGGATAAAGATCGATGTCTGTAAAGAAGACCCGGATGACAACAAATTTATCGAATGCGCCGTTGCCGGCGGGGCCGATTTTATCGTCTCCGGCGATCAGCATTTACTGCGTCTGCGGGAATATCAAGGCATCAAGATTGTGACCGTCGCGGAATTTCTTCAATTGTCCACTTCCTGATCCCCGGATTCCCTGATAACCGTTCGCCGGCAGGCAAGAAACAGAGATTTTGCCTCTTTTCTTCTTACCTCTTACCCCTTACCCCTTACCTCTTTTTTTCCGCCAAACCCCTTGACCCCCGACGTGCCGGGGCACTATAATAAGAAATCTTAATAGTAAAAGTAAAAGGACCCGGATATCAGGGTATCAGGATACCAGAAGGCAGAATACCCGGATATCAGATCATCAGGAAACAGTAACCTGGATTTATCCTGATTCGCTGATAATCTGGTAACCTGCCCACTGATTCCCTGATATTCTGATAGGCTGGTTTTTACCGAATATGGAACTTAATTCTAATCAAATCGCCCAAATCTTGCCCCAAGCCTACCCGTTCCTGATGATTGACCGGGTGGTGGACTTCAGGAAAGGCGAAAGCCTCACCGCGATCAAGAATATCACCGGCAATGAATGGGTTTTTGAGGGGCAATCGTGTCCAACCGGAGCTTTCCCCGAAACGCTCCTCATCGAAGCCGCCGCCCAGGCGGCGATTTTATTTATCCGCCCTTGCAATCTGTCGGCGGATAAACCCCGACGAGTATGGCGAAATTATCGAAGAGAATCTCGCCATATCTTATCCCGAGAAATTTCTCAAAGAGAAATTTCCGGGACTTTACCCCTGAAATCGCTGTGCGATCTCTAGGGGCGAGTCGGGGTAAACTCGGCACAATGCCTTCTGTATGAATAAGACCTCCTATAATAATGATTCTGCTCGCCGCGTCGTCGTGACCGGCCTGGGTGTTGTCTCATCCCTAGGCATCGGCTGCCAGGAATTCTGGAAAAACCTCCTCGCCGGCAAATCCGGCATCAGCAAGATCACCGCCTTCGATACCTCCCAATACGACCGCCACTACGGCGGCGAAGTCAAGGATTTTGATCCGACAAGATTCATGTCTAGAAAGAAGACGCAATATCTGGGCCGCGCCTCCCAGATGGCCATCGCGGCCAGTATACTTGCCCTGAAAGATGGTAAATTTTTTCTTAGAAAAAAGATCGATAGAGATAGGATGGGCGTCTTTGTTGGAACAACTGCAGGGGAAATACAAATACTGGAAGAGTTAGATGATTATAAATTTAAGAATCGGAGAAAGTTTAATAGTAGCCTTATGTTGGTATATCCTGCCAGTTCGCTTAGTGTTAATGTCTCGTTAGAGCATAAATTCAATAACCGTAGTTATGTGTTCCCGACAGCTTGTGCCTCGGGGAATTATGCTCTCGGCTATGCCTTTGATCAAATAAGATCGTCAAAACTTGATTATGCGCTTGCCGGTGGGGCTGATGCCTTCTCCAGGATTGTATTTACAGGTTTTGGCCAGTTGTATGCTATTGCCCCTGGGAAATGCCAGCCGTTTGACAAGAATCGTCAGGGCATGATCCCGGGAGAGGGGGCGGGAATGCTTCTTTTAGAATCGCTGGAGACGGCCAGAAAACGACGGGCTCTTATTTATGCGGAGGTTCTTGGTTACGGCATGTCCTGCGACGCGTATGATATGATAAAGCCCGCGGTTGTTGGTATTTCTAAGGCGCTGCAGAAAGCATTGAAAAATTCTCGGGTGAACGCTGATCAGGTGGATTACATCAGCGCCCATGGGACAGGGACAATTGAAAACGACATGGCAGAATGTCAAGCTATCAACAGAGTTTTCGGCAAAAGAACCCCAAAGATACCTGTCAGTTCCATAAAGTCGATGTTAGGCCACACTATGGGAGCCGGTTCAGCTTTCGGAGCTATCGCCTGCTGTTTGGCCATCAAAGACGGCCACATCCCACCGACTATTAATCATGAGAAAGATGATTCAAAATGCAACATCGACTGTGTACCAAATAAAAGCCAGAGAAAAAAACTTAAAATAGTATTAAATAGTTCCCAAGCGTTTGGGGGGAATAACGGGTGTGTTTTATTTCAAAAATTCAGCTAGTCTTGAAACTATGAAACACGATCACTACTGTCCCAACGTTTTTAAACTAATTTTTGTAACTGATTGATGTTTATATGCTACCAGCGAAAAACGTTTTAATCGATTTGAATTCAATCACGTG
>JACROV010000099.1 GCA_016214285.1 Candidatus Omnitrophota bacterium | reverse complement strand
CTTGTTTGATAGAGATATTCCTGGCACGCTTCTTCAGTCGCAAACTGGCGTTCAAATTCAATCAGCGTCTCAGGATACTCTTCCATAGTCCCAACATACTACATCTTGGGGCTACGGCAGTCAACTGGATAAGCCTATATTCAAATTCAAATGACCAAACCGATTTAAATATCATTGTTTGTCAATTCGGTCATTAGAATTTGTAAATTGTTTGTAATTTGGGATTTGGTCATTGAGATTTTACAGTTGGAATTCTGAAAAAATCCTTGAAGGCCTTGTCCCACTTCCGGGCCTCCTGCTCGTTACCTTGTTCACGGGACAATGACAGCGCCTTCTGAAAATGCTCTATCCCTTTGTCTTTTTGGCCTGCGAATATGCACAGACCGGCGAGATTATAGTGCGCCTCGGCATACCGCGGGTTGAGAATAATGGCCTGTTCAAGGGCATCAGCGGCTTTTTTCTTGTCATCCAGCTGAATGTACGCCTGGGCCATGGAGAAATAAGTGACGGGATCATCCGGCCGGATCCGAAGGGCGTTCTGAAAACTAGCAAGGGCCTGGTGTGGCTGACCATATTTGGTATAAATGATGCCCAAGTCGTTACGCATCAAGGCGCTTTGCCCATTGGTGCGTGCCGCGGCTTCATAAAAAGTAATTTCATCCTTCCAGTCCCGGTTACGTATCCATACGCGCGCGGCATATAAAACGCACATCCATATCAATAAAATGACGCCGACCCGCGCCAGGAACTTCCTGTCTGCCTGCATCATCCGACGCAAATAGAATGCCAGAAGTAAACAAAACGCCCATGTCCCCGGATAAAGATACCGCTCGGCGAAATAAACCCCGCTGGGGATGATCTGAAGAACCGGTAAAAGACAAATAAAGAACCAGCCGACGCAAAAAGTAATCAAACGTTCTTTGGGAAACTTAAGATAAGCGAAGTACGCGATAGCGCCCAACAATACCAAAAAAAGAAAAGTCCGCGCCTCCAGCGGAGATTGGGACAACACGGTGAACTTGTCAAAATCGGCCTGATCAAACGAAGATATCCCCGGCGCGATGATCTGGTTGTGGGTCAAAACCGTCGGCGCGAAGCAAATAACCACGTACTTGGCCAGCGCCTTGACCATGACCAGCATGGTCAGATAAAAGCTATCGTAGATATACTGGCCGCGGGTGACTGAACCCAAAACCAGAAATTTACATAAAGCGTAGAATACAGCAATGATAAAAAACGGCGCGACTCGCGAAGCCATCTGCCGATAAGATCGCTCCTGACGCGTGAAGCAAAGATCATACCAAAGTAGCAAGATCGGCAAAGACAAACAAAGTTCATGCGTGAAGATGGATAAAAAGGCGGTCAACAAAGAGCAGGTATAAAGCTTCCTATTAAAACCCTCCTCGCTCCGCTGGGCCTTCACGTAAAGATAAAACGCCAAGAACATAAAAAGAACGCCGATCAGATCAACGCTCCCGGTCATGCTAGTCACCGGTTCAACATGAACCGGGTGAAGGCCGAATAAAAGCGCGCTAAAGAACGCGATCCTTTCATCTTTAATGAAAAGATAACTTAATTTATAAACCAGAAAAATACCAGTCAGGTGGACAACGAGCGAAACAATATGATAACCCAGCGGATTTAGCCCAAAGAGAGAATAATTGACGGCATGGAACAATGTCTTCAACGGCGAGTAGATGCCTTCCTGCCCCGCGGGAGGGACATAGCCGATGAAAAATTGCGGAAAATTCTTCCAATCCTGGATGAGCGGCCAGTCCACGATAAAATTCCAATCATCCATCAGGAACTGATTGGCGAATATGTTGCTGTAAACGGCCGCAGTCAGTAAAAAAATGGCCAGAATACTTAATGTCCTATTTTTAAAGAACGTGGCCATGCAATCGGGTCTTGTTTTTGCGGTCATCATCGTGTTTGCACCAAAATATCCTCTGGCGCACAAATCCCAGCGGATTCTTTTTCGGTAATTCCGGCACCAGACGCATCCATATTGTCATTTCGCAAGCGGGTCGGCGCGGGAATTTTCCATCCTATCCGGCCCAAGACCGAACGCCGGATATGGTACAAATAATGCTTGGCGTAAGTGATATGGTCCGGATTTCTTGCCATCAGGCCGATCAACGCGTCCGCCAAGAAACTGGTCAGCGAACACAGCCACATGGGCCAACGCAGGAACGCCTTCGGATATATTTTCTGCCGGAGAAATCCCGGCAGGATGGGAATTAATTTAAAAAAGACTTCATAGGCCTTATAAAGCCTCATTTTCTCCGGGTCGTGGACGCAGGAACTGCTTCGGTAAAAATCGAAACCCAACCCTTCGTTAAGCCGTTCCATATCCTGCCCGTTGATCAGTCCCATCTCCAGCGCCTGATGAACCATCTGTGTGCCGGGAAAAAAATTGGTCCAGAATGTTTGAATGCGATAAGGAGGATACCGAACGTATAATCCGCGCGCCGCTTCCTGGGCCTCCAGCGGTTCTCCCGGAAGGCCGAACATGTGGTCCACTTTCACGCGAATGTTATATTTACGCATCGCCTCCATCGCTCTTTCGACATCTTCATTCTTTTCATAGCGTTTGATCGTCGCATATTTATATTCTTCATCCATGGACTGGATGCCCATCTGCACGTAACGACACCCCGCTTGCGCGAGCCATCGCGCTATCTCGTCATCCATGTATTTTGGATGCGTCAGACACTGGAACGGCACGCCGATCTCCCGCTTGTAACAAAAAAGAAATTCTTTGAGCCACTTCTTGTCCACGGTGAAAACATCGTCCTCGAATTCCAGAAAACGCAGTTTATACCGCCGCTTGGCCAGGCGCAATTCGCGCATCATGTGTTCCACGCTGCGCTGGCGCACATATTTTCCCGCTTTTTGTTCGGGAAGCCGGGCGAAAAAATTGTTGAAACAAAACGTGCAGCGGTAAGGACAGCCGCGCGAGGCCATCGTCAGGTACCAATCATCCACACAAATGTGGTCCTCCCATAACGATTTGTCGAAAAGAGGCAAAGAATCAAGGTCCTGGACAAAACCGGTTTGCGGCCCACGGATGACCTCGCCGTTGGATGATTTATAACGGGTATTGACGATGGGGGCCCCCGAAGCGCCCTGTTCGATCGCCTTTAAAATGAGCGGGAATGCCGCGTCCGCCTCTCCCACGCAAACATAATCCACTTGCGGTTGGGCCAGGACACGCTCCGGGACGGCGGATGGGTGGACACCGCCAAAGATCACTTTTACATCCGGACGCGTTCTTTTGACTTCCAGGGCGATATCGAGCATCCACTGGTAGGTCCCGGTCAAAGCCGAGAAGGCCAAAACATCAGGGTTTTGCCGTTCGATCGCGGAAAGGACATCTTTGCGGTCATCAAAATATGAGGCAAGGGCAGGGATACTTAAATTATAACGGTCATTAAAAAGCGCCGCACTAAAGGCGAGATCGACCTAGTGACCATGCTGTTTGGCAATGGCGGAAAGAAGGCTCACGCCCAATTGTTCCCAGCCCAGAGCGACAAATGTCACGCGCATCAGGTCTCCTCTTTCACGATCGTTTTTTTTCGCTGTGCATGATACGTAACTGCCCGCAAGCAGCTGCGACATCCCTTCCCCTCGGAGTACGGATAGTGGCGTGAATGCCACATTCTTCCAGGCGATCCCGAAAATCGGTCATTTCTTTTCCCGAAGGGGTTTTATGCTCAAACTCTGAAACAGGGTTGTACGGGATAAGGTTCATCTTGCAGATAATTCCCTTGAAGGCCTTCTTAAGGCTCAAGACGGCCTTTTCGGCGCAGGTCACGTCTTTGATAAGAATGTATTCAAAAGTAATTTGCCGTTTCGTCGCCTTGAAATATTCGCGGCAGGCCTTGATCAGTTCGTCGAATGGATATTTGCGGTTGACCGGCATCAGGAGATTGCGCGATTCATTGTCGTACCCGTGAAGGGAAATGGCCAGTTCGATCTGCAGATTTTGCCGGGCCAACTGATTGATCCGCGGGACCAGTCCCACCGTCGAGATCGTGATATGCCTGGCCCCGATGCCGGACCCCTTCTGTGAATTGATGGTCCTGATCGCCTTGAACAAATTGTCGAAATTGTCGAGCGGCTCGCCGGTGCCCATAAAGACGATGTTCGATAAAGGCCGCTTGTGTTTGAGGGCTTCTTCCTTAACCTGCAAGACCTGGGCGAGGATCTCCGCGCACGTCAAATTTCTGGTCCAGCCACCGATGCCGCTGGCGCAAAATTTGCAGCCGAATTTGCATCCGGCCTGGGTTGAAATGCAGGCCGTCGTCCTTGTCGCGGTGGGGATCAGCACGCATTCGACCTTTTCGTGATCGAACAGATCGAGAAGAAATTTAGTCGTTTTGTCCCCGGAAATGATCCTTTGGGCAATGGTATTCGGACTTAAATTGAAATTGTTCTTCAGCCGGTCCCGTAATTCCACCGGCAAATTCTTCATGGCATCAAACGACCACGCGCCTTTCTGATAGATCCATGCAAATATTTGCGCGGCGCGGTAAGACTTCTCGCCTAGGGAGGCCATGTGCCGTGTCAATTCATCAAGCGACAGATCGCGGATGTCGGGTTTGGATGTCATCGCGGATGTTCCACCAGGGATCTAAGCCGGAGTTTCGAGGAAGGCCCCGATCTTGCGGAATTTGTTATAACGCTGTTCAACAAGCTCTTCGCGGGAAAGTAAAGATAGCTCCTTGATATGTTTAAGAATTGTGCTTTTGAGATCGGCGGCCGTCCTGACAGGATCATGGTGGGCGCCGCCGAGCGGTTCGAAAATGATCTGGTCAACAACTCCGAATTCGCGCAAATTTTCCGCCGTGATCTTGAGCGCTTCGGCGGCCAGAGGGGCTTTGCTGGCATTGCGCCAAAGAATAGACGCGCAACCTTCCGGGGAAATAACGGAATAATAAGCGTGCTGTAAAATACAAACCCGGTCCGCGATGCCTATCCCCAAGGCGCCGCCGCTGCCTCCTTCACCGATGATCGTGGCAACGACAGGTGTTCTTAACTCGACCATGTCGCGCAAGTTCTCGGCGATCGCGTGGGCCTGGCCCCGTTCCTCGGCGCCAACACCTGGATAAGCGCCGGGCGTATCAATAAAAATAACAAGGGGTAATCCAAATTTCTCGGCCAGATGCATCAAGCGCATCGCCTTGCGGTACCCTTCCGGATGGGCGCAGCCGAAATTACGCATGACGTTTTCCTTGGTATCGCGCCCTTTCTGATGCCCCATGAGCATGACCTTCGTTCCGTTGATCTGCGCTAACCCGGCGACGATGGCCATATCGTCGGCGAATTGCCGGTCGCCGTGCAATTCGACAAAATCGCTGGTGATCATGCGGATATAATCCAGGGTGAATGGGCGTTGCGGATGGCGGGCGATCTGGATCCTCTGCCAGGGCGTCAGACTGTTGTAAATATCCAGCTTCATTTTATCCAGCTTCTGCGTCAATTTCTTCAGTTCCGGCTCAAGGGCGATCTTTTTGCTCGAACTGAATATCTGCAGTTCTTTGATCTTGGACTCAAGTTCAAAAATAGGTTTTTCGAATTCCAACGCGCTCATTCTTATGTTCTCACTAATGTAGAAACGAAGAAGCAAGAAACAAAGATGCAAAGAAGAATTATTTCTACAACAGGGGGAATTTAATAATTTTCTTTACCGTTTCTTACATCTTGCTTCTTGCTTCTTTGCCTCTGATTTTATCTAATCCACAATAACGATTTCCGTCCCCAAAGGAATCAAGCTGTAAACCTCCTCCACATCCGAATTGCGCATCCGCACACAGCCGGCGGTCACCTGTTGTCCGATGGTTTCCGGCTCAATGGTGCCGTGAATGCCGTAACCGGGCATATCGAAGCCAAGCCACCGGCTTCCCAGGACGTTTTGCGGGCTGTCCGGCGGGACAACGATGCCTTTATTGAACCATACCGGATCGATCAGTTTGGAGGTGAGCTTGAATGTCCCGACCGGCGTGCTGTTGTTGATCCCCGTGGAGACCTTGTAGACCTTCAGGACCTCATCGCCGTTTTTCAAGAAAAGCACGTTCTGGGATTTATCCACAAAGATATTAAAATGTCCCTGCCAGATACGTAACTTCTGTCCCAGCCTGATGGTATCGCTCTGGAGGTTATTGCTGATCTTGATCAGATCGACGGTCGTGCCGTACTGGCTGGCCAGTTTCCCGAGAGTATCGCCGGATTTCACTTCATGGATGGCCGATTCCGCCACCGGCGTGTTGGAGAAAATGATCTTCATATTGACGTCCGCCAGCTGGCTCTCGACGTCCTCGATCTTGTTGAAATCCGTATATTGGCTGGATATCTCTTTATAGACCTCTTTGGCTTTGACCATGTCCCCGCTCTTGCGCAAAGCGTTCGCCTCTTCGTAAAGCGCCTGGACCGGTTTGCCGCTCATTGGGGTTTGACCCGTGACCGTGGCGTCCCCGGATAAAACAGGTTTGCTCTTCGGCCAGGCCAAGAGCGCGATGACAATAACAAGAACGACTCCCCCGGCGATCATAAGGACATTTTTATTCATGATGATCGATCTCCTTTAGGAACTGTTTATGGATGAATCACATTGCGTGGTACAGCATATAAGACAAAACAAAGCCGAAAATGGATCCGATGATGACCTGCAAAGGGGTATGCCCGATCAGTTCCATCAGGCGTTCCGTACCAATCTTGCCTTTCCAGTACATTTCATCCATCATCTGATTGAGAACGGCCGCCTGCTGGCCGGCGGAACGGCGTACTCCCTGGGCGTCGAACATGGTGACCACGGCGAACACGACCGCCAAGGCGAACAGGACGGAATCGAATCCTGTCTGCAGGCCAATGGTCGTTGCCAGCGCGGTCGCGCCGGCGGCATGGCTGGAGGGCATACCCCCGGTGCCGATAAACCACTTGAAATTGAACCTTTTTTCGCGGATGACGCCCAAAACGACTTTGGTCCCTTGGGCGATAGCCCAGACCATGGCCGTGATGATCAACACTTTATTATTAAGGACGGAATTCATACCGATAACGAAATTCCTGCGGGAAAGTAAAAAGTTGACGATCCCAAGGTTTTATGATAGTTTACATTATAATTGTGAAGGTCAAAAAAGCAAGGCCTTTCCCCCTAATCGTATCGATTCCCCCCCCTAACAGTCGTAAGTGATAAGTCGTAAGCAAAAAACAACATTTTCTTAGCTTACCACTTACGACTATTCAAGCCATGTTAGCCAAAGTCCATAGCTACGGGATCAATGGATTAGAGGCGTATCCCGTTACCATTGAGGTCGATGCGGGCCGCGGCCTGCCCTCGACCATCATCGTTGGCCTGCCCGATAACGCCGTCAAGGAAAGCCGGGAACGCGTGCGTTCCGCCATCAAAAACAGCGGCTATAAATTCGGCCCCAGACGGATCACGATCAACCTCTCTCCGGCCGACACGAAAAAGGAAGGCCCCTCCTTTGACTTGGCCATCGCGCTGGGCGTCCTTGCGGCCTGCGAACAAATTCCCTGCGAAGGGTTGGAACAATATGTCTTTTTAGGCGAACTGTCGCTTAACGGCGACATCAAGCCGGTCAAGGGAACATTGGCCATCGCCCTTTCGATAGTCTCCGGCCCGTTCAAAGGATTGATCGTTCCACAGGAAAACGCCTCTGAAGCGGCCGTGGTCGAACACGTTCCCGTTTATCCGGTCAAAAACCTTCATCAGGTTGTCCATTTCCTGGATGATCCGCAATCCCTGTCCCCCGTCACGTCCCATAAAAACGTTTTATTGCCGTCGGCGGCCTCTTGCGACCTGGATTTCAGCGATGTCAAAGGACAATCCTTTGTCAAGCGGGGCCTCGAGATCGCCGCGGCCGGGAACCATAATTTCCTTTTGATCGGGCCCCCGGGATGCGGGAAAAGCATGCTCGCCAAAAGGTTCCCCACCATCCTGCCCGGGATGACGCCCGAAGAGGCGCTGGAAACGACGAAGATCCATTCCATCGCCGGCACGCTCAAAACCAGTAACGGCCTGATGACAAACCGGCCGTTTCGCTCCCCGCACCATACAACCTCCGCGCCGGCCATCGTCGGCGGCGGCACGTATCCCAAGCCCGGCGAAGTGACTTTGGCGCACAACGGGGTCCTGTTTCTCGATGAACTGCCCGAATTCAATCGCGACGTCCTGGAGGCCATGCGCCAGCCGCTGGAAGACCATCATGTCACGATCTCCCGGGCGAACAAGACGCTGCGTTTTTCATCCCGGTTTCTTTTGGCTGCCTCTATGAACCCGTGCTGCTGCGGGTTTCTCTCGGACCCGCGCCATCAATGCACGTGTTCCGCTCATCAGATCGAAAAATATCTCTCAAAAATTTCCGGGCCGCTTTTGGACCGCATTGATCTTCATCTGGAGGTGCCGGCGCTTCATTCCACAGAAATGCTCTCCAATACCTCGCACGGGGAGACATCTTCACAGATCCGGGAAAGGACCAGCCGGGCCCGGAAAACCCAGCAGGAACGATTTCGAGATACAAGTATCCACGCCAACGCCCACATGAGCCACCGGCAGATCAAGCAATATTGCGCGCTGGATGAAGAGTGCAAAAAACTCCTCAAAATGGCCATCGACGAACTGGGCCTTTCGGCCCGGGGGTACGACAAGATCCTCAAGATCTCACGGACCATCGCCGATCTCGCCGGAGAAGAAAAGCTGCGGACGGAGCACATCGCGGAGGCGATCCAATACCGGAGTCTGGACAGACGACATTGGTGCAGATAGACTGAAAAAGGGACAAGCTGCTTTTAGCCTGTCCCTTTTTCTAAATGAACACGGCGGGCGAAACCTTGAAGCGCTTGCTCAACTCTTTGATCTGGCGGGTGTTCAGTTCCCTTTTCCCGTGCAGGATTTCCGAGACGACCCCCTGGCTGCCGATTTCGGAAAGATCCGCCTGGGTGAGCCCATGCTCTTCCATCAGGAATTTGAGCACTTCTCCTGCCGGGACATCCGGAATCTTCACGTGGTCTTCCTCGTAGCTCTCAATGAGCGTCCCGAGCACTTCGAGAAAATTAAAGAGCGGATGCGATTCATCATCCCCAACCTCGTCGAGCAACTGATTGAGTATCTTGATGGCTTTGTTGTAATCCGCCTCGTTTCGAATGGAGAGCCCCTCATCCACGATAGACCACGCCTTTTTGAATTCAGGCTTTTCCAAAATATTAACCATGTTTCCATCTCCCTTCATCATATTCCTTATGTGTGAGCACGTACCGCACGAAAACTTTCCCTCGATTAAAGTGTATCACAGTAATGAGGCGATATTTGTTCCCTCCGATATTAAAGACGATCCTGTCTCCTGCCTTGTCAGCCGTTGGAAATGTGGCCTTCAATTCACTCCACGTTTTAAAAGTGGACCGCTCTATCGTTCGAAACCACGCTTCCAGCGGCTTCTTGCTGTCAGGGTGTTCCACCCGGAACTCTTTGAGCGGCTTCTTGGCAATAACGTGCATTATAAGTATATCTCAATTTGAGATAATTGGCAAGACCCGTTTACAGGCGCATTTAAACTTACTATATGTCTCAAAATGTCTGCGCACGGCGATTTCAGCGCCGCTCTTGGCATCAAAAGGATTAAATGCCTTAAATTCGGCCCAAGATTTTGGAAAACTATTAGAATCACAACCAATAAGATTGATTACAGAAAATCCTACAATCAAAATCCGAGACCAAGTTTGAATTGCTATGATTATTCCTTTTGCCAATGCTACTCCCTATCTTTTCCAGTTGCTCAAGTCTTTATGGATTTGCCTGAATCCCTTGAACTTCTTATGAATGCCGAGTTTCAGCGATTGCGAATCTTTCCGATAGATATGTCGAAATAAACCTTCGAGTTCCTGAATCGTCTCGCGAGTAATGTTGTCATGCATTTCAAAGATTGAAAAATGAGACCACTTCTCCTTCTTTCTTTCGCTACGAGCATGTGAATTTAAACGCCCGTGTATTCCCGCTTTATCTCCGCCCGCCATTCCCACATAAACAACATTGAAAGCGTTGCCTTCTTGGTTAAGCAAAACATAAATACCTCTCGTATTTTTAGGGATATGTTTCCTGTCGTCCTTTGGACGAAATTCATCGAATCGCTTAATAAAACTAAGTGGCGCAACTGGCATAGTACGATCCTTCTTATTTTAATCGATCATTGGACAGAAATTGGCGCAGGTCCTAAAATCCTCTTACTTCAACTCGGACCGCTCTTTTTTGATCCGGATCTTTTCGTTTATTTTGCTGAGGAGTTCCTGGAAGGAGTACGGTTTGACGATGTAGTCGTCGCAGCCTTTGGTGAAGGCGTCCATCCATGATTCCTTGACGGCGGTTTGCATGACAATGATCACGCCGTCTAAGTCCTTGACGCCGCGCAGTTCTTCTTCCTGCCGCAACAATTTCAGGATATCAAGCCCATCCATGTCCGGCAGATTAATGTCCAGGAGAATAACGCCGAAAGGACCATCATAGAAACACTTGATGAACGTTGCCACCGCTTCCTGGCCGCTGGACGCGGTTTGCACCCGAAAACCCGCCACCATCAACCTTGATTCGAGAGAATCACGGATGTCCCGTTCGTCATCGACGATCAGGATCGATTTGCCGGCCTGCGGCGCGTTTTGTGGATTATCGGCTGTCATGTATCGTTATTATAACGGCTGCGACGCGGGATGCAATAATCACTTGCGTTCTTTGCTTACGCGCCCCCACTGCCGGCGGCCAACAGATGGACAATGCCTTTGCGGATCATCATCACCGCGATCGCCGCCAGGAAAAGCGCCATAATCTTGGATAACGCCCTGGCCCCGGCCTTCCCCAAGATCTTTATCAAAAAATCGGACCAGATGAACGTTACCCCGACCAGACAGATGTTCAATACGACGGAGATCACGGTGGCCGCCACGCCATGCTGGTCGATCATGATCAAAGACGTGGTTAACACGGCCGGGCCGACGATGAGCGGCGTCCCCAACGGAACGGCGCCCATTTCTTCGGAAAGATTCGGCCGCTCTTTCCACGGCTGCAACAGGTCGCTGATGGAAAGACACAGCAGGATCACGCCGCCGGCGATCATAAAATCCCACACGGTGATCCCCATGACCCGGAATACCCATTTGCCCAGGACAATAAAGGCGATTGCCAGCGAAAGGGCTGTGGCGACCGACTGCACGATAATTTTCCGTTTTTCCTTTTTTGTCACCCGGTGAGTGAGCCCGACGAATAACGGCAACAGCCCGATGGGATCCACCGCGACAAAGATCGGGATAAAAGCGAGGAATATCTCGTTAAGCATAGGTTCCAGCTCCTTTTTTGAATACTGTTATTTTAACCAACCCGCGTCCGGATCAGAAAAGCGATATAAGCCGCGTAAAGGACAAGAAACAAGACTCCCTCCCGGCGGCCCAGAACTCTCTTGATACCTACAAAAAGGCATAAAAACAGTACCAAGCTGGCGGCGATCGTGACCAATGTGTCGGCTTGATTCTCCGCGTGAAACGGCAAAGGCCTTATGACCGCGCTTATCCCCAGGATAAAAAAAATGTTGAATATGTTGGAACCAACGATGTTCCCGACGGCGATATCGGAATGTTTCTTATAAGCCGCCATCGCGGAGGTCGCCAGTTCCGGAAGCGAGGTCCCCACGGCCACGATCGTCAGCCCGACTAAAGATTCGCTCAAGCCGAACCGCGCGGCCAGCTGCGCCGCGCCGCGCACGACCAACTCGCCTCCGGCGACCAAACCGGCCAGTCCCAATAATATCCGTCCTATGGTCGGCGGCAAGTCACAGCGCTGGCCGGGCTCTTCCCTGCGATCTGCTTTGGCAAGATGAAAAATGTAATATAAAAAAACCCCGAAGAAAACAAGCAAGATCATCCCGTCGGTTCTTCCCAGGACGGGAGAACCTCCCCTCCAGCGCTCATCCTGGACGAGCAGTAAAACCAGAACAGCCGCCAGCAAAGTGAACGGAATTTCTTTCCAGGTTGTGCTGGAAGCGACTTTCAGCGGATAGATCATGGCGCAAATCCCCAAGATCAGGAGGATGTTGGCGATATTGCTCCCCAGAATGTTACCTATGGCAATCGCGGGATTATTATGCGCTGATGCCGAGATATTGACGAAAAGCTCCGGGAACGATGTTCCAAAAGCCACAACCGTCAATCCTATGACAAGGTGGGAAACACCTAAAGAGCGCGCCAGCGAACGAGCACCGTCCACCAGCCAATCGGCGCCTTTGATCAGCAGAACAAACCCAATGGCTAAGATCAGGGCATGGATCATGTACTACAGGCCCATGATCGCTTTAACTTTTTTCGAGAATACCGCGTCCCCGTCGGCCTTATCGAAATAATCCCGTGCCCTGGGGATACGCAACTTCTGTTCACGCACCGGCAGAACGCTGGAAACGACGATAGGTACCGAGGAGATGTAATCGCTGACGATCTCATGGATACCACGGCCGTCGACCTCGGGCATCTGGATGTCCAGCAGGATCAGGTCAAGCTCGCGGGAATTGCGCATCAGGACCTCGACGACCTCCAGCGCGTCGGAAGCCTCCAGGACCTCAAGTTTCATTTTTTCCAGCAATCTTCGGTATTTATGCCGCATTTCCTTGTTATCATCGACGATCAATATTTTCCCCATGCTGTTCCCTCCTTTTGCAAATAACCAAGATACAAGATACAAATAAATCCCAAACCCCAGGCACCAAATCACAAACAATAGACAATATCCAATGACCAAAATTCAAAACATTTGCTTTTAAAAGCCATTTTTATCATTTGGATTTCGGTATTGTGTATTGTTTGTAATTTGTAATTTGTTTATTGGATATTTTTTGGTTATTGTTTCTTGGTTATTGTGTTATTTTAATTCAATTCCCACGGGACAGTGGTCAGACCCCATGATATCTTTTAAAATGAACGCGCCTTTAAGCCTCGGGCGTAAAACAGGCGGGATCAAAAAATAATCGATACGCCATCCGATGTTGCGCTTGCGGCAGCTGCCCATCGGGCTCCACCAGGTATAATGGCCGCCGCCTTTTTCGAATTCACGCAACGTATCGATAAACCCGGCTTTAACGAGATTATCAAACCCCGCCCGTTCCTCGGGCGTAAATCCGTGGTTCTTTTCGTTCCCTTTGGGGTTGGCCAGATCGATCTCGGTATGCGCCACATTGAGATCCCCGCAAAAGACGACCGGTTTTTTGTTCCCAAGCTGTTTCAGGTACGACAAAAAATCCACGTCCCATTCTTTGCTGCGGTAAGGCAGACGTTCCAGGCCGCGTTTGGAATTAGGCACGTAAACATTGACGAGAAAGAAATCTTTGTATTCAAGCGTGATGACCCGGCCTTCATTGTCGTGCTTCGCGATGCCGATGCCGTTGGATACTTTTAAAGGTTTGATCCGGGTAAAAACCGCCGTACCGGAATATCCGGCTTTACTCGCATGATTCCAATACTGTTCGTATCCGGGAAGGTCCACCGCGACCGCGTCGTTGGGAGACCTTGTTTCTTGAAGGCAGAGGACATCCGGTTTGGATTTCTTGATAAAATCGAGGAGGCCTTTATTGAGCGCGGACCTGATGCCATTAAGGTTCCAGGAAATGAGCTTCATGACCTGCTTTTAGCTTCGGCTACAGGCTTCTCCCACGACTTCGCTCGGGACTCCTTCTCGAGGGATCCTGAGTCCATTCGACTTACGCTCAGGACTCAGCCCTGAGTTTATCGAAGGGCTGAGCTTGTCGAAGGGCGCCTGTAGAATTATAATTCCCCACGCGGTAGCGTGGGGTTTCAACGGCCCAGCTCGGAAAGATGTTTGATGCGCTTGAGCATGTTCGGATGGGTGCTCAATGACTCCATCAAACGATCGCCGAAATTAAGATGAAGGTTTTTGTTGCGCATGGCGGCCAGTTCATACGGGTCGATGGTCCCGCTGCCGTCGAGATCAAGCTGGCTCAATTCCCGGATCTCGTTGATCGCCCGGGATGGATCGTTCAGAAAGAACGCCTTTAACCCTTCGGCTTCCTTAAGGGCGGACTTGTCCATCCGCGCCGCGCCATAGACGAGCTTGTAAAGCGCGCTGGCCAGCGCCTCCGGGCGGTTGCCCATCTCGACCGATCCCCTGTCGGCAAAATATTCCCGGATACGGGACGCGTACAAAACCAGCAAATTGGTGATAAAATAAAAAATGAACGCCGCCAGTCCGATCAACGCCGTATTGCCCCCGCGTTCGTTGCGACGGCCGCCGCCGTAGAAAAGAAAATGCCAGGCTAGGCGGTACATGATCATCGGGATGACCGAAAGAATCGTGATCGTCAATACATCACGGCTTTTGATATGCGTCAATTCATGGCCGAGGACGGCCTTTAATTCCTCGTCGTTCAATAAACGCAGGATACCTTCCGTCACGCACACGCGGCCGTCGCGCACGCCCCGCCCGAAAGCGAAAGCGTTGGGGAGCGAGATCGGCGAAACGCAGATCCGCGGCATGGGCAAGTTGGCCCGCCGCGTGAGGTCTTCGACCATCGCGTAGAGCCGGGAATTATCTTCCCGTTTGATATAACGCACGCGCATCGACCACTCGACCATCTTGGGCCCGATCAGGTACTGAATGAACATGAGCACGAAAGAGAACGACAAATAAAAATAAAAATTGTTCACGCCCATGCTCGAGGCGACCATAGCCACGATCGCGTAAACGATGGCGAACAAAACCGCCATTAATAACCACATCCTTAATTGCAAGAAAAACATAACGATCTCCTTGTAAATAGTTGAGTTTGTTAAGTTTTATTTCAACATTTTTCCGTCGAATTGTCAACACATTCCGTTCCCTGCGGGAACCGCAGGGAACCTACGGCACGCGGATAGGCAGGATGACGAACGGGATCCCCTTATGATAGAACATGCTCTGCAGGGCGAAAACCGTGTAGTTGTGGAACAACCGCTTCATGATGGTCTCCTTGGCGAAGACCAGCTGCCCGCCGAAAAAGACGGCGTTGGGATATTGCGCCAGGATCTGCGCGCTGCGCGCCTCCACTTCCTCCATGACTTCCAGTCCCACATAACACAATCCTTTCGCGTAATATCCCTGACTGCTCATGAACGCGACGTACCGGGCGACGTCTTGTTCACTCTTTCTTTTAAGGTTCTCCATCTCCTCGCTTCCTTTGAAATTCCCCGCGTTAATAACGCCTATCTCCACGAAAACAAAATTCCTGAATTCCTTGCCGAACAGATGGATCACATTGAACAAGGTATGCAGCCCCAAACCGTTGTACCCGTTGACCAGCAATACCGCGGTCTTTGATCCGGGATCGAACGCGATCTGTGCCGGCTTCTGGCCCATGCCCTGCTGGGAGAGCGCCGTCGCGACGAGGTCGTCCAAACGTCCCAACTGCCTCATGGTCTCTTCGTAGTGCCGCTTGATGAAAACCGCCAGCACGGCCAGCGAACCCGTGATGAAAAGAGTGATCCATCCTCCGTCAAAGAATTTCAAGATCACGACCGATATCAAAATGAACGTGCATAACATCAGACCGCTGCCGTTGAGCAAAAGTTTCTTTTGCCATCCGCGCTCATGCGAGTTCCACCAGTGCTTGACCATCCCCGCCTGCGAAAGACAAAACGTGATAAAAACGTTGATACTGTACAAAACGACCAGCAGTTTCACCGAACCTCCGGTGAAAACCATTGCCAGCAGAGCCGCCGTTCCCATGAGCACGATCCCGTTTTGGGCCACCAGCCGGTCGCTTAAAGACGTGAATTTCGACGGGAACCAGCGGTCCAGCGCCATGTTCGACAATACCCGCGGCCCGCCGATAAATCCCGCCTGGGCCGCGATGAACAATAACATGGCCTCCGAAAACAGAGTAATAAGGACAAATAATTCTCCCGGCCTGCCCCAATCGCGGGCAATGATTTTAAATAAAACAGCATTGAGCGTCCTGCCCGTCATGGGTTGGACCTGAAAAAATAGATACCCCAGGATCAACCCTGCGACGGTCACGGAAAGCGAAACAGCCATATAGATCATAGTGCGTTTGCCCGTCTCAACTCTCGGCTCGCGCAAAGTGGGAAGCCCGTTACTGACTGTTTCAATTCCCGTATAGGTTCCCGCTCCCAGGCTGTAGGCCTTCATCATCAAGAAAAACATCCCCCAGGCTCCAAGTTCCCTGTGGGTTTGGGACAGTTCCGCCTTAACAGTCTGGATCACAAAAGAAAACTGCCCTGAATTGATAAAAATCGTGTAAACAACCACAAACAAATGCGTCAAAATAAATATCAAAAAGACGGGAGTCAGAACCGTCACCGATTCTTTCACGCCGCGCAAGTTCATCACCGTAAGAACGATGACACCCGCGGCGGCAAGGTGCAATCTTAATCCTGACCACTCCGGCGGCAAGAAACTAAAAAGGGCACCCGCCCCGCTGGCGACCGAAATGGTGATCGTCAACACATAATCGACCAGCAAGGCGCAGCCCGCCACCATCCCGACATTCGGCGATAACAATTTACTGGCGACAACGTATCCGCCGCCGCCGGAAGGGAACAGTTCAATGATCTGCGCGTAACTGCTGCTGATCAAAAAAACGGTCAAAACAGACGCGCCGGCGATAAAAAGGCTTAAATAAGGATGGCTGCCCAGGGCGAGAAACGCCTCTTCGGGACCATAACACGATGAGGACAACCCGTCGGCCCCAAGGCCGACCCACGCGAAAAACGCGATGAGCGACATCCGGTGGAACACCGTCCGGTCGTGGGGATTTTTCGCCGCTCCTATGAATGCCGTCTTAATTTTCTTAAGTACAGATCCCATAAACCAATAAAAAACCAGAGAGCTCTCCCTGGTTCTCTCTTTCGTTTACGAGGTTAGCTGCCGGGCTAGAGGTGAGCACCTCTTATCCTTAAAGATATTAGCCCCAACCAATCGGGTCCCCCGTTTTTATTTTTTCTCTATTACTTCGGGCCCGATGATGCCTCCGGAAATGACCGTCTTCATGGCCTCGTCCACGCTCCAGCCTGGATCAACCGTGTCTGATTCCTTCATCAAGACAAGAAATCCGGACGTCGGGTTGGGCACCGTCGGAATAAATATCTTAAGCAATTGCTGCTGGTTCTTTTTATCAATGACAGTTCCCGTCACGAAACCAATCCCCCGCTGTCCAGGCTGGAAAAGATTGACCAGGACCACCTTTTTAAAAACCTGTCTTTCCGGAAGCGAAAGGGTTGTCGAGATCTGTTTACCGACCTGATAAGTCGTTTTGATAAGGGGGATGCGCTGGAAAATACTTTCAAAGGCGTGGAGCAATCTTCTGCCCAAGACGTTACTGGTAATAAGCCCCAAAAAATATAGCAAGACCAATACCAACAAAACACCAAGCCCGGGGATGCGGTAACCGATCACCTTGGCCAAGGCCTCGATAATCCGTTTGTCGATGACCACATAAACCAACCGTATGGCGATGATAGTCAGCCCCAAAGGGATGATGGCCAGCAATCCCCGGAAAACATACATTCTGGCATGACTAAGAAAATTTTTCATCTTTAAACGGACGGATGATCAATCGCAGGCCGCGGTCATAGCTGAAATAATTCCACGCCCAGTTGACGAGGGCGACCACGCGGTTGCGGAACCCCACCAGGACCATCAAATGCACGAACACCCAGATGAACCAGCCTAAAATGCCATGGAATTTGATCCAATGAAAATCCACAACGGCATGATTTCTTCCCACCGTTGCCATCATACCTAAGTCCCGGTAGCGAAACGGTTTTAACGGCTGGTTGCTCATCAAACGTCTCAAATTCTGGGACAGAAGCCGCGCCTGCTGAATGGCGACCGGCGCCAGCATCGGGTGGCCCTTAGGCGTCTTTTCCGTAATTATAGCGGCAATGTCGCCTATTGCAAAGATATTGCTGTGAAATTCCACGCGGTTGTACGCATCGACCTTCAACCGGTTGCCCGGCAGGAGGGCTTCCGGTTTAAGCCCGGGGATGACCGCCCCGGTAACCCCGGCGGTCCATATCACGTTGCTGGTAAAAAGCTTTTTCCCGTTGGACAAACTGACGACGTTCCCGTCATAAGAGACCACCTTGGTCTTCAGCCAGATATTGATCTCAAAATTCTCCAGGAAACGCTTGGCGCTCTGGGAAGCGGACTCCGACATGGTGCCCAGCAGGCGGCCGTTCATTTCCACCACATGGATCTGCATCCTGCGAAAATCCAGTTCCGGGTAATCTTTCGGCAGGACGATCTTCTTTAACTCGCCCAGCGCTCCGGCGGTCTCCACGCCAGTCGGTCCCCCTCCGACGACCGTAAATGTCATCAGGCGTTCGTGCTCCTGAACGTCGTTGGTCAAAAGGGCCTTTTCAAAACTCTCCAGGATAAGGTTGCGCAATTCCATCGCCTGGGGGACGCTTTTCATCCGCATGGCGTTTCGTTCGACATCCCGCATCCCGAAAAAATTCGTCTTCGTCCCGACGGCAATCACCAGATAATCGTAAAAAATTTCCCCGATCGAGGTTTCAATACGCTTTAATTCGGGCTTGATCCGCAGGACTTCCGCCATGCGGAAGATCACGTTTTCCCGGCGCTTGAAGATCTTCCGCAAAGAATAAATAATGGAATCCGGTTCCAGGGCGGCGGTGGCCACCTGGTACAAAAGAGGCTGGAAGGTGTGATAATTATTTTTATCAATGAGGATGATCTGGACGTCGAGGCCCTTGAGCCGTTTGGCCAGCTCCAGGCCGCCGAAGCCGCCGCCGATGATGACGACCCTTGGCCGGCTGGTTGTCGGGATATTCACGGGCATAATTGCCCCTTTTCTTTAAGAATGCCGTTTCGCTGCCTTTAAAGACTTGAACAAAAAGAAACTGATCACGATGAACGTGATGATGGGCGCGGCATAATGCGGCACGCGCGCCCCAAAACTCTCCAGCACCATGATCATCCCCAAAAAGAAGATCGAATACATGGCGCCGTTTTTCAGATAGGGATACTGCTTGATCTTGTCGGCCCCTTTGATCGTCAGCTGCCGGACAACGATCGCGCCCAGGCCGTTGCCCAGGATAATGAGCGGCACGGACATGGTGAAGGCGAACGCCCCGATAACACCGTCGATAGAGAACGTCGCATCCAGGATCTCCAGATACATGATCTTGCTGATATCCGATAAATGATGCTGGTTCTTGAGTTCAAGCTCGACGCCGGCGGCGTGTTCCTTGAAGCCGTGGGTGATGAAAAAAAAGCTTGAACCGATGGAAGCGGCGAAGGCCATCACGGGATCGACCTTAAGCGCCTCCCGGATGACCACGCTTAAAATGACAGAAACGACCGCGAAAAACCATACGCCTTGCCTGGAAAAAAAACGCTCCACATGCAAGCCGAATTCTTTGGGTTCCAGGAACAGCCAGTGGAAGAACAAAAAGATGAGAAAAATCCCGCCGCCGAGCAAAAGCGGCGGCGCCGATCCTTCCAGCGCCTGCTGAATTTGGGGATCGTTGCTGAAGCTTGCCGTCAACGCCCCCCACGGCCCGATGGACGGATTGGCCATCCACACGATAACCCACGGCAAAAGCCCGCGGACCATGAAAACGCCAAAAAAAATCCCCCAGATCAGGAACCACTTGCGCCATTTGACGCTCATGGTGGACAACACATCCGCGTTGACGACCGCGTTGTCGACGCTGGAAACGACCTCAAAAAGACAAAGGCCCAAAATGCTTAAAATGATGGCTGTCAGGTCCATCAGATCAACCCCGGTTTCATAAAGTATAGTTTAAAGCGTTGTGAAAAATGGGTTCGTCCACGGAACCCTTGACACATTATCCTGGAGGGATTTCAAATAAAAAATCCCGTCCAAAGTGTTTTTGCTTTCACGTCTTATCCTGTACTGTGTCGTTGAGAAATTAATGTATTCTACTACCAATACTTGAGGGAATCAACCCAAGCGGTCACAATTTCAACCGGCGTAACCGCAGGGCGTTGCTGATGACCGATACCGAGCTGAAGCTCATCGCGGCGCCGGCGATCATGGGGTTCAAAAGCAGTCCCGTAAGGGGATACAATATGCCCGCGGCCACGGGAACGCCGAGGGCGTTATAGATGAAGGCGAAAAAAAGGTTCTGGCGGATGTTGCGCATGACCTGCCGGCTTAATTTCAGGGCCTTGACGATGCCGTTGAGATCGCCTTTGACCAGCGTGATCCCGGCGCTCTCGATGGCCACGTCGGTGCCTGTGCCCATGGCGACCCCCACCTCGGCTTCGGCCAGGGCCGGGGCGTCGTTGATCCCGTCGCCGGCCATCAGCACCCGCGCCCCCGCGCGCTTGAATTCCTGGACGATTTTCCGTTTCCCCGCCGGATCTACTTCGGCGCGGACATCATCAATGCCCAGCTCCGCGGCGATGGCCTGGGCGGTCGCGCGGTGGTCTCCGGTGAGCATAATGACTTTCAGGCCCAGACGGTGCAGTTCACGGATGGCCGCGGGCGTTGTCGCTTTCACGGAATCGGCAATCCCCAAAACTCCAAGGACCTTGCGCTCCTGTGCCACCCACACAACTGTCTGCGCCTTTATCCGCATTCGCGCCGCTTTATCCTGAAGGTCCCGCGGGACTTCTCCCACGGTATCGGTAATAAATTTTTCGTTCCCCAGCGCGACAACAACTCCGTTAAGCCTCCCCCGCACGCCCGCTCCGGTGACGGAATCGAAATCTTCGATCTTCGGCACGTCCATACCCCGGGCGCAGAGGTAATCGACCACGGCCCTAGCCAACGGATGTTCGCTGGCCTGCTCCAACGATCCGGACACGCTCAACAGCAACGCCTCATCGACGCCGGCGGCCGGATGCACGACTGTCACCTTCGGCCTGCCTTCGGTGAGCGTCCCGGTTTTGTCGGTCAGGACATGAGTTATCTTTTCGGCTTTTTCGATGGCCTCGGCGTTTTTGATCAGGATCCCTCCCTGCGCCCCGCGCCCCACACCGACCATAATGGACATCGGTGTTGCCAACCCCAGCGCGCACGGACAAGCAATAATAAGGACCGAAACGGCGTTGACGATCGCGTAAGCCAAAGAAGGCTGAGGACCTGTCTGCCACCAGACGATAAAGGCAACGACGGCGACAAAAATAACGGCGGGGACGAAATATCCGGACACCTGGTCCGCCAGTTTCTGGATGGGCGCGCGGCTGCGCTGGGCCTCGGCGATCATGTGCACGATCTGCGACAACAAAGTTTCCGCGCCGACCTTTTCGATCTTCATCACAAACGTTCCCGTCTGGTTGACCGTGGCCCCGATGACCCGCTCGCCGGCCGCCTTGGCGACGGGGATCGGTTCTCCCGAGATCATCGACTCGTCGATGGTCGTCCGGCCTTCAATAATGATCCCGTCCAGCGGAACTTTCTCACCCGGCCTCACGCGCAGCAGGTCGCCTTTGTGGACATCGTCAATGGCGGCCTCTTCCTCACGCCCATCGCGTATCCGATGCGCGTTCTTCGCGGCCAGTCCCAAGAGCGCCTTGATCGCCTGCCCGGTCTGGCTGCGGGCGCGGGCCTCCAGTAACTGGCCCAGCACGACCAAGACCGTGATCACGGCAGCGGCCTCAAAATAAAGGTTGATCCTTCCCTCCATTTTAAAATCCGCCGGGAAAATCCCCGGGAATAAAACCGCGACCGCGCTGTATCCATACGCCGCACCAACGCCCAGCGCGATCAGGGTGAACATATTCAACGATCTGTTAAGAAGAGACTGCCAGGCCTTCGTGAAAAAAAATCCGCCGGACCAAAGAACGACCGGCGTCGCCAGGATAAACTGCACCCAGGACAAAACAACCATCGGAACCAAAGTGTGGATGTTCAGGACAGGGACCATTTCACCGACGGCAAGGACAGCGACGGGGACCGTCAGCGCAAGCCCGCCCCAAAACTTGAGGGATAAGGAACGGACCAGCTTGCGCTCTTCCTCTTCCTTGCCCCCGGCGCCTATCGGCTCCAGAGGCATCCCGCACTTCGGGCAATCCCCGGGATGGTTCTGGCGAACCTCCGGATGCATGGGGCAAGTGTAGATTGTTTTCGTGTCTTTGGGTTGCGGCGCAGGGACGGGTTCCCCGGATCGTTTTAAAAACTTGTTCTTGCAGTGCGCACTGCAGAAAAAATGATCCTTCCCGCCCTGATTGACTTTAAGGCCCCGCCGTTCATCAACGGTCATCCCGCAAATCGGATCTGTAGCCATTTATGCAACCTTTATAATAACCAAGAGACAATAACCAGGAAAATTCCAATAAACAAATACCAAATCACAAACAATTTACAATACCGAAATTCCAATAAACAAAATAATTACTTTTATTTGAGATTCTGGTCATTTGAAATTATTATTTGTTTGGAATTTGGTGTTTGGAATTTGTTTATTGATCAATGATGGCTCTTATGTTCCGCATCTTCTTGTGCCGGCTGAACAGCTTCTCCCTCGGCTGCTTCGTCGGCGGTATCGCCCTGGCCCATCATCTTCTTTCCTTGGCAGCACGTCTTTTTCATGCCTCCCATCCCGCTCATCATGCCGCCGTCTCCCTCCATCTTGATCTCGGCTTCCTTGACCAGATTAAGGTTCTTGTCGTATTTATAGAGTTTATTGCCCGTCAACACAATGACCCCGCCGTCGTTGGAAGCGGCCATCACGGGCGAGCGCGTCATGCCGTGCATCATGTGCATCATCTTCATCATGCCGCCGTTCATCATGCCGTCTTCCATCATCCCGTCTTTCATTTGACCTGCAAAAACGGAACTGGCGGATAATGACACAGCGGTGACCGCAAGGATCAAATACGTTAACTTTTTCATCTTCTGCCTCCCTTTCTGACTATTGTTTACAGGCTGTTAACGTCTTTAATGACACCCTGACTTCTTTTCTCCATCTTTTTTATCTGAATCAATTTTCTTGTCTTCATGACCGCCGCAACAACCTCCTCCTTTGCGCATCATCATGAAACAAACCAACAACATCACTGGCACAAGAACCCAAAATAAATTCTCTTTGTTAAGACCCAGCGCGGGAATCGCAATAAAAAATAATAAAGGCCCCAAACAACAGATAAGCATCATCCACGAATTATTTTTCATTTTACACCTCCTCCGATGTTTTCTTGTACATGTATCGTTGAAGTCAGAGCCCCGACTGCCTTTAGAAAATTCTAAGAGAACGCCGGGGCCTTCCCGATCCCGGGAATAAATGCGGGCACGCGGGCCTTGTAATCCAGCCAGGCCTGCCCGAAATGGCGTTCCACATCTTTTTCCTCCCGCATGGCCAGGCGGTAATACGCGAACGTTAAAATCGGCCACATCACGAGCGTCAACAGCGACGGCCACTGGATCAGGAAGCCTGACGTGATCAAGAACAATCCGCTATATTGCGGATGCCGCACGCGCGCGTACACTCCTTCCGTAACAAGATGTTTGCCCTTGGCCGCGTGGATCAGGACCCAGCCGTTTTGCATGACATACAAACCATAAAAGATCATCCCGTTGGTGACGGCATGCAGGACGGTCATCGCCGTCTTCGAATCGGCCAGCCCCAAAAGGACCAGCCAAAGATGGCCGTGAGAATGGGAGAACGGATCCAAGACAGGATAGGATTTCCCCATCCAGCCCGAGAGAAGGTATATGGTCAAAGGAAAGCCGTACATCTCCGTGAACAACGCGACAAGAAATCCCATGAAGGCCCCCATCGATCTCCACTCGACGGTCGTTTTGGGCTTGAGGAAACTCAACACGAAGAATGAGAAAAGGATGACGTTGAACGCGACCACCGTCCACATCCCGTAGGCATAATTTCCCGGATCTTCACCGTGCATCTTGTCCTCCTTTTGGATACACCACCACAGCTACCCTGCCAGAGGCGGCTTATCTTTATTCTTTCGGAATAATCTCGCTGAGTTCAATATAAACGCAAGTTCAGAAGAAACATGAATTAACGCGGCAAAAAGCGGCGTAAGATATCCGAGGAACGCGAAGATCATCCCCGCAGCATCCACGACGACCGTACCCCAAAAGTTGAACATGATCACGCGCAGGCATTGCCTGCTGATTTTTAACGCTTCCACAATTTTCATTAAGTTGTTGGTTGTTAAAGTCACACCCGCGGATTCTAAAGCCACGTCCGTCCCGCTTCCCATGGCGATACCGACGGTCGCCTCCATCAAGGCCGGAGCGTCATTAATTCCATCGCCGATCATGGCAACTTTTTTGCCCTCTTGCATGAGTTCTCTAATTTTTTCCAACTTTTGTTGCGGGAGCATTTCGGCAAAAATTTTATCCAATTGAAGGGTTTCTCCGATTTTCTTTGCAATAGCCCAATTATCTCCCGTCAAAAGAATAACCTGACAACCAAATCCTTTTAGATCTTCTATAGCCTGCCTTGCCTCAACTCTTATAACGTCCGCAAAGCTTATGGCTCCAATGATTTCTTGATTCTTTGCCACGAATACAGTAGTTTCAGTGGAATTCTTTCTTCGATCAATATATTCGATCACTTTAGTTTGTCCTTTGATAAATTTCTTATCCATGAACGAAGTGTTCCCGACAAGAATTTCGCTGCCATTGACTCTGCAAACCAGTCCCTGTCCTGGAAGGTATTCCAGGTTAGAATAAGGCAATAAGCAAAGCCCTGAATCCTTTTGCTTTTTCAATATGGCCTCAGCTAAAGGATGCTCGGAATGCTGCTCGACACTAGCGGCTAATTGAAGAATATCTTCTTTTTTCAGACCGTTAAAACTTTCAATATCGGTAACCTCCGGCGTCCCGAAGGTCAATGTTCCTGTTTTATCCAAAACGACTGTGTCGATCCTGGCAAGCTGTTCAAAATGAATTCCACCTTTGGTAATAATGCCTTCTTTCGCCGTGCGTCCGATACTGGCAAGAATGGCCAATGGCGTTCCCGCGGCAACGCCGCAGGCACCGGCAACAACGAGCGCAGAAATAGCTGATACAATGTTGTGCGTTAACGCATAGGTAACAATCGCGCCGCCAAAAGCAAAATAAACCAGACTCGCGGCCAATTTATCCGCGACTTTTTGAATCGGCGCCCTGTTTTTTTCCGCCTGACCGATAATGGAAATTATTTTCCCAAAGGTCGTATCTTGACCAACGGCGGCTGTTTGAATTTCAAGGACACCCGTCTGATTGATCGTTCCAGCCAAAACTTTGTGCCCTTCTGTTTTTTCTACAGGAAAAGATTCACCCGTGATAGAGGCCTGGTTAACGCTGGAGCGCCCTTTAAGGACAACCCCATCAACGGGGATCCGCGCTCCCGGCCTGACAATGACAATGTCCCTGAGGGCAAGATCATTAACATGCATTTCATTTTCTTGTCCGTTTCTACGAACGATGACTTGGGAAGGAAGCAGTTCAAGGAGTTTCTTAATAACGTCTCTACCTCGCGAGACAGTCAAATCCTCAAGAAGCTCCGCAAAAAGAACAAAGAAAGTAATGATCAACGCCGTAAAAAACTGCCCAATCGCCAACGTTGCCGCAACAGCGATCGACATGGAAATTTCCATTGTCATCCGCCGCTTTTTGATCCCTTCAAAGGCCTCCTCGAACATTGGATAGCCGCCGATCAAAGTTGCGGCGAGAGCGATGGCATCAAAAGGTAAAAATGCTTTCCATGCTTTCAGCCAACTTAAGCATAATGCCAAGGCCACTGCGGCAAGCCGTACAAGATCTGTTTTATGCTCACTCAGTTTTGCCATATTAACCATAGATCACGTGATGGATCATCAGAAAAGAACCGATCCCAAGGAAATATCCGATCAACACCGGCAAACTGATCTTCTTCAGATACCAACCAAAACTGATCTTCTCCATGCCCATCACAACAACGCCGGCGGCAGATCCGATGATCAGAATGCTTCCTCCCGTACCCACACTATAGGCAATCATTTCCCAGAGTTTCGAATCTGCCGGATATGAACTTAACGGATACATACCCATAGTCGCGGCCGTGAGCGGAACATTATCAATAATCGAGGATAAAAGCCCCAGGACAGTCGCAATGATGTCTTTGTTGTTAAAATAATTATCCATCCTTAAAGCCAGGCTTCCCAATATTCCCGCCGTTTCCAGGGCCGCCACAGCGAGGAGAATCCCAAGGAAAAACAAGACACTGGAAAAGTCAATCCGGGTTAAAATGCTGGGCACTTTTAAATGATCTCTCTTCTGATGATGGATGAGATCTGTCAAGACCCACATAATACCAAGCCCTAATAAAACTCCCATGAAAGGGGGAAGATTTGTTACGGCTCGAAAAACAGGGACAAATATAAGTGACCCGATGCCCAAGAAAAACACTCTCTTGGCCCCATGCTGCGCGGGGCTGTCCGTGCCATGAGATGAATCAGGGTATGCCCCCTGCCTGATGGAAAACGAAAGATATAACAAAGGGATAAACAGAAAAACTAAACTCGGGATAAAAAGAAGCTCCATCATTTTTCCTGTTGTCACTTGTCCCCCGATCCAAAGCATCATCGTCGTCACGTCGCCGATGGGACTCCAGGCGCCGCCCGCGTTAGCCGCGACAATAACCATGCCGGCAAAGATCATGCGGTCATCTCTGTCAGGGATTAGCCGGCGCAGCAGTGAAACCATAACAATCGATGTTGTTAAATTGTCTAAAACTGAAGAAAGGAAAAACGTAATTATAGAAATCACCCAAAGCAACTTGCGTTTATCCCTGGTCCTTATGAAGCCTGTGATGATTTTAAATCCGCCGTGGGAGTCAATAAGTTCGACGATCGTCATGGCCCCCATCAAGAAAAATATGACTTGAGAAATCTCCCCCAAATGCTCGATCAGACGATGCAAAGAGGCCTCGTCGGCAGGAAAATGTTCAATAAAATTGAAAGCCCAACAAAAAACGGCCACTAACAGCGCTATGGCCGCCTTGTTGACTTTAATTTTATTCTCAAGGGTAATAACTATATACCCGATCGCGAATATGAGAACCATGAGTATGTGCATATTTACCGTTTAGGAAGAATGACCGTGACTGCCTTTCTTCTCCTTGATGTCCTGCTTTCTGCCCTGAAGAAGAATGATTGTTTCCCATATAAAAGCTCTGAATTATTTCTGGAAGTCCGGGAATCTCAATCTCAGCAGATGCTGACAGGGCATCTCCTTGTTTTCGCGGCTTTCCTTGAGCCACAAGATATCCCTCCAGGATCCCATCACCGGAAAAGATTAATTTTTCAGGTTCTACGCTTTCGGGATTAATGATTAGAAAGCCCTCGGCCTTCGAAACATCGACGGGATTTCTTTCATAACCCGCAATATAAATCCTGCACTCTCCTTTTTCCGTACTCACAAATTCAACGTGTAGATCTCCGCTCATCCCGACCTGCCCCCCTTGAGGGGATGAATGGTCATGGACACTTTCAAACTGTTTCTTTTTATCATATCTCTCTCCCTTGACAGCGTTAGATTCCCTCGCCTTTGCAGACAGACGGCACTCGCTTTTGCAAGCAATTTCGTTTCCTCCATTTTAAATGATTTATAGACGACTAATAACATTCTTTAATTTATTTTGAACTTGCCGGGCAATTTGCAACAACCCTTGATTATCGAGCCTGCCCATTGCTAATAAAGGATCAATGGCTGCCACCTCAGTTCTTTTGTCACCGAGACTTTGAACAATAACATTGCACGGCAGCATCGTCCCAATTTTATCTTCCACCTGTAACGCCTGATAAGCGAAAGACGGATTACAGGCACCGAGAATTCGGTAGTTTCGAAAATCAACGCCGATCTTATTCTTTAAAGTAGCCTGCACATCAATTTCAGTAATGATCCCAAACCCTTCTTTTTTTAATTCTTCCAAAACTTTCTTGATTGTTTCTTCGAAGGAAGAATCGAGAATTTTATTCAAATAATAACTCATTTCCCTTCCCCTTTCATGCCATCCATATTATGCATTTGATGCTCCGCCAGTTTTAAATTCATGCCGCATTTGGGACACTTTCCCGGCTGGGCACTTTTCACCTCGGGATGCATCGGACAATAATAGGCCTCCTGTTCCCCGGATTCAGAATAAGGCAAATTAAGGTTACCCGGGTATTGGGCTTCGATGGTCTTCAAGAAACCCTGCAACCTCGTGAAGTTGGCTTCCGTGGCGGCCTGATCGCCGGCGTCGCCGGATTCGTCAAGACGCTTGGCGATGTCCGCCACATACCTGGCGTTGGACTTGACCTTGGCCAGGTTATCAGCGGGCAGGTCCATGGATTTGTCGGGCAGGGCGTTGACCATGTCACGGATCTCGAAGGCAGCCTCGTGCACCTTGTCGAGCTTCTTGCCGGCGATAGTCTTGCCGAGTTCTTCCTCGTGCTCCTTCACCTCGGCCCAGATGCCGCTGATGGTGGTGGGGATTTCTTCTTTACCTTCCTGGTGTTCATGTTCTTCGGCTGCCGACGCGAACCGGACGAATATGAACGCCACACTCAATGCTGCGATAACGAACCATTTTGTTTTCATACTAGCCTCCTGTTTGCTTTGAACGTATTGTCAAAAGTTTTAGCTTTTGATCTTCTTAAGTTCTGTTTTTACAGAGAGTTCTGATTTTTGTGCTTGCCTCCCCCCAGGAAATCAACTATCTTAATTATCCGGAGGGCCAAGCCCATGGATCAAATCTCTCGT
>JACROV010000098.1 GCA_016214285.1 Candidatus Omnitrophota bacterium | reverse complement strand
ATGGATGTTTCGATGAATGACTTTAAAAGATTGAAGGTTTTGCCTAAAAACATTTCTCCAGAAATTACGAATTTCTTAGGTGTCCACTTTTAAAACTTAAATCGCTTTAAAAAGTGTCCACTTTTAATTCTTAAATGACAGCGGCCCCTTGTATTGTTGACAAAAATTAAGTCGGATGTTAGATTGAAGTGCCTATGAGCAAACATTATGATGTCATTATTGTCGGCGGGGGACACGCGGGGGTTGAGGCCGCGTTGGCGGCGAGCCGTATGGGGTGTTCTACCTTGATGGCCACGCTATTTTTCGACACGATCGGCCAGATGAGCTGCAACCCGGCCATTGGCGGCGTGGGCAAGGGTCAGCTTGTTAAAGAGATCGATGCCTTGGGCGGCGAGATGGGTTTGGCCGCGGATCGTACCGGCATTCAATTCCGTCAGCTTAACGCGTCCAAAGGCCAGGCCGTGCGTTCCTCGCGCTGTCAGTCCGACCGCAAGCAGTACAGGTTGTACATGCAGAACGTGGTGCGCTGGCAGCAGAACCTCGAGGTATTGGAAGACGAGGTCGATGAACTGGTCGTTAAAAATAGCAAGGTATGCGGGATCAAGACAAAAAATCATGGCGCGATTTCCTGCGGCACCGTCGTTATCACGACCGGAACGTTTTTAAAAGGCCGCATCCATGTTGGGAAGCAGATCACACCCGGCGGGCGCGCGGGAGAACCTGATTCGACACGTCTCGCGCAAAGCCTCGAAGAATGCGGATTCCCGGTGGTGCTCTTCAAGACCGGCACGCCGCCGCGGCTCGATGGCAGAACGATCGATTTTTCCCAGCTTGAACCGCAACATTCCGATGAGCGTCCCGCTCCTTTTTCATTTCGCACGCCAGCTATTCCTTCAGGTCAGAAATTGATCCCCTGTCATATTACGCATACGAATGAACAGACTCACGCGATCATCCGGGACAATATGCATCTTTCGCCGATGTATTCCGGCCAGATCCAGGCGACCGGCGTGCGGTATTGCCCGTCCATTGAAGACAAGTTAAAGAAATTCGCCGACAAACAGCGTCACCAGGTTTTCCTGGAACCCGAGGGCCTGGACACGGATGAATATTATCCCAACGGCATTTCGACCGGCCTTCCGGCGGATGTGCAGGAAAAATTTGTCCGCTCCATCAAAGGGCTGGAGAATGTCAGGATCGTTCGTCCCGGATATTCCATTGAGCATGGTGTGGTGCCACCGACCGAATTGACGCTTTCGCTGGAAACGAAAAAGGTCGGCAATCTTTTTTTGGCCGGGCAGATCAACGGCACGACCGGATATGAAGAAGCCGGCGCGCAAGGGCTTATTGCGGGCATCAACGCCGCTTTGAAAGTGAAGGGAAAGGATCCTTTGATTTTAGGCCGCCACGAATCCTACATCGGCGTTTTGATCGATGATCTGACCACCAAAGGCACCGAGGAACCGTACCGGATGTTCACCTCTCGCGTTGAATACAGGTTGATCGTGCGCGAGGACAATGCTGACCGGCGCCTGGTCAAGTATGGATATGAGCTGGGCTTATTAAGGGAAGACGCGTATCGCAAGGTCGAAGAGAAGTATGCGTGGATCAATAAAGAGATCGAGCATTTAAGAACAGTGCGGATCATTCCGGGAACAGAGTTGGACAAGGAACTGCAACGCAATAACAGCAGTCCTTTGAAACAACCGACGTCTTTAAGCGATATTCTCAAGCGTCCCGAGGTCACCTACGCCATGATCGCGCCGTATGACGGCCAGCTCAAATCCGCCACGTCGGAGATCATAGACCAGGTGGAATATGAGATCAAATATGAAGGCTTTATCGCGCGTCAGCTCAAAGAGGTCGAACGCTTCCGCCATGTGGAGAACATCAAGATCCCTGCTGATATCGATTATTCCCATATCCAGGGCCTTTCCGTCGAGATCCGCCAGAAACTCAAGCAGTTTTCTCCAGCGAACTTAGGGCAGGCGCACCGGATCTCCGGCGTCACTCCGGCGGCCATATCCATTTTGATGGTCTATCTGCGTAAAAAGAGCCAGGAACGCCAAAAAACCAGGGCGCCACGCCGGTCATAGGAATTGTTTGACTTTTTTTTCCGGGCGGTGTTATAATCTCTGCAATCTCTGCAAAACAATCAATGGAGGAACAGATCATGGGGATCAATACAGCCGAAAAAATCAAGATTGCTAATGACATCACCGAGCTGATCGGCAATACGCCGCTGGTTCGTTTGAATAAAGTGACCGAAGGATGCGTTGCCGAGGTCGTCGTTAAACTCGAATTTTATAACCCCATGAGCTCCGTCAAGGACCGTATCGGGTTGGCCATGATCGAAGCCGCGGAAAAAGCGGGCAAGCTCACGAAGGGCAAGACGATCATTTTGGAGCCGACCTCGGGTAACACAGGGATCGCGCTCGCGTTCGTCGCCGCGGTCAAAGGATATAAATTGACGCTGACGATGCCGGAAACGATGAGCGTGGAAAGACGCTCTCTTTTAAAAGCTTTGGGGGCCAACTTGGTATTGACCCCGGGGCCGGAGGGGATGCGCGGGGCCATCAAAAAGGCCAATGAGCTCGCCGAATCCGACTCCAATTATTTTATTCCGCAGCAATTCCAGAATCCGGCCAATCCGGAAATCCACCGTAAAACGACCGCTGAAGAGATCTGGAACGATACCAACGGCAAGGTGGATTTTTTAATTTCAGGTATCGGTACCGGCGGAACCATTACCGGCGTCGCGGAAGTCATTAAGAAAAGAAAACCGGGATTTAAAGCCGTGGCTGTTGAACCTAAAGGTTCTCCGGTCCTCTCCGGCGGCGCTCCCGGACCGCACAAGATCCAGGGCATCGGCGCGGGATTCGTGCCGGATATTTTAAATACCAAGATCATCGATGAGATCATTCAGGTCGATAACGACGAATCCATGCAGCATGCCAAAATGCTGATGCGCCAGGAAGGCATTGTGGCCGGGATTTCATCCGGAGCGGCATTGGCTGCCGCTTTGCAAGTCGCCCGCCGTCCAGAGAATAAAGGAAAGATGATCGTTGTTATCCTTCCCGATACCGGCGAGCGTTATTTGAGTACCGATCTGTTCGCGGAGTTTAGAAATTAAGTTACGAAGTTGGGTTAAGTCAACAGAGCGTTTCGTTTTTGATTTGGCGCCAGTCCGTTAAGACCGGATCGAAGTTGCGTTTTTTGAGGATGGTGATGATGTCTTGGACGGAGCGCTGGTCCTTGATGTCGAATTGCGGGTCTTGTTTTTCCGCGGCTGTAACCGTGTAACCTCCCACCGATGTGTTGGACCCGGCTGAAATGCGTGTTATTCCCAATTCCAGCGCGTGATCGCGCAGTCCCGCATCTTCGCGCGTTGATAAATTGATCCCTACTCTTGGGAATTGAATTCTCGTCAGGCAAATGATCTTCACCAGAGTAACGTCATCGACATCGCAGTACGCGAGATCCGTTCCCTTGACGGCGCGTACCCGCGGGAACGAAACGCTGTATTCCACGCCTGGATAATGGCGTTCCATCCAGCGCAGGTGCTGGTAGAGGGCGTGAAGGTCTTCCGCCGTATCCGCCAGTCCCAGGAGGATCCCCAGAGAAATGTGGCGCATGCCGCCTTTGGCCGCGCGTTCGGGCGTATTCAGCCGATAATCATAATCAGCCTTTTTCCCGGAGATGTGTACTTCCTTATAGCGTTTGCGATTATAGGTTTCCTGGTAAACGGTGATCCCATCGACGCCGTGCGCGAAAAGCTCGCGATATTCCTCTTCATCCATCGGATGGACTTCCATGCTGATATTTGAAAAATGCGTTTTGGCGATTTGCGCCGCTTCTTTTAGATAGCTTAACGGTGTGGCCTGATAAGACTCGCCGGTCAAAAGAAGGACGTTCTCGATGCCCTGCCTGGCCAAGAAGGACATTTCCTGGTGCATTTGGGGGTCAGTGAGTTTAAACCGCTTGATCCGGTTATGGCTGTGAAAGCCGCAATAGGCGCAGTAACTGCTGCAAAAGTTCGATAAATATAAGGGAGCATATAGCGTGATCGTCCGCCCGAAATATTGCCGGGTCAGGCGTCCGGCATTTTGCGCCAACTGTTCCGTCGACCGGGGATTGGGATCGTGGAGAATATTTTTAATGTCAACGAGACTGATCATAGAGAAAGCCGGTTAAAGGAGAAGAGGGGTCGGCGGTCATTGCAGGGACAGGTCGAGACCTGTCCCTGCCTAAATAGGCCAATCGGCCCGCCTGTACCGCCATCGCGAAAGCCCGGGCGATGAGCGCGGGATTTCCTGCTGTGGCCACGGCGGTATTAACCAACACGGCGTCCGCGCCCATTTCCATGGCCTCGGCCGCGTGGGAAGGCGCTCCCAGGCCCGCGTCGACGACAATGGGGAGGTCGATCTCATCGATAAGGATCTGTATGAATTCTTTGACTTTCAGCCCGCGGTTACTGCCGATGAGTGAGCCCAGGGGCATCACGGCCGCCGCTCCGGCCTGCGCCAGGGCGCGCGCCGCGTAGAGGTCGGGATACATATAAGGAAGAACGACGAATCCTTCAACTGCTAAAACTTCGGCTGCTTTTACGGTTTCCTGGTTGTCAGGCAGCAGGTATTTGCTGTCGTTGATGACCTCGATCTTGACCCAGTTGCCATACCCCGCTTCTTTGGCCAGACGGGCGATGCGCACTGCTTCTTTGGCGTTACGCGCGCCGGAGGTGTTGACCAGAAGGGTCACATTTTTGGGGATGTATTCGAGAATATTTTCATCGTGGCGCTCGAGGTCGATGCGCCGCAGGGCAACGGTGACAATTTCCGTCTTCGAGGCCTCGATACTTTGCGCCAGGTCCGTTTTATTTTTGAATTTTCCGGTCCCCAGCAGAAAGCGGCTGGTGAACATTTTTCCGGCGATCTCCAGGGGCGTATCCAATTTAACCTCCTCCGATAAAGCTGACGAGTTCGATGGTGTCACCGTCATTGACGCGGATTTCATCCCATTGATTTTTTTTGACGATTGCCCCGTTGACTTCTGCGATCAAAACAGAGGAGTTTTGCGAAAACCGGCCTACCACTTCCCGTAAATTCTGGGACGGCAAGATTTCTTTTTTCTGTCCATTGAGCGTGATGTGCATGGATTCATTCTAGGATATTTCGTGAGAAAAAGCAAATTAATGTCCTTGCGATGTAGCCTTTTGGGGTTTAGCCATATTATCATTCGCTCAAACATCCTCGCACGTCACTTTTTTTCTAAGTTTTAAGGAAAAAGTGACGGCTGCGGAACTCGCTCGGTGATAATATGGCTAAACCCCGATGACCGCGAACTAAAGGTTACCGGTCAATCCCAATCTTGAGTGAGCGTGCTAGCGAACGAAAGATTGGGTTGACAACGATGGCGAATTTTGGCAATAAAGGCTTGATCTTTCCCGAAATCCAGAAAGATTTCGGGGACCTAACCCCGGGAATCTTTCAGATTCCTCGGGGCCGGAACGGTTTGTCCGTTTTCAAAGCTGACAGGATTATATTTTTCCTTGATTATATTTCTTTTGATGCGATAATAACCAGGATTTATGCAAGGATATCGATGTCCTCATTGCGGGAACCCGATCTTTGATGAAGAAGCTTTGCTGTGCCATTTTTGCGGCGAAAGTTTGCGGTGCGCCGGGCAGGGTTTCTTGGGGAAGATCCGTTACTCGAACCGCCGGATCCTGTGGTATTTTTTGACGTTTCTTGTTTTGTGCGGATTAGTGTTCTTGTTCATAATATGAAAAAAGAATAAATTTAATAGCAACCCGACCAAATTTATAGTATAAGGTAATTTAAGAAAATGAACAGCCCCAACAACATGTCCTTCGGATATCAACTTCTGCTGGATCTCTACGGGTGTAAGCCGGGCGTTTGTGATGATCTGACGCTCTGCTATAAGTTCCTCGATGACGCGGTTCTTGCTTTGGGCATGGAAAAACAATCCCCGCCGAATATTTTTCGCAGCGATGAAGTGCGTTTCCCCGACAAAGCCGGCCTTTCCGGCTGGGTGCCTTTGATCGAAAGCTCGATCGTCATCCACACGCTCACGCCGAAGAATTTTATTTCCATCGACATTTACTGCTGCCGCTGTTTTGACATCCAAAAGGCCAAGAAGATCTGCCAGGACTTTTTCGCCCCCCGGCGCATCGACGCGCAGTATATCGAGCGGGGCATGGATTATTACAAATCGGACAGCAGCTATCACACGGTTGTCGTTAACAAGACCAATACGCAATCCCCCGCGGTCACTGTCAGCCGGAAAAAAGACCCAGTCGCTCTTATTGAGCTTCCTTCTAATAAATAGAACTCCAAATTTCCCGCTGGCTTCATGGACTCTATCAGGAGATTTGGAGTTGGAGGAATGGAAAAGCTCAATAACCGTTAATCGTATTTTCCCCTTGGACCGGGAACCCCCTTTTGTTAGGGTATTCCCGGCTTTAGTTTGTCACTATTACTTCTGGAAACATTTGCACCGCTATTTGTCCGAATTTGAAACGCGTTGGAATTTTTCAAAAATTAATGAAGATAAGAAATTAGATGCTATACTGAAATCAGTTTCAGGATTACGCTTAACCTACAAGAGCTTAATTGCATGAGCGCTCCCACCCAAACAACAAGCATGGATCAGCTGCCGGCTGCCACAGTCAGCCGCATTCCCGAAAACGTAATGAAGTTGTGGCTGAATAAAATTTATTGCGGAGACTGTGTTGAACTTATGGGAAAAATGCCCGCAGGTTCGATTGAGCTGATTGTTACCAGTCCCCCTTATAATCTTCGTAATAGCACCGGCAACGGGATGAAAAATGGCAACGGTGGTAAATGGCCGAATGCCAAACTTATGAAAGGGTATCAAAAGTACGACGACGATATGCCCCATGAGGAATATGTGGAGTGGCAAAGGGAATGCTTAAAGGCCATGATGAGGGTATTGCGGCAAGACGGGGCAATCTTTTATAATCACAAATGGCGCGTTCAAGGGGGTCTATTACAAGATCGATCTGAAATTGTAAAAGATTTTCCAGTACGGCAAATTATTATCTGGAAGCGTGCAGGGGGCATTAACTTTAACCCGGGGTATTTTCTGCCTACTTATGAAGTTCTTTACCTGATCTGCAAGCCTGATTTTCGTCTTGCGCCCAAAGCCAATGCACAGGGCGATGTTTGGCATATTCCTCAAGAAGATAACAACCCTCATCCGGCCCCGTTTCCGGTGGAATTGGCGCAAAGGTGCATTCAATCCACAACAGCAAACATAGTGCTTGATCCTTTTATGGGGTCAGGGACTACGGCGATTGCCGCCGAGATGTGCAGAAGGAATTGGGTTGGGATTGAATTATCCAGCAATTATTGTAAAATGGCCAGGGAACGGGTACAAACCACAAAGGAATTATTTAGAAAATGACCGAGGACGCCAAAATCTTTCCTCCAGGCAACAGAAAAGAATTATTAGGCCGTCTTTCAGAAATAATCCAGCATGGTCCTTATAAAATGCCGGATAAGCGTTACACCGGCACAGGCGGCCCTGGTCTTTATCTGGAAGATTTATTAGGATTGACGACGGGAAACAGAGACGTTCCCGATAGTCTTGGATGGGAATTAAAATTTTATTCTGCTGAAACCAGTCTTATTACTCTTTTTCACAAAGAGCCGCAACCCGAAGGAATAATGCGGTACATGGTCAGCAAATTTGGGTGGAAAGATAAGCAAGGGCGGTTGAGTTTCCGGCATACCATTTCAGGGAGATCAGACAGGTTTCGAGTTGACGGGGACGCCAATCAGATTATAGTGCGCCCCCTCAAGCGTAACGGAGTAACTCCTTGCTGGACCAAGGACGATATTTTAAGCGCCGCAGGGGCCAAATTGCGCCGCTTAGTGCTTGTAAGAGGTAAAAGGAAGGGTCAAGAGATAACTTATACCAGAGTGGATTGTTTTGAGAATTTGCAGTTGACTTTTTTTATACAGGAAGTTATTAACGGAACAGTAAAGATAGACTTTGATGTTCGAGAACTTAAGCAGGGTAGTAAAGGTCTCCGCAATCATGGCACGAAGTTTCGTGTCTCGCCTGATGAAATCTGCCGTCTATACGCTAAAAAAGAACGGATAAGTTAGTTGCACTAAGTATATAACCCCCCCTATTAAATCTATGCCCTACACCACGCACGAAATCCATAGAATCGAAGAGAAGTGGCAGAAGATCTGGCGGGAAAAAAAGATCTTCAGCGCCGCCATGGACTCCAATAAAAAGAAGTATTATGTCCTGGAGATGTTCCCGTACCCGTCGGGGAAGATCCATATGGGCCACGTGCGCAATTACACGATCGCGGACGTGATCGCGCGTTTTCGGATGATGCAGGGCCGCAATGTCCTTCATCCGATGGGCTACGACGCATTCGGCCAGCCCGCGGAGAACGCCGCCATCAAACACAAGACCGGCCCTGCCAAGTGGACCTACGGCTGTATCGACCAGATGCGCGCGGAACTCAAGCGCATGGGCTTTTCCTACGATTGGGACCGGGAGCTTGCCACTTGTGATCCGGAATATTATCGATGGAATCAATGGATTTTTTTAAAGATGTACGAGCGCGGGCTGGCCTACAAAAAAGCTTCCCCCGTGAATTGGTGTGAGAGCTGCCAGACAACTTTAGCCAACGAGGAGGTCGTCAATGATGCCTGTTGGCGCTGCAAGGCGCCGGTCGTACAAAAGAATCTGGAGCAATGGTATTTAAAGATCACGCATTATGCCGAGCCATTGTTGGAAGATTTGAAGAAATTGGCAAATTGGCCTTCGCGGGTCGTGGCGATGCAGGAAAATTGGATCGGCAAAAGCCACGGCGTGAACATTTTCTTTTTCTGGAAGAAAACCGGCGAACGCATTACTGTGTTCACGACGCGCGCGGACACCATTTTCGGCGCCACGTATGTCGTGCTCGCTCCCGAACATCCTTTGGTGGATAAAATGATCGCGGGCACCCCCGGCGAGAAAGAGATCCGTGTCTTTATCGAAAAAGTCACCAACGAGAGCAAGAGCCTGCGCGTGACGGGCGATAAGAAGAAGGAAGGTATCTTCACCGGCCAATACGCGGTCAATCCCGTTAACGGTGAAGAAATTCCAATCTGGATCGCGGATTATGTTTTGATGGAATACGGCACGGGTGCGATCATGGCGGTCCCTACGCACGACCAACGGGATTTTCTGTTCGCCAAAGAGCATAAATTACCGATGCGTATCGTTATTCAAGACCATCCCAATTCCAACGCAAAGGTTTCTGATCTAAAAGAGGCGTACGAAGGACAAGGGGTCTTGGTTAATTCCAAGCAATTTGATGGAACAGATAATGAATCGGCTAAAACCAAGATCGCGCAATGGATGACGCAGAATAAAATGGGCGAGGTCACGGCGCATTGGCGCCTGCGCGACTGGTTGATTTCCCGTCAGCGGTATTGGGGGACGCCGATCCCCATTATTTATTGTCCGAAATGCGGAGCAGTCCCTGTTCCGGAAAAAGATTTGCCAGTTGAACTGCCATCAAATATACAAATTACTGGCAAGGGAGGAAGCCCATTAGCCCAGTGCGAAGAATTTGTTAACACAAACTGCCCGAATTGTAATGGCAAAGCCAAACGGGAAACTGATACTATGGCTACGTTCTTTGATTCTTCTTGGTATTATTTGCGTTTTTGTTCGCCGCGTAATGATAGAAAAATTTTTGATGAAAAAGAGGTTAATTACTGGATGCCGGTCGATCAATATATCGGCGGGATCGAGCACGCCATCCTTCATCTTTTGTATTCACGTTTCTTCATGAAATTTTTTAAGGACCTGGGGCTGGTCAATTTTGACGAACCGTTCGCGCGGCTTTTGACGCAGGGGATGGTCCTTAAAGACGGCGAGGTCATGTCCAAATCCCGGGGGAACACGGTTGACCCTGATGAGATCATCGGGCGCTACGGCGCGGACCCGTTGCGCCTGTGCATCCTTTTCGCCGCGCCTCCGGAAGACCAGCTGGAATGGAGTAACGGCGCGGTGGATGGCTCCTGGAAATTCCTGAACCGTATCTGGAATCTGGCCGAACAACGGTTTGCCCCGGTTGAGGATAATATTTCCGCGGCGGATTCTGACCAAGAGGACAAAGATCTGGAACGCGAACGAAACGCGGCCATCAAAAAGGTCACCGAGGACATCTCGGAAGGATACAAATTCAATACGGCCGTCAGCACCCTGATGATCCTGATGAACGCGGCCGATAAATATAAAGTCGTTACAGGCAATACGGCCAAGCAAGCACTTTTAAATAGAGCCATCCGTACCGTCATTGTTTTGCTCGCGCCGTTTACCCCGCATATCTGTGAAGAATTGTGGGAAAAAACCGGCGGCAATGAAAAAAGTGTGATGAACGTTTCCTGGCCGTCTTTTGACGCGCGGGCGCTGGAGCGGGATTCTGTCCAGGTCGTCGCCCAGATCAACGGCAAGCTGCGCGGCAAGTTCCAGGTGGCCTCCGGCAGCAGCGAAGAGGAGGTCCGCGAGATCGTTTTGGCTGACGCCAGGATCCAGGAATTCATCTCCGGCAAACCGGTCAAGAGGTTCATTTACATCGCCGATAAAGTGGCAAATATCGTGATTTAGTAAAATTCCAATAAACAAATTACAAACCACAAACAAATTACAATTTACAATCACCAAACCGAAAATTTGGTTTTATTTAAAATTGTGTATTGTTTGTGATTTGGTGCTTGTAATTTGGGATTTAGCAAATAGAACATCCCCCTGTTTTTTTCTTTAATTCCCCCTTGAAGCCGTTTGTTCTATGCTGCATTTCACCAAACAAGAAAAGCAGGTGCTCCTTCTTGTGGCGACGGTCTTTACCGCCGGCTCGCTGACGCATTATGTTCTTGAGCGCTCGCCCTCTTTCAAGAATGCCGTCGGCGTTGTCGAGAGCACGGAAATTTACCCCAAGCTCGACGTCAATACCGCTTCTTTGGAAGAACTGGTCCGCATCCCGTATATCGGCGAATATACCGCGCGTCAGATCATCGATCATCGTCAGCAAAAGGGGCCGTTTAAGTCACTCGAAGAGATTAAGCTGGTCCGTGGGATCAAGGAAAAGAATTTTGCCAAGTTCAGCGGATTTCTAAAGGCCACGCGACGTCCATGAAACCAAAACAGGATAAGACGCACCGGCCGTTGTTATGGGTCACGGTATGTTTCGGCGGCGGCATTTTGCTGGGATCGCACGTCCCGGTCCCGGTTCCCATTGCTTACGGTTTGGCTGTTATTTGCATTATTTTGAGTTTTTTGTCGTTTCACAAACCCCGTGGATTTTTTGTCTTTCTTTTTATTTCTTTTGTCTTCCTGGGTGTCGTTCACTTACGGACGTGTAAAATTCTGCCTTCGCAGCACATTTCCCAAATAGCCAGATTTTATTACGGCGCGCCGGTTCTCTTGGAAGGTGTGGTTGTCTCCGACGTTGAACAACGCCAGCGCGGGAACGCCTCCCGAAGGGAGCCTGCCGGCTGCAAGACGACCTTCCGGCTGGAGGTCAAGCGTCTCAAGGGAAAAAGCGGATGGCAAAAAAGCCGGGGGGAGGTGCTGGTCGATCTTTTCCGGGGAGAAAATATTTTTTACGGCGATTATTTGGCCATCGAAGGGAAATTGCACAAACCGTTCAATTTTTTCGCAGATAACAAGTTTTCTTACCGTGATTATCTTGACCGCAAGGGGATAAAATATATTTTGAGCGTCAAGAAACAGGGACGAGTGGAGATCCTGGGGAAGAATCGCGCGGGTCCGTTTAAGTGGTATGTGATCCGGTTCAAGCACCGGCTTAACGCCATTCTGGCGGATCATTTCACCGGCGTCGAGAAAGGGATCATGGAAGGGTTTCTGCTGGGCGACCGCTACAACATTCCCCAGCACATTAATGAGTTGTTCCAAAAGGCCGGGGTCGTGCATATCCTGGCCATATCGGGTTTTAATGTGGGGATCGTAGCGTACGTGATATTTTTGTTCCTCAAAATATTCCCGCTGGGCCGGCGAGGGCATTATATTCTCACGATCCTGATCTTGATAGTGTATGCGGTCTTGACCGGAGGCCAGCCGCCGGTCGTGCGCGCCACCATCATGGCCGTGGTTTTTTTAGCCGGTTTTATCCTGGAGCGGGAACCCGAATCCATCAACACGCTCTCCTGCGCGGCGCTGCTGATTCTTTTTCTGAATCCCTCGAACCTGTTTGACGTCGGATTTCAGTTATCGTTCGTGAGCGTGCTGGCGATCATTGTTTTTTATCCGAAATGCGCGAGCGTCTTCGCCAGATTCGACGGCAAGACCTCCAGCAAAAACAAAGCCGTTGCGGCGGGAATGTCCGTTTTGCGATACATTGGGCAATCGTTCGTGCTTTCTTTTTGTGCCTATGGAGGGGTGGCGGTCATGGTCGCCTATTATTTCGAGTTTGTCACCCCGGTCGCTATCCTTGCCAACCTGGTTGTCATCCCGTTGTCCTCCCTGATTGTTGTCTTAGGTTTGGGAGTTTTACTTACCGGCCTGGCGCTGCCAGCCGTCACATTTCTATTCGCCGATTGCATCCGGGTCCTGCTGGCCCTGATGGTCAAATTTGTCTTTTGGTGCGTGCAGATCCCGGGGGCGTATTTCCGGGTGGCCAGCTTCCCGGCATGGGTCATGATCGTGTATTATTTGTTCATTATGGGCATCCTCTGGCTGTTGCGGCGTAAACGCCATACTGACCGGCATCTTGCCGAAAAAACCATCCTTTTTTCCTAGTGGGCAGATCTTGAGTTTGACAATCATCCTGTAATATGTTACAGTAACCACTGTAAATTATGCGGAGCAACAGACTATGATCAACCTGCGTTCCCAGATCACACAAAAGGTCCTGGGGTATTTTTACCTCCACGAAGACGCCGAAATGTACATCAATGAAATGGCCCGCCGGTTCGGTCTTGACAGCGGCAATCTCACCCGGAAACTCGAGGAGTTGGAAGGCCAGGGGATCCTCAATAGCCAGTGGAAGGGGGCCCAGCGGTATTATTCGCTTGATAAAGAATTTTCGCTTTATCAGGAATATAAGAAAATTATCAAAAAAACCGTTGGTTTTGAAGAGACCTTGCGTGCTTCTTTGAAATCTCTTGCCGGCATTCAACAAGCTGTTGTCTTCGGCTCTTACGCGGCCGGTAAAATGGACCCAAAGAGCGATGTCGATCTGTTGGTCGTCGGTGATCACGATACGCTGGAACTGCAAAGACAAATTGCCCTGCTGCAAAAATCCGTTGACCGCGAGATCAATTGCATCAGCATGACCGGTAAAGAATACCGGGAAAAAGAAAAAAAAGACCCATTTTTGAAATCCTTAAAGAGCAAACCCCATCTTGACCTCTTATGACCCGGTTTGAGAAAGAATATTTCCGTTTTACGAAGCAAGTCATCGAGCAGGCGGGAAAAGTCGTTAAGGCAGGGAAGAAGGAGCAGATGTTGCGCATCATTTTCGCTATTCACGGAATCCGCAGCGCCGAAGCTGTGGAAGGCGATGATAAGCCGTTTGAGGTGCAGAGGAGGGGGTTGACAAACTTATGCAAGAAGCATACAATTGTATGCAATAGGAATATAAGCGATGGCCGTATTTACGAAAAATAAAGCTGAGCTGTTAAAGTTGTTTTTCACTAACCCTGAAAAATCATTCTACATGCAGGAGATCGGCAGGATTTTGGGGATAAAGCCGGGGGTGTTTCAGCGGACCCTCAACAATATGGCCGGAGAGGGGATCTTAGAGAGCGAATACCGGGCCAACGCCAGATATTTTCGCATCAATACACGCTATCCGTTTTATAAGGAATTGAGAAATATTGTTTCAAAAAGTGCCGGGGTTCAGGAAAATATTCAAGAAGCCCTGCGCAGGCTGAACAATATTCAACTCGCCTTTATCTACGGATCCTTTGCGAACGCCAAAGCGCATGCCGCCTCTGACATTGACTTGATCATCATCGGCAAACCGGACGAAAACGCCCTGATCGCCGAACTGGACAAACTGGAACATCGTCTGCAGCGGGAAATCAATTACAACCTGTATTCTCCGGAGAAATTCAAATCGGACATAAAGGGTAAAAATCCTTTCCTCCGGGAAGTTTTAAATAATAGAAAAATAATGCTGACAGGATCACAGGATGGATTGCGAGAAATTTGTAAGAAATAACCTCATCAAGAAAGTAAAACCGGATCTTGTTCAGATCAAGCATCAATTGAAGCGCGCGATGCAGGATCTGGAAACGGCGCAAGCGAATCTGAAAATTGACCTGACGTGGGCCTTGACCATCGCCTACCACTCCATGATCCGGGCCTGCCGGGCCCTGATGTATTCCAAGGGGTATTTGCCGACAACCCATCAGACCCATAAAACAATCATTGAATTTACAAAACTTGTCCTGGGCGATGAATATCACGACCTTTTGGCAAAGTTTAACCGCCTGCGTCGAAGAAGACACAGCTTTATCTACGATTCGGAAAATCACGTCAACCACCAAGAGGCTCAATCGGCCCTGGAAACGGCGAAGAAATTGATTGCCGAAATTAAGGCCAAAGTTTAAACAAGCGCCGGCAAGGGCTGATAGGGAATAAACCTTGCGCGTCATTTTTGCGATACACGGGATCCACGGCGACAAAAAGGAACGGCTGGATATTATTGCGGGATGATAAAGGCCCCGTGCCGCAGGGTGTCTGGGCGTTGTCACCGTTAATGGGGTAGGAAAAGCGCCGGTGGCGGAGGGGGTTGGGGTAAATGAATGGTGCTTTTGGCAGTTGGTGTTAATATCGGGCTTGGGAGCGAATGGACGCAAGTGAATGAGTCGAAGGATAAGGTTGCGTCGTGTTTGCCTTGAGCGAAGTCGAAGGGTGGCCCAGGAATAATTGGGTAAAGCGTTTACGAAACTTATTTTCATCGATAGTGTCAAAAGTTCTATGAAAAGTACACGTGGCGAGGGCGGATGATATGAAAATTTTTGATAAAGGATCTTGCAATTTTTTGTCACCCCCCGAATGTTT
>JACROV010000103.1 GCA_016214285.1 Candidatus Omnitrophota bacterium | reverse complement strand
TGAAATAATCTGGATAGACGGCTCAAATGCGCAGAAAAATACATTAGAAGAAGAGGCCATCGCCGAAGGAGAGCTTATCCCTTTAAACCAAGCGAAACTCCCGGCTTGTTTCTTGCACCGCACCAGCATTGATGACGTAGCCCGCACAGAACATCTTACCTTTATTTGCACTAAGAGAAAACGCGACGCAGGGCCAACTAATAATTGGATGTCGCCCCTCCTCGCCTATAGAAAGGCAAAAGCGATTTTTAAAGGTGCGATGCGGGGAAGGAAAATGTATGTCATTCCTTTTTCTATGGGGCCGGTGGGCTCTGCGTTTAGTAAAATCGGAGTGGAATTAACTGATTCCCGCTATGTTGTGCTGAATATGTTAATTATGACCAGGGCCGGGGAGTCAGTCCTGAGGCAATTAGAAGAAGATGGCGGGTTTACCAAATGCCTGCATTCCAAAGCCCAGCTCGATATTAACAAGAGGCTGATATTGCATTTCCCCGAAGATAACGCTATCTGGAGCGTGGGTTCCGGCTATGGCGGTAATGTGCTTTTGGGAAAAAAATGCCTGTCGCTACGCATTGCCAGTTTCTTAGCCAGAAGAGAACATTGGCTCGCAGAGCACATGCTGATTATGGGAATTGAGGAGCCCAACGGCCAGATTAAATATATTGCAGCGGCATTTCCCAGCGCCTGCGGCAAAACCAATCTTACGATGTTAATTCCTCCTGAGGGCCTAAAAGAAAAAGGTTATCGTATCTGGACAGTAGGCGATGATATTGCCTGGATGCGCATTGATTCTGACGGCGCTCTTTGGGCAATTAATCCTGAGTCAGGTTTCTTTGGGGTTGCGCCGGGAACAAATTCTAAAACCAACCCCAATATGCTTGAGACCATCAAGAAGAATACCATATATACGAATGTTCTTTTGCGGCCCGATGGCACAGTTTGGTGGGAAGGCGCTGATGGTGAAGCCCCGCCAACAGGCGGGGTTGATTGGCAGGGGCAACCCTGGGTGCCGGGGACGGTGGATGCTCACAGAAAGCCTATTTTAGGGGCACATCCGAACAGCCGCTTTACCGCTCCTATCACCAATTGCCCTTCTGTGTCATTCAGATTAGAGCAACATCATGGCGTGCCTATTTCTGCTATTGTTTTTGGCGGCCGCAGGGCTCATCTTGCACCCCTGGTCTATGAGTCTTTTAGCTGGCAGCATGGCGTATTTGTGGGCGCTACAATGGCTTCAGAGTTAACCGCTGCCCAGGTAGGTAAGATTGGCCAGGTGCGCAGGGACCCCATGGCAATGC
>JACROV010000096.1 GCA_016214285.1 Candidatus Omnitrophota bacterium | reverse complement strand
GTCAGGCCAGCGTTTTGCCTGCGGCTTCCTTCAGATTCCACCTCGCAATGGACACCCTTGCCGTCCGGCTAACGATTCCTCTTATCAGGCTCGTTTGGAATTTTCATCCTATAGAAACATGGTATGCCGGGCATACCAAAGAAAAACCCCCGCACCGGATTGGTGCGGGGGTTTTAGATTGTTACCCCGATTTGCAAGATATGACGAGGTTTTCTTCGATCATTTCTTTGGGCTCCTCGAAGGGTGAGGCAAATTACCCCAGCTCGTAAACCATGGGGCGATTACCCCGACTCATAAACCGCAGTGAAATTTTCTTCGACTTTCCGATGACATTATGGTCGAAGATAATTTCACCGCATTCGTCGGGGTAATTTTCCGAGAGCTCTCGGAAAATTACATCATTCCACCCATCCCACCGGGCATGCCGGCTCCGGCCATTCCGGGATGTCCATGGCCTTCTTTTTCAGGGACATCGGTGATCAACGATTCCGTGGTCAAAAGCAACGCGGCAATGCTCGCGGCATTTTGCAAAGCCGTACGGGTTACTTTGGCCGGATCAATGATCCCCGACTGAAGCATGTCGACGTAAGCGTCTTTGTTAATATCGTAACCGATGTTTTGTTTCTCTTCCTTCAGGCGGGCGACGATGACCGACCCTTCTAAGCCCGCGTTGGTGGCCAGCTGGCGCACCGGCGACTCGAGCGCCTGACGGACGATCGCGGATCCGGTCTTTTCATCCCCATTCAATTTCAAACTATCGATCGCATCGACGGTCCGCAGTAAAGCGACACCACCGCCGGCGACAATACCCTCTTCAACGGCAGCGCGCGTGGCGTGCAAAGCGTCTTCCACGCGGGCCTTCTTTTCCTTCATTTCTGTTTCGGTGGCAGCCCCGACGTTGATGATGGCGACACCGCCGGATAATTTAGCGAGGCGCTCCTGGAGCTTCTCTTTATCATACGAAGAATCCGTTGAGTCGATCTGGTGGCGGATCTGGCTGATGCGGCCTTTGATATCGGCCGTTTTCCCGGCGCCTTCCACGATCGTGGTATTATCTTTATCGATCTTGACCTTCTTGGCGCGGCCCAGATCCTTGATCTCAAGGCTTTCGAGCTTGATGCCCAGATCTTCGGAAATGGCGCGTCCGCCGGTCAAAATCGCGATGTCTTCGAGCATGGACTTTCTGCGGTCACCATATCCCGGAGCCTTGACCGCGGCGCAGGAAAGCGTCTTGCGCATATTGTTGACGACCAGCGTAGCGAGAGCTTCTCCCTCCACATCCTCGGCAACAATGAGAAGCGGTTTGCCGGATTTTGCGACCTTCTCCAAAAGCGGCAATATTTCCTTGATATTACCGACCTTCTTCTCAAAAAGCAGGATATAAGGTTCTTCCAGAATACATTCCATTTTCTCCACATCCGTTGAGAAATACGGCGAGAGATATCCCTGGTCGAACTGCATCCCTTCAACGATCTTCAGTTCCGTATTGATCGTTTTGGACTCTTCCACGGTGATGACCCCGTCCTTGCCGACCGAGTCGAAGGCCTCAGCGATCTTTTTGCCGATCACATTATCATTATTGGCGGCGATGGTCGCGACCTGTTCGACTTCCTTGGAATTTTTTGAATCGATCTTCTTGGACAATGTCGCGATTTTGGCAACGACCGCTTCGACCGCTTTTTCAATACCGCGCTTAAGCGCCATAGGATTGGCTCCGGCGGTCACATTCTTGAGACCCTCACGGTAGATCGCTTCGGCCAGGACCGTGGCGGTGGTTGTCCCGTCACCGGCGCTGTCTGATGTCCTTTCGGCGACTTCCTTGACCATCTGGGCGCCCATATTTTCGAATGGATCTTCGAGGTCTATTTCCTTCGCAACGGTGACACCATCTTTGGTGACCGTCGGGGATCCAAACTTTTTGTCCAAAACAACATTACGGCCTTTGGGGCCAAGGGTTACTTTCACAGCCTGCGCGAGCTGCTCAACGCCTCTTAAGACGGCGCGTCTGGCTTCATCGCTAAAAATCAATTGCTTTGCCATTTTCAAATTCCTCCATTGATCCTGTTAACCGGTTAAACCCAATGTTTATTTCATGACGGCGAAAACATCATCCTCGCGCATGATCAGAAGTTCTTCTCCCGCTTTTGTCGTGATCTCGGTGCCGCTGTATTTGCCGTAAAGAATGCGATCCCCGACGCGCACTTCGAGCGCTTTAAGCTTACCTTCCTCGGTAACTTTACCTTTACCGACCGCGACCACTTTTCCTTCCTGCGGTTTTTCTTTCGCGGTATCCGGCAAAACGATGCCGCCCTTTGTGACCTCTTGAGCGTCCAAAGGTTTTACCACGATTCTGTCTGCCAACGGTTGAATGTCCATCACTCCACCTCCTTGAAGATTTTGTTGAACTTTAAAAGACTTCTACCACCGCAATGACGTTTAGCAGTGGAATCAGCAGAGTGCTAATTTAACAAAAATTACATTTTTGTCAAGATATTTTTTGATGGACTAAAACGATGCCTTTAAAAACGAGGGTCTGGTCGATCTTATCGATCTTCTTGCGGATGAATTTTTGCATCAGGCGAGTGTGGCCGCCGGTGATGATGACCTTGGGCCGTCGGGACATGGTACCGGCGATTTGGTCGATCAACCCGCGGCACATGGCCCCATATCCGTTGAACAACCCGCTGAGGATACTTTCCACGGTGTCCTTCCCTATTAAAGACCGCGGCGCGCGGATGGCATCGATCCTGGGTAGCAATGCGGTCTTCTGGAACAGTGATTCAGCCGATAGTCGCAGTCCCGGGATAATGATCCCCCCCTCATATTCCCCGCGCGCGGAAACGACATCGAAGGTGATCGCGGTCCCGAAATCGATAATAAGACACGGCGCTTTATAAAGGCACTTGGCCGCGTAAGCGCCCACCAGGCGGTCCTGCCCCACCTGGCGGGGGTTCTTGTAATTATTTTTTATCGGGACTTTGACATCGCGCCCGATCACAAGTGGTTTTACGTGCAGTTTGCGCCGTATAACCCCTTCGGCAATGGCCAATGCCTTGGGAACAACGCTGCAGATAACGACGTCCCGCAACGACGGATACTGACGGTAAATGCGGCCGCACAGTTTTTCCATCTCCTTGGTCAAACGCGCCTTGCCGCTGAAGGCATCCATACGGTAAACGGCCAGGATCTTCCTGCCGGCGCACACCCCGCAGGCGATCGTCGTATTTCCTATGTCAACGGCCAGGATCATCTTATTTTTTCGCCTTTGATCTCTTTGATCTTGTCCCTGATCATGGCCGCACGCTCGAATTGCAAATTACGCGCCGCCAGTTCCATTTCGCGCTCCATCCGCGCGATATGATTGGCTAGAGTATACTCCTCTTCATTTTGCCCCGCAACGGCAAAAATCAGCTCCTGGGCCCCTTCGCGCGACAATTCCTCAATGCCGTTACGGATGGCCTTTTGGATCGTCCGGGGCGTGATGCCGTGTCCTTTATTAAACGCCGTCTGGATCTTCCGGCGGCGGTCGCATTCCCGGATAGTTGCCTTCATCGCCGCGCTGGCACGGTCCGCGTACATGATGACCAGGCCGTTGATGTTGCGCGCGGCCCGCCCGGATACTTGAATAAGAGAAGTCTGCGAACGCAAAAACCCTTCCTTGTCCGCGTCAAAAATAGCGACCAGCGAAACCTCTGGCAGGTCCAATCCTTCACGCAGTAAATTAACACCGACCAGACAATCGAATTTCTTCAAACGCAGGTCTTTAAGAATCTGCATGCGGTCGATCGTTTCGATGTCCGAATGGACGTATTTGACTTTCAATCCATGTTCTTCGAGATATTGGGTAAGGTCTTCCGACATGCGTTTGGTCAGCGTGGTCACCAGCACGCGCTCGTCTTTCTTCGCCCGCTTTTTGATCTCTTTGATGAGATCATCGACCTGCCCCTTGGTCGGCCGGATCTCAATGGGCGGATCAACGATCCCCGTGGGACGGATGATCTGTTCAACGACCTTAGCGTGGCTGTCCTTTTTCTCGAAAGGCCCCGGTGTCGCCGAAACGTAGATCCGCTGTTTGATCAATCCCATGAATTCATTGAACTTCAACGGCCGGTTATCCAGACAAGACGGCAAACGAAATCCATATTCAACCAAAGTCTTCTTGCGGGATCTGTCGCCTTCGTACATGCCATTCAATTGCGGGATAGTCACGTGCGATTCATCGATGAGCGTGACAAAATCCTCAGGGAAATAGTCTATCAGACAAAACGGCCGGCTTCCCTCCCCGCGGCCCGAAAGCGCGCAGGAATAATTTTCAATGCCGTGGCAATATCCTGCCTCCTTGAGCATTTCCATGTCATATTTGGTCCGTGAGGCGAGCCGTTCGGCCTGGGCATATTTCCCCGCGCTTTTAAGTTCCTTCAGGCGCTGTTCTAATTCCTCCTCGATCAGGACGAGCGCCCGGTCGATGTTATCAGGCGAGGTGATAAAATGTTTCGCCGGGTAAACGGCGACTTTAGTCAAACGCTGGATCTCATTGCCGGAAACAGGATCAATGGCCGATATCTTCTCGATCGTGTCGCCGAAGAACTGGACGCGGACTGCTTCCTGCTTGTAGGCCGGATATACTTCCAGAGTGTCGCCCCGGACACGGATCTTCCCGCGCGCGAGGTCGCTGTCGTTACGTTCATACTGGATGTCCACCAGCTTGCGCAGCGCCGCGTCACGGTCCATGGCCTGGCCTTCTTCCAGATACAACAGGAATTTCTTATAATCTTGCGGCGCCCCGAGGTTGTAAATGCACGAAACGCTGGCGACGATCAAGACATCCCGGCGGGACATCAACGACGTGGTCGAAGACAGCCGCAGACGATCCAGGTTGTCATTGATGGAAGCGTCCTTTTCAATATAAACGTCCGTTTGGGGAACGTAGGCCTCGGGCTGGTAATAATCGTAATAGCTGACAAAATATTCGACCGCGTTGTTGGGGAAGAATTCTTTAAACTCGCTGTACAACTGGGCGGCTAATGTTTTGTTGTGGGAAATGACCAGTGCGGGACGGTTGATGCGCTCAATGACGTTGGCCAGCGTGAATGTCTTGCCGCTTCCCGTAACGCCCAGAAGGACCTGGGACTGCCCGCCTTTTTCGATGCCCCCCACGAGCTTATCGACCGCGTCCATTTGTTCCGTGACAGGCTTAAATTTGCTCTGAAGGACGAATCTATCCATGAAGTTTTCCTCACTATTCGGCAGGGACGTTCATTTTCCCTCCCGCAGGGAGCCTCCTCGGCCGCCTCGGCCTCACGATGCCCTGCTCACAGTGAGGCAAACTTTCCCGAAAAAAAGGTCACCGGTCAATGCCAAACCTTGGAGTGAACTTGAGCCCCTCCCCGCGGGGAGGGGCGAACGTGAACGAAAAGGGTTGGCATTGACAACGATGGCGAATCTGGGCGCAAAGGTTTAATCGTCCCCGAAATTCAGAAAAATTTCGGGGACCTAATCCGGGAATCTTTCAGATTCCTCGGGGCCGGAATGTTTATACGCAATACTCATGGGGCTATTTTAGCAAAGATTCAATGCGGGTAAAGAATTTCTCGGTGTAACGGTCATTGCGGTAATTCTGAAAATTTTTCAAGGATGCGGAGGTAACCGTCAAATAACGCAGTTCGACTTCCGTTGAATTATCGGCGGCGGACTGCACGTAAATGTTCATCCTGGCGTAACGCGTCCCGAAGATCAGGGCCGTCTCGCGGACATCCGTGAAAAGAAGGATCTGCTTGACGCCGGGCTTATCCGTGTCTTTGTTGCGCTCAAAGACGGAGGGTTCCGTCGTCTTGGCGACCTTCCAGCCCGAATCCTCCAGGGCATGGACCGCGGCGTCCAGCACCGTGCCAAAGGGAGCATAAAACGTTTTGCGGTAAGGATGTTCGTCGCGGATGTAATTGGGAATGGTCACGCTCGCGCATCCGGCTAGAGAAAATAACAATAAACAAATACCAAACGACAAACAATATCCAATACCAAATTTACAATGACCAAAAATCTCGGCAAATTTTTTAATGTTTGTAATTTTGGTCATTGAAGTTTGTTTGTGCTTTGGTGCTTGCGATTTGTGATTTAATTTACGACCGTTATCTAGCACACCTTGCCGTGCTTATACGGCCGATTTTTGTTCTTCGTGGACTTCTTATAAATCTCTTCTTCGATATCGATGCCAAGCCCGCCGCACAAATCCAATAGGCGGATAAAACTATCCGCGATCTCTTCTTTGAAATTTGCCTCATCCTGGATCCGATGCGCTTCCATGGCCTCGGCCAGTTCGGTGACGATGAGCATCAGGGCCTCGCCGATATTGCGCTCCTTCTCCCAAAAACCTTTTTCCACGGCGATGCGGTGACACAGCCGCGACAATTCGTTGAGGGATTTTCCCTTAATTTCCGTTTCTTGCAATGAACCCCTCCATGTCTTGGTGCAATTCCGCGGTGACGTTTATTCTTTTATGGGACACCGGATGTTCCCAGCCCAGCGCGTGCGCGTGCAACGCGACCCGCCGGAACTGAAGCTGGTAATCTTTACCGCGCGCGTATTTGCGTTCTCCCACCAGCGGATGCCCTATTTGCGCGAACTGAATGCGGATCTGGTTTGTCCGCCCGGTCACCGGGGTTACCTCGACAATGCTGAATGATTTTCTTTCTTCAATGACCTTATAACGCGTCACGCTCGGTTTCGCGCTCGCGCCCCGCCGGAATTTCACCTGGTCAAGGTCCCGGATGGCGCTGCGCAACTCGCCTTGGTGATGGGGAAGCTTCCCGTGGACAAACGCGATGTATCTCTTGCTCACCGCTTGCCTGTGAAAAAGCGCCATCATCGCCTGCTGATGCCCCTTGCCCTTGGCGAAAATGATCGCGCCTGAGGTTTCCCTGTCGAGGCGATGACAAGGGTGCAGCTTCCACCCTTGCGCGGGAGCGTACTGGCGGTTGACGATATCCACCAGCGTCTGCTTCTTTTCCCCGGGCGCCGGAATGACCAAAACGCCCGCCGGTTTGTCAAAGACTATATATGACTCATCCTCGTATAGAACGGGGATAATTCTTTGAGGATGGCCGCTGTGCATCCCTTATGATGTTTCTTTGTTCAAATCAGACTGTTCCTGGATGATGTCCGTCAAATAATTGATCTTACGGATCAGAATAATGGGAAAAACGACGATCCAGATCTGGAACGCCAAAGAAAGAAGCGCCTGTAATGGCGTGAGGCTGACCGTGATGGCATTCTCCATACCCTTAAATATCCTCCTCACGCATGGTCCTGCTCGAAACAGGAACCGACATAATCATTGATGGATTCCGCGTCGCGCTGCGCGATCTCGTTAAAGAATATCGCGACGTCAAAACGGCCGTTGCGCGCGGACGGCTCGCAGCGCACCACAACGCCCCGACAATGGATAGTCTTCGAACGTTTTTGGCTCTTACGCGCCGCCGGAAGAAGGATCTGGACTTTGAGCTTGGTCATCAGTTCGACGCGGTCATTGACCTGGCAATACGCGCCCGAACGGCTGATATTCAATGTCTCGGTGACGATATCTCCATCTTCTTGCGCGATCCTGACCGGGATATGGGCCAACGCCCTCTGGCCCTTTCTTCTCTCATTTCCTGCGTACTCCGCCGGGATCATTTCTTCTCTGCCTTTGCTTCGGCTTCAGACCCTTCGCCCGCAAGCTTTTTCTTGAAACAATTCTTGTTGCAATAGTACGCGCCGTTACGGTAATACCGCCTGGCCTTTTTCATGGGCTTTTTGCATTCGGCACAATTCTTACCGACCTCTAGAACCGCTTTTTCATCAGCCATAACTTCCTAAACTCCTTTTAAAAATTGAATTAAACCACCAACAAGATTTACTGAATTTCAATGAATTCATGAAGCTGCCTCTTCGCTGCCAGGAACGTCTTATCTCCTGAAAACTCCAACCCGGCCTGATAACGATCCGCGAACGGATATTTTCGTACCCATACCACGCGGCCGGCATATTCGACGATCTTTTCGACAGCCAGGCAGATCCGCAGGGTCAACTCGGCGCCCAAAGGTAAAAAGTCGTACATATCGACGCGCACCCCGCCCTCGCTCAGATCACATGACAACGATCCTCCCTCTAGCGCGGAATTTGGGGATTGGAACTGGATAGGTTGGCGTAACTCGATGCGACTGTACCGCCTTTTTTCTGCAGGTTCCATTGCTCCGGTATCCGTGGGAATGTTCATCAGGGTGCATTATAGCATAATACATCCCCGTGACAATTATTTTTTCTCCGGTATTTACCAAATGGCGGCAACATGTTATAATCCAGGCAAATGTACAAGGAATTCTACCATCTGCGCGAAAGCCCTTTTAACGTCACCTCCGACCCCGATTTCTTCTTTTCCAGCGCCCACCATATTGAAGCGTTCTCACATTTGTTTTACGGCATCCAGCAGCGCAAAGGCATCATCGTCATTACCGGAGAGATCGGTACCGGGAAAACCACGCTCTGCCGCATGCTTTTGAACAAGCTTGATAAAAACGTCAAAACCGCCCTCATCCTGAACCCGAATTTCTCCGCGGTCCAGCTCTTGCAAATTATCCTCAATGATCTTGGCATCGAAGGGGATTTCAAAAACAAATTCGCCCTGGTCAACGCGCTCAACGGATTCCTGCTGCAAGAGACCAGCCGCGGGCATAACGTGGTCATCATCATCGACGAAGCCCAGAACTTAAGCGTGCGTCAGCTTGAGCAGATCCGCCTGCTTTCTAACCTGGAAACCGAAAAAGAGAAACTCCTGCAGATCGTTTTGATGGGCCAGCCGGAATTGGCCGAGAAGCTCAAACTTTCTTCGTTACGCCAGCTCAATCAAAGGGTCACGGTGCGTTACCATATTATGCCATTAAGCAAACAGGAAGCGCGCGACTACATCCACCACCGCCTTAACATCGCCCGATCACCAGAGGATCCAAAACATCGGGTTCAGTTTACCGACAGCGCCATTGACCTTATTTACGAAAAATCCAAAGGGACGCCGCGGATGATCAATATCCTCTGCGACCGCGCGCTTTTGGCCGGGTTTATCGCCGAAACGCACACCATCGATGACACCATCGTGCAACGATCCGTGGAGGAGGTTGTTTTAGTATGAGCATCATCAATGAGGCCTTAAAAAAGACACAAACCAATCTCAATGATCTTAAAGAAAAAACGGTAACCGTCACCGACGACCGGATCTCCGTGGGACAGAAGGCCTGGCAGTCCCCCGCGGCGCAACCCGCGCAACCCTTTACGCCGGCGCCTTCTTCCGCGCCCGCGGCAACCCCGGCGCCCCAGGCCAAACGGACTTCCACCAAGCGTTGGCACCTGATCGTGATCGCGGAGATCCTGGTTTTAGGCCTGGCCGCGTGGATCCTGTTCATCTTCCAACCGCAACTATTCCGCTCCTCCCTGCATCCTAAAAGATCTCCAGCAGCCCGCAAAAGTATCACCATAACGGCACAACCCAAACCCGAGGCCTCCTTGCCGCAACCCGTTCCCGCCGCGAGCGCGTCCCTTGCCCCTAGCCAAAGGCTCCTCCCCCTCGGGGGACCTATGGCTGCGGGGAGGGAACCTCCGGCCGAAATAAAATTTTCAGTGGGCGCGCCGGCTAAAAATCTTGTCCTAAACGGCATCATGATGGACCAAAGCAAAATGGCCGCCTTGATCAACGGGGAGATCTACGAGGTCGGGGATTACATCGCTGGCCAAAGGATAAACAAGATCACTTTGAACAGGGTCGAATTGCGCGATGGGGATAACGTTACGATCCTGGAGGTCCGGGAACAGGGACGCTGACAATTACCCCGGATTACTGATAAGCCCGGATGGCTTTTTCAACGATGGATGGAGAAACGCCCGCAACGACTTTGACCTTGCCGATCTTTTGCGCCAGCACAAAACGGTTCTTGCCCTTCGAAAATTTCTTATCATGTTGCATGATCCGCAGGATGTTCGCCAGTGAAACTCCTTTGATCTTTGCTGGTAACCCGATGTCCGAAAGGATCCCGTTAAACTTTACGCAATCCGCCGCGGAGATCATTCCTTTTTGGCGTGAGATTTCCGCAGCCACCCGCATGCCTAAGGCCACTGCCTCGCCGTGATGATAACGGCCGTACCCGCCTGCCGCTTCGAGGGCGTGGCCGACCGTGTGTCCGAAATTCAAAATGGTACGGATCCCTTTGGTCTCCTTTTCATCGGCCACGACCACGCCGGCCTTGATCCGGCTGCAACGAACAACGACGTGCTCCAGCGCCGCCGGCTGCAGGTCTAAAAGCTGCCGGTAATGCCGGGCGATGTAAGCGAATAATTTCTTGTCCGCGATGACACCGTACTTGACCGCTTCCGCCAGGCCGTTACGCATCTGCCGTTGATCCAGCGTTGCGAGAACCGACACGTCGCTCCAGACCACTTTCGGCTGATGAAAAGCGCCGATCAAATTCTTGCCGATAGGCAGATCAATGGCCACTTTCCCGCCGATCGCCGAATCGATCTGCGCCAGGAACGTCGTCGGCACCTGGACGTACGGCACGCCTCTTTTGTAAGATGCCGCCACGTACCCTGCCAGATCACCGATGACACCGCCTCCGAAGGCGATAATAAAAAGCCCCCTCATGGAATCATGACGGGCGATTCGCTCCATCAACGGGAACGCCACTTTGGCGGATTTGCTTTGTTCCCCCTCCGGGACCTCAAAAAATTTTACGGAGAACCCTTCTTTTTTTAAGCCCGCGGCCAAAGCGTGGCCGTGGTGGCGCCGGATAACCGGACTCGTGATCACGACCGCGTCGGTGCCGATCTTCAATGATTTAAGCCCCGCACCGAGCAGGGGCAGGATCCCGCGCCCGATGACGATCTTGTAGGCGTTTTCTTTTAATGGAACATTGACCGTTCTCACGAAAATGGTACTCCCAATAACCTTCCCGCCCATTCAACGACAGGGATTACGACGGTATCCAGGATCCCGCCGGAAACAAGCAAGATGACGATAAATATACCATACGGTTCCAGCCGGCTGTAGGGAACCGCCAATTGCCGTGGCAACAGCCCCATGACCAGCCGGGAACCATCCAGCGGAGGGATCGGGATCATGTTAAATGTCGCCAGCAACAGATTTATGAATACCGCCGCTTCGACGAATTTGTAAACCTCCAAAGACGCGGGAACCCGCGCCAACCGGCTGATAGCAACCGCCATTACGACATTGACCGCCGGCCCCGCCAAACCGACCAGCATCATATCCCTCCGGGGATTACGCAACCTTGAGAAATTGACAGGGATAGGTTTCGCCCAGCCGAACAAAAAGGTATTCATGCCCAGCAGGCGTAACGCGATCAATACCCCCGGGAGAAAAATGGTCCCCACAGGGTCAACGTGCATGATCGGATTAAGCGTCAGGCGGCCGGCTAATTTTGCCGTCGGGTCACCCAATTTATACGCGGCCCAGCCGTGGGCGTATTCATGCACCACCACGGCAAAAAAAAGTATAACTGCGATAGAAATGATCTCAAGAATCACGAAGGGATGCCCCTCTATATCCTCTTACAAAAACGTCTTACAACACCAATTGGACCCGGGCAACGTTCAGGACAGGCCTTAAAAACTGTTTTTCAAGATCGGCGTTTAACGCCCCCTCGGCCGTGACCGTGTGGCGGGCAAAATCGTCGAACATGGCGCGCGGACCTTGAATAAAATAGGCGGACTTGTTGCGGATGAGCAGTTCATAGGACACGTCAATATTATCCTGGCGCGGCGGTAATAACCGCAGGACTCCGGTTACCGAAACCTTTTGGGAATTGGCGGATGCTGCCCCTTGCGTCGCGGGTTGCGGCGCCTGGCTTGTTTCGCTTGCCTCGCTGCCTGGTTCGCCGGCCGGGGATCCTTCTTGATGCCTCTCCTTTGGATGATACGCCGTGATGTCCCTGGATTTAAATTTTACCAGTCCGTCGGCAACCCAGCCGAAAACCTGTGCCGGCGGGGCGATCTTGTACCATCCAGGGATCTTCTCGAGAACGCGAACGCGTGACCCTTTTTCCACCTGGCCCAGAATAGTCGACTCGACCTTCGCGGAAGACCGGACATTCACGCGGTCACCGATGATCTCTCCCTCCTCCCGCAGGCCAGAGGTTCCTCCCGCCGGGAGCCTCTCGGCCTGCGGGGAAGAGCCTACAGGCATGCTGTTGACCAGACGCACATATTTGTCGCTAATGTAAACATACGTACTTGGAGGAATCTGGACCTTATACCAGCTGAAATCCTTGCCCACGACGATAACTTCTTCACCTTTTTCTAATTGGTAAAGTTTTTCGAAGTTCTGGCTTTGTCCGGCGCGGACATTGACGCGTTCGTTGATCGCTTGGGCTAAAAAGGGGAAGGATTCCTGCGCGGCAAACGCAGGGGCAGGAACCAGGAAGGCAACGGCAAAAACCACGACAATTCGTTTCACTTTAAGGAAACGACACTTGTAAGGCATTCTGGACTAGGCCTTTTTTGTTGCTGGTTTTGCTACTGCCTTCGCGGCCGGAGCGGCGACACCTGCGGCCGGAGCGGCGCCCGGGGCGGCAACACCTTCTGCGCCTTCTTCTTTCTTCTTCGCCTTGGCCGTCTTGATCTTGATGATCTTCGTTTTCGGTAACGCGGTCACGGGCTGAGATTCATTCCAAAGGCCTTTTTTCATAAGGTCCTTGATACGCTCAATACGCGTCAAAACGGTGCGCTGCTGCGTTGATGAAGAATCGACTCTTAAAGAAGGATGTAACGACATATTTATAATCTCCTTACCAGACAATCATTATACTTGCTTTTTAATTTATTCGAGAATTCCGTAGCCTCGTCTTTGATCGCGAATTTTCCGATGCAAACAATGGAGTGCTTGCCCTTAGGAAGGACGAATATTTCGTAATCTTTTGACTTCAAACGCTTCGCCTCCATCTGGGCCTTTCCCTTTTCTTTAAAGGAAGCGACCTGAATTGTAAATGTGCCTTTTTCTTTTTTCTCCAGAGAAGGAGCGGCATTTATTGCCGCCGGCGTTTGCTTTTGTTGCTGCGAGCCGGCCGCCGGAGCGGGTGTGGTATTCTTCTGCGGTTTCGTACTTCCGGCTGGCGCGAGAGAACGCTCAACAACTTTGCCGGATGGTTCTTCGGGGGGCGATAGTACCGTTATGGTCGCGGGAGGCTCCGCCAAGGCACCCTTGACGATCTGCTTCCCTCTCTCCACTCCGAAGGAAAAAAATAAAACCACCGCCATGACGAAAACAATACATAAAACAATAGTATTTTCCACCGAAAGTGTCAAGTCTTTTAACAGGTAGCGTGGTCTGGCGATCCGGCTGTGGGCGCGTCCGGTCAAGAAAGGGAAAAGTTCGATCTGGGTATGTTCAGTGCTCATCGTGCGTTCCATTATACGTTTATCCCTTCGCTGAACTCAAGTAATTTCTGAACTTTTTCTGTCCCGTGCACACGATAAAGGCGTCAATGACCCTGGGGTCGAATTGCGTGCCGCTGTTCATCCGCAGTTCTCTGATCGCCTCTTCTACCGACAGCCTCATTTTGTACGGACGATCGCGCGTCATGGCCTCGAAAGCGTCGACGACCGCCATGATCCGCGCCCCGATAGGGATCTGTTCGCGTTTTAAGCCCGACGGATATCCAGAGCCGTCATAATGTTCTCGTCGATACAAGATGATCGGCAGTACTGGACGAAGAAAATCGACGGGCCGGATCAATTCGACGCTTTGGGCGGGATGCTCGCGGATGACCTTGAATTCTTCCGGCGTCAACTGGCTTGTCTTGGCCAAAATATTGTACGGAACATCGATGGCTCCCGCGTCGCGCAACACGCTGGCATAATACAGGTTGTCGATCTCTTCCTGGCTGACGGCGAGTTGCTCTGCCAGGGATTTGACGATCTTAAAATATACCGGGGTGTGCGTAGTAAGCGGCGCGTGCCCCTGCCGCTTGAGCAATTCGCCGATGAACCGGATGCTCCCCAAGATGATCTTCTGCTGGTCTTGATAGAGCTGAATGTTCTTGATGGCGGTGACGGATTGTTCCGCCACGATGGCGAGCATCTCTTTGTCGAACTCGCTGAACGCGGGCTCGCTTCTTTCCCTGCGGACAATGACGGCCCCGACGTTCTCATCGGCCACCAGCGGAAGTCCGATCAGATGTTTCTCAAAAACCGCGTATCCTCTGGCCACCCTCTTTTCTTTTTCCGAAAGTTTCTGCATCTGTTTCTTTTTGTTAAGCAGGATATTGATCTTATTATCGAAGATCGCGGTCAGGGCGATCTTCTTGCGGGAACTGTCCAACAGGTAAATATTGGCCGAACTGGCCTTGATGAACTGGCACAACAGACGCGTCAGGCGCAGCGATAATTCCTCCACGTTATAGGTGGAATTCACCAGCCTATAGATCATGTGGACGGCTGAAAGGATCAGCTTATACCTTTTGGTAAGGGTCGAAAAGTTTTTTGTGCTCATCGAGCGCGAACCTGTCCGTCATCGACGCGATGTAGTTGCCGATGATTTCATATTTTTCGGTATCACTGTAACGTTTGTCCCTTTGATAGACCGAATACGGCAATTGCGCGGGGTTTTCCTTATACACCGCAAAGAGGTCATGGATGATCCGGTTGGCCTTGTCCGTCATGCGCACCACCCGGTAATGATGATAAAGCTTTTTGTTCAACACGGTCTGCAGATAATCCCGCTCTTCTTTAAGCGCCGGACTGAAATCAATAACAGGATTCGCCGGATTTTTCAAATTATAATCTTTGACCGCGCGGGAGGATTTCAAATTCAGCTGCTCCAGCCGCTGACTGGAGGTCACCAGAAGATCTTTCATCTGGATATCGATGAGGGCCTTGACGATCTGGTATTTGAACATCTGTTTATCTTTGGAATTAAGGCTCGGGTCGACGCGCTGGTAGGCTTTTCTCCAAAGCTGACTGTCGGCCAGGTCGTCTTCGCTGATGCACCCGGAGGTGATCCCGTCGTCGATATCGTGCGACAGATACGCCAGGGAATCCGCGATGTCAACGACGAGCGCCTCAAGGGTCTGTCCCTTGTTGGCGTATTCTCCCGTGATGCCGGGCTTGTCATAGATGGTGCGATGCTTCAAGATACCGACCAAAACCTCTTCCGTGAGATTGAGCCCGTCAAAATCGGGATAACGCTTTTCGTACTTTGTGACGATCTCAAAGCTGCGCACGTTATGATTGAACCCGGGCACTTTAGCGGATTTCATGATCTCATTAAGCGCGCCTTCCCCGGCGTGCCCGAAGGGCGGATGTCCCAGGTCATGCGCCAGGGCGATGGCCTCGATGAGATCCTCGTTGAGCGCCAACGCCCGGCCGATCGTTCGGGCGATCTGGGCGACTTCGATGGTGTGGGTCAAGCGCGTGCGGTAATAATCGCCCTCAAAAATGACGAAGACCTGCGTTTTATATTCGAGCTTGCGGAACGCCTCGCAGTGGACGACGCGGTCGCGGTCGCGCTGATAACACGTGCGGACATCGTGTTTAGGCTCATCATATATCCTCCCGTCCGTATCTTTGCTCTTCATCGCGTACGGGGCAAGGATCTTTTCCTCTAACTCTTCAATGTCTTCTCTTGTGCGAAGCAGCACGGCTCAATTCCTTATATAGGGCCTCAAGGGACTGGGATAAAACTTTTGTGTGGGCGGTCACCGGCATAAAATTGACATCGCCTTTCCATCGCGGGACAAGATGGATATGCACATGACCGGGGAACCCCGCCCCGGCGACGCGGCCCAGATTGATCCCGATATTATACCCTTTGGGCTTAAGCGAGCGCTGGACCAAAGATTTGGTCGTCCGTAAAAGATCGAACAGGTCTTCCCGTTCAACGCGCGTCAGTTTATCCAGATCGTCTACATGGCGATTGGTCACGATCAGCATATGACCGTTATTGTACGGATAAATATTCAGGACGGAATACGCGTGGGCCGTGCGCGTCAGAACGTAATTTTCCGCGTCTTTTTTTTGCTTAAAGATAGTACAAAACACGCACCCTTTGCTCTTCTTGACAATCTGCGTGATATAGGTGACGCGCCAGGGGGCCCAAAGCCTTTCCATGATCATCCTTTCAACTTAACGATATTTCCCGTGACTGTGCCGGATTTGATCTCCAGAATACCATAAGAGCAATACGGAGCAGAGACCATATCGTTGGGACTTCCCGGGTTGAAATATAACGTGTCGCCGATCTGCTTGTTAAAGGGTTGGTGCGAATGGCCGAAAACGACCACGTCGAGCTTCCGGTCATTGAACGCGTTATGGACCGCGTCCAAGATCGACTCTCTCGGTCCTTCTCCGTGGAATATGCCGAGCGTCACGCCTTCGATTTCGAGGATCTCGCGGCGTGGTAAGATTTTGCGGACATCCGCGCCATCCATGTTCCCGTAAACCCCTTTAAAATCCTTGAGCCGGCTGAAAATTTCGACATCTTTCACGGTGCAAAAATCCCCCGCGTGGATGATCATATCCGTTTTGTTCAAGCCATTGATCACTTCCGGAGGGATCAACAAAGAATGCGTATCCGAAACGACGCCGATCTTCATCGCGAAATGTAGGGTTTATTAAAAAGGGTCAACAGGATGTTGATCTCATCCTCGTTCCATATCCAGCAACGCTCCTGCAGCGCCTTCAAGCGCGTATTCTCATCGAGGGTCTTAAGCGAAATGATCAGATGCCGCTGGGGCTTGGGCGCGTTCTTGCGGGATTCTTCCAACAGCGCGCTGACCTCCGCCTCGCTGACGTTCTCGCCCTTGACCGCAATCAGCCATACGTCCTCGTTGGTCAACGCCTTGATCACGTTCAAGGATTGTCCCTGCTCATTGCTGATCTTCCAGGGGACGATTTCCCGAAACACCGGGAGCTTATACTTGCGGCCGTTGAGGTCAAAGGCCTCATTGTCGAAACAATACAGCAATTCCATGATGCGTAACGGCAGGTTCTTGGCGGAAGTGACGTTGAAATTCTCTACGCATGACTGGAACTCCTGGTGGAACCGTTCCCGGCGCTGCTGCGGATCGCCTCCCATGTCCTTTAACCGCGGCTGGAAGATATATTTGATCCAATATTTAAGAAGCTTGTCCCGGAAATAATAAAAATTGCCGTTCTTGAAAATGACCCCTTCTTCTTTAAGACGGTTTATCTTCCCGGTGACCTGGTTTTTCCTGAATCCCAGTTCGGCGCACAGATCATCCGCCTTATGTTTATCGTTGGCAAGGCTCATTAAAAGCGCGGGGATGATCTGGTTGCCTTTGCCGGCGGCCAGTTCCTGGACCATCAATTCAAAATGCCGGCTGATAAGCCCCCAGCGGTTGAAGATGGTGTTCTCGACCGCCCGGGCCAACACAGGGATGAAGACCTCATCCTGGCCGTGTAAAACGCTTAAACTTACCAGTTCGTTACAAATCAGATGCAGATAAAGAGGATATCCTCCGGTAAAATCAACGAGGAAATCACGTAACGGCTCTTTGATGATGATGCCCTGCAAGGTTTCTTCGATGAACTGCCGGCTCGTCTGCGGGTCAAGCGGGTCCACGGGAATCATCTCGAAATTACCGAAAAGCAATGACAATTTTTCCAAAAGGACCTTTTGGGCTTGCTGCGGATGAGAACTCGTCACCACGTAAAGACACTTTTTTTGCGTCATAATCTTTTTACCCAAATGCGCGAACGCGTTGGGCACGGTGGCCTCTTCCAGGCGATGGAACTCATCCAAAACCAGAACGCAGACGCGTCCGGTCTCGTTGGTAAAGATCTCCGGCAAGGCTAAAAGCCCGTGAAATGACGTGCTCAATTTCTTGGCGTGATAATCTTTATAGATCTTGCGGATGACCGAAACGGTATGGGGGATGCTCTCCTGGACGCTTTCCAAAAGAAGCGCGACGTCTTCATAGAGGGGAAGTTTGCGGCTGCGGGAGTAATTGCACAACAGGCTGCCGACGAATTGATCCAGGAAAGAACGAAAATCCTTGTTTTCCACGTCGATGTACACCACGGGGATCTCTTCGTCGAGGTTGGCGAGGAACTGCCGGAGAATGGCGGTCTTGCCGATATAACGGTTCCCGAAGAGGGCGACGTTCTGCCGGTATCCCTCTTTAAGGTCAAGGACCCTTTTTTTCAACAATTCCAGGATGGCCGTACGGCCAAAAAAATTCTGTTGTACGCTCATACGATTAAATCACTGATTTCACTGATTTATCCAAGACCGGGATTACACTGATGTAGCCAGTGTATAATCAATAAAAAATCAGTGCAATCAATGTTCGTCATTTTATATGCCTTATCCTCTTATGGCAAGTAATAAAGAGGATTGTCTTCCAGCGATCGTTTCCTGATCTCAAAATGCACGTGCGACGGATTGTCTCCCTGACCGACCCGCGCGATGTCCTGCCCCTGATGCACTGAATCGTTTAACCCGACAAGAAGTTTGCCGTTACGCGCGTACACGGAAAAGAACTCATCCGCGTGACTCAAAATAACCGTATAACCGTAGCCCATCAGGTAATCCGCGAAGACCACCTGTCCGCGCCGGGCCGCCCGGACGGTGTCCCCTTCCCTGGCCTGGATGTCGATCCCTTTGTTGAAGTACGCCCCTTTACGTTCGTGGAAATAGCCTATCAGTTTCCCGCGCACCGGCCAGGCGAAACCGTTCTCCTCGGCCTTGTTGACGGTAATTTCTTTGCTCGCGTGAACGCCCGGGATAAAGACCAGTTGGTTCTCTTCGACACGGGCGACATTGGGGATACGGTTAGAGTCAATGACCTCCTTTATCGACACATCATAGGTCTTGGCGATGCTCCAGAGCGTTTCACCTTTTTTGACCTTATGGTACACTCCCTGGCGGCCCTTCTCCGGAAATCCGCCAACGATGTAATCTTTCTTTGTGTTGACCGTCGCGCAGCCGGAAGCTGCCAACGCCAAAAGCATGACAAGGTACGACAATCGAATATTATAACGAAATGTTTTAAACATATCAGACTTGCAGTCCCCCACTTTCAGCATCTTGCTCCTGCCGTTTCTACTTTTCCAAGCCCCCACTGTTTCGTTTTGGAAAACAAACGAATCAAAACATTACGTGGGGGCTGAATTTACTTTTAGGGTTATGCCCTTGACTACCACTTCCAGCATACGATGGGCACGAAATCCTGTTGCACTGTTCATCAAAGGCATAACCCTATTTACTTTTTTTGAAAAAGCAAATTCAGCGGGCGATGAGAATCGAACTCACGTCACCAGCTTGGGAAGCTGAGGTTCTACCATTGAACTACGCCCGCAAAAAACCAGCCCCGTAGAATTTCATTTATGGGGTCATCCCAGAATTAAGTATTGTGTCCCTCTATTTTATGCCCCTCTATTTTACTAAAAGGAAAAGGAACGCTGTCCCTTTTAGCCCAACCCCTTTTAGCCAATAGGATCACATGGGCGTTTCGTGATCCTATTAATGGCTCATGATCCTATTCGCTCCCATTCGGCATCGCGGCCTTTGCCAAGGCATCTGACCTTCTTTTCGCGTTTGAGATCGAAAAGAGTACGCTTCAGCGTTGGGTAACTCACTCCGGCACAAGCACGGTGAAGTTCGCTGAAACGGAAGCGACTCGGCAATCGTTCAATCGTCTGGCGAATCATATCCCGCTTCGCTCCTCGGGCAGAAGTAATAACCCCGACCCGGTCTTCAAATTCTTTATAAGCTGCAATCAGAGTGCCAAGAAAATAATTCCACCAGGGGCGAAGATCATGTTTGTCTTCATGCCAATGCTGTGAACTTTTTAATAGCGTTTCGTAATAGATTTCCTTGCTGTCTTCAATGATTCGCTCCAAGCTGATGAATCTTCCCACTTCGTAGCCAGCCTGATAAAGAAGTAATAGTGTGAGAAGCCGCCCTATCCTGCCGTTGCCGTCCCGGAAAGGATGAATACATTCAAAATCAAAAATAAAGGAGGCGATAATAAGAAGCGGTTCGGCTTTGCGTTCATTCATCGCCTGGTGGTAAAACTGACAAAGCTTTTTCATGAAAGAAGGTGTTGATAAAGCCGAAACAGGTTTAAAGCGGACAACTTGGCGTCCGTCAGGACGGACTTCCAGAATAGCGTTGTCTTTCTCTTTCCAATGGCCGCCTTTTTCGCCGCTCAAAGCATACATTTCCCGGTGAAACCGAAGAATAAGGTCAGGCGACAGCGTGAGGCGGCCCGCATTGGCATGAATCTCGGCGAGGACATTTCGATATCCCGCCACTTCTTTCTCAGAACGATCCTGCGGTTTTGCCTTCTTGGCGAGAATCGCTTCAATCCGGTCTCGCTCCACGATAATGCCCTCTATGCGGTTGGAAGACTCGACACTTTGAATCATGGCGATGCGTTTCAAAGTTTCCAGAAGCTGCGGGGACTGTTCTTGGTACAAACTTTGGCGGCCGCGGTGCTCACCCAGCACTCGAACGCTCATAAGCATATCCTGCGAAATAGATTGCTCTAAGAAATAACCGTATTCAAAAGACCTCATCTCATCTCCATAATCTTAATTTGCTGAAATATTTTCAACCCTTATTTCTTTTCTGATATTACTTACCGCTTCCTTAATATTATGGGCCTGGCAAATGGCCCGACAAACAGCAAAACGATGACAGCCGATAGCCCGTAAAAGCGGAATATTTCTTGCCGTTATCCCGCCAATAGCAAAAACGGGAATGAAGATCTCACGGGTAATTCTTTTTAACAAATCCAGGTTCATTGGGTTGCGCCCGGGCTTCGTGAGCGTTTTAAAAACCGACCCGAATCCGATATAATCAGCTCCCTGTGCTTGGGCCTGCCGGGCGTGCTCGTAACTCTGACAGGACACACCGATCACGGCCCTGCTTCCAAGCATCCGGCGCGCGGCCTTGATGGGAGCGTCATCTTGACCAAGATGAACCCCATCGGCGCCCGCCGCGATCGCCAGGTCAACGCGATCGTTCATAATGACCGGCACGCGGCCATTGACCTCGCGCAGGATCCCTTTAAAACACCTCAGGGTGTCCCGCGCGGTCCCGAGTTTATCCCGCAACTGGATAATATCCACTCCGTGGCGAATGGATTCCCGGGTTATTTCAAATAACCGGCCGTCGTTATTGACCTGACGGTCCAGGATCAAATACAATTCAGCCTTGCGCAGTGATTTTCTTCTCAATGGCATACATGCGGTAACGTAATTTCTTAAAATCTTCAACGACGCGCCGGTCCTTCAATTTCGCGAATTCTTCCAGCACGCGGATCGATTCCTTGACCCGCTGCGCGTTGGCATAAAAAATATCATCAACATTCTCGCGGGCAAGTTCGCTGTTGACCGTTTTCTTGCCCACATCGCCTTCGATATGACGCGCGGCCACCAACTTCAGGACCCCGATCCCGGCTGCCGCGTCGGTCAATTGATGACGGATCGTTTTAAAACCATCCGTCCACTGCCGATGGTCATACACGAACCGGCAAATATCCTCGCAAACCCGCAATCCCTCTTTGGCCCGGTTGAGGTTCGCGTCCATCACGCGATAGAGTTTTTCGTCCTTCATGCGGCGCATTGGCACTTTCTTCTTCCTCGAAGAAGAAGAACCGCGTCAATAATGTTCGTCGATGAATACCGCGGGACGTAGCGGGCGTATTCCACTTTGCCGCCGTATTTGCGGACAACGTCGCTGCCGGCGACCTCTTTGCCCTTCCAGTCGGCACCCTTGACAAGGACATCAGGCTTGAGCGCGGCAATAAGCTTTTGCGGGGTATCTTCGGGAAATATCGTCACGTAATCGACACAGGCCAACGCCGCCAACACGGCCGCCCGCGCGTTTTGCGCTACGATCGGCCGCTGCGGCCCTTTGATCTTGCGCACCGACCGGTCGCTATTAAGTCCGATGATAAGGACGCGGTTATGGCCTTTCGCCTTCTCTAAATATTGTACGTGGCCGAAATGTAAAATATCGAAGCACCCGTTGGTAAAAGCGACCGTTCTGCCCTGACGTCTTAACCGGGCAAGGATGCGTTGCAACGTTTTTAAACCAACAATTTTCTTATGCGTATCCACACCCGTGTGCCTAAATTTTCTCTTCCACCAGTTCACAGATCGCGTGGGCGACGCACAGATGCGATTCCTGGATCCTGGCTGTTTCCGAAGAAGGAACAATAATGCTGATATCCGTGAGTGGAGCCAGTTTCCCGCCGCTACGCCCGGTCAATGAGATCGTCTTTAATCCCATTTTCTTCGCCTGTTTGATCCCTTCAATGACGTTCTTGGATTTGCCGCTCGTGGAGATGCCGAAGGCCAGATCGCCGTGTTGAGCGAGCCCTTCGATCTGGCGGGCGAAAATGATATCGAAACTGTAGTCGTTACCCAGCGCGGTCAAGATCGATGTGTCGGTCGTCAGGGCGATCGCCGGTAAAGCCCGTCGCTCTTTCTTGAACCGGCCGATGAATTCCGCCGCGATATGCTGGCTGTCAGCGGCCGAGCCGCCATTACCGAAAAAGAAGATCTTGCCGTTTCGACTAAAAAGTTCCCGGATGGATTCAACGGCTTCAACGATCTTGTCGCTATTGTTTTTGAGGGTTTCTTCTTTGACGCGGATGGATTCGTGAAAAATCCGTTCGATATCTTTCTTCATACAATATACAATCCTTTTAGGCTCAAACGGAAAACGTTTTGGCAAGGGCGAACAAGTCTTCATCGATCGTCTTATGCTGGCGCACCGCCTCTTCGATCTTGACCGAGCACATTTTGTTGTCGCGCAGGCTTGCCATTTCCCCGAATTTCTTCACCATGACCATTTCCACGGCCTTAAATCCGAACCGTGTGCCGATGATCCGGTCGAATGCCGTCGGCGTACCGCCGCGCTGGATGTGTCCTAAAACACTGACGCGCGTTTCGTAGCCGGTACTCTCTTCGATCAGATTCGCCAGTACCTCCCCGACACGTCCGATCCTGTGGCCGCTACGGCGGTCTTCGCCTTCAAAAGGCGTTTCGTATCCCAGGATCTTCGCTCCTTCCGAAGCGACCACGATACTAAAAGTCTTGCCGCGTTTATGACGGGCTTTGAGCAAATCGCAGATATCGCTGATCTTAACGGGAAGTTCGGGAACACAAATAATGTGCGCACCGCCGGCGATCCCCGCCTCAAGGGCGATCCAGCCCGTGTAACGGCCCATGACCTCGATGACCATGATGCGGTGATGGCTTTCGGCGGTCGTGTGCAAACGGTCAATACATTCCGTGGCCACGTTGACCGCCGTGTCGAAACCGAAAGCATAATCCGTTCCGGAAAGCGCGTTATCAATGGATTTGGGAACGCCCACGACAGGGATCGCGTGCTGTTTATACAACTCCAACCCGATCTTAAGCGTGTCTTCCCCGCCGACGGCGATAACGGCGTCCATGCCGCTACGCTTAAAATTCTCATGGATCAACGCCGTTTGGGCTTTATCCAAAGGGGGGATCAAGCGACTCGTGCCCAGGATCGTCCCGCCGCGATCGAGGATCCCCGAGGTCAACCGCAGATCCACAATGCGCATGTCATTTTCAACGAGCCCCATCCAGCCATTCTTGATACCGGTGACCACATACCCTTCGAGCATAGCCTTGTGGACCACGGCCCGGATCACGGAATTCAATCCTGGACAATCGGCCCCACCGGTTAAAATACCGATCTTTTGCATAGTCTTTAAGCCCTATAGCCCTGGAACGGCACCTGAACTCCGGGGCGTTGTTCTGGATCTTCCTTCTTGCCGGATTTCTTGTCTTTGACGACATCCCCGAGGATCTTGCTGATATAAACGGAAATATTCAGTGGTTCGTCCAGACCGATAATGTCCTGGATCTTTCGCTTTGCCGTTTCCTGGACGATGGAGGTCAACTCGGGGATATTGACTTCGGAACACAGCACCAGGCGGATCTTGACGCTCAACGCCCGCTTCGATGCCCGGATGTCCACTTTGCTCTCTTTGACTTCGGGAAAGCGGGAAATAGTGCGCCGGATCAGGTCTTCCAGCGCCGCCAAGGCGACACTGACCCGTCCGGAAGGATTGTCAAAAGCAATGATCTTCTCTTTATGAGCGTTGACGTCGAGCTGGCGATACAGGATAAAATTGATGAATAATAATCCTGCCGCGATACACCCTACGGCGACACGCAGGTTATCGTCCAGATAAGTAATATAAAGCAGGTCCACGATATCTTTATAGGCAAGCACATTGAACACGTACAGGATGGCAAAACATCCCAGAAAAAGGATGATCGTCACATAGAACAGTATGGCCGCGCGGGTAAACAGGTTCATTTTTGCCCCCTCTCTATGCCCTGAATATTAACGTTGATCTCTTTAAGGCTGATATCCACGGTTTTCTGGACAATTGATCTTACCACATCCTGGATATGCCGCCCAATGTCGGGGATGTTCATCCCGTAACGGACGACCACTTGTATATCGACGCTAACATCGCTATTTTCATCGACATTGACCGTGACCCCCGCCACAACCTTTTGTCCAAAAAGTTCGCCGCAGTTTTCCGCGAAGCTCTTCGGGATCAAGCTCACGCCATCAACGTCCGCGACGGTGGAAGCGACGATGTCCGCTACCACATTTTTATGGATATGAACGACTCCCAGATCGATCTCATAGGGCTGCTTCATTTGTGGGCCTCCGCGTCGGTTTTCAATATTTTCTCCAGAAAATGCGTCGTGACATCGCCTTTCAAAAACGATGGATGGCTGACGATCTCCTTGTGCAGCGGGATGGTCGTCTTGATCGGCGCGACATAGAATTCCTCGAGAGCACGGCGCATAATGTCTATCGCCTCCTGGCGGGTCCTGCCGAACGTGATCAGTTTGGCGACCATCGAGTCGTAATGAGGACTGATCTTGTAGCCCTGATAGATGTGGGTATCGATGCGCACGCCGGGTCCGCCGGGCAAGTTCAATTCCTCGATCTTGCCCGGGGAAGGAATAAAATTATTATACGGGTCCTCAGCGTTGATGCGGCATTCGATCGAAGCCCCGCGGATCTTGACGTCCTCCTGCTTGATCTTCAGCGGCTCGCCCGCGGCGATCTTGATCTGTTCCTTGACAATATCGATGCCGGTGACCATTTCGGTAACCGGGTGCTCCACCTGAATGCGCGTATTCATTTCCATAAAATAAAAATTGCCGTCTTCATCGAGCAGGAATTCGATGGTGCCCACCCCTTTATAATCTACGCTTTGCGCGGCCTTGACCGCCATCTCCCCCATTTTTCGGCGCAATTCTTCATCGAGGGCCGGTGAAGGGGCTTCCTCCAGCAGTTTCTGGTGTCGGCGCTGAATGCTGCAATCGCGTTCCCCCAAATGAATGGTGTGCCCCTGCCCATCGGCGATGATCTGAAATTCAATATGCCGCGGGTTCTGGATATATTTTTCGATATAGACGGTGTCATTGCCGAAATTCGCCTCGGCCTCGCTTTGCGCGACGGTCAGAGAGCTGACCAGCGCCACGTCGTTATGGCAGACCCGCATGCCTTTGCCCCCGCCGCCGGCCGCGGCCTTGATGATGACCGGATATTTGATAGCCTTGGCAATGGCGATCGCTTCCTCTTTGGTGGTGACGACCCCTTTGCATCCCGGCGTTAAAGGGACGCCGATCTTGCGCATCGATTCGCGGGCGACGACCTTGTCCCCCATCGCGCGAATAGCCTGTGGCGAAGGCCCGACAAAGGTAATGTTGCACGATTCGCAGATCTCCGCGAAATGGGCGTTTTCGGCGAGAAAACCGTACCCGGGGTGAATGGCTTCCACATCAGTGATCTCGGCGGCGGAAATGATGGCGGGGATGTTCAGATAACTGTCCAGACTCGCGGCCGGGCCGATGCACACCGCCTCATCGGCGAAGCGCACGTGAAGGGAATCGCTGTCCGATTCGGAATAGACGCCCACCGTCTGGATGTTCATTTCACGGCAGGCGCGGATGACGCGCAGAGCAATTTCACCGCGATTGGCTATTAATATTTTTGAAAACATATCAAATTTTTATAGAGGTTCTACCGAAAATAATGTTTGCCCGAATTCGACCGCCTGGGCGCTCTCGATGTGGATCTCGACGATCTTGCCGCGCACTTCGGATTTGATCTCGTTCATCAGCTTCATGGCTTCCACGATACACACGACCTGCCCGATCTCCACGGTCTGCCCGATCTCCACGAACACGGGCGCTTCCGGTGAGGGTGAGCGGTAAAATGTTCCGACCATCGGGGATTTGATCTCCTTGCGGCCGGAGGTCCCTGCGGCTTTCTCTCCGGAGGAACCGGGTTGGGCGACAACGTGCGTTTCAATGGAATAATCCGGCGGCTGGCGGCGCACGACCTCCATCGCTTCGCCCTGGGTTTTCTTGATCTTGACCTTGGTGCCTTCGCGCTCGAGCTCTATCTCCGAAAGATCGTGCTCATTCATGAGATTGATGATTTCCCGGATTTCTTTAAGGTTCATTTTTGTGCCCTCTCGACATAAGTTCCGGTTCTGGTATCGATCTTAATGCGATCTCCGGTATTAATGAACAATGGAACAGAAATGGTGGCGCCGGTGTCGATTGTGGCCGGCTTTGTTCCCGAGCGCGTCGAATCCCCTTTGATACCCGGATCACTGTGCGTAATTTCCGCGATAATAAATGTCGGCAGGACGATCTTCAAAATATCATTATTGTGGCAGATACCGCGCACCTCAAGATTTTCCTGGAGGAACCGCGCGTCATTCTCTCCGATGACGGCCTTGGGGACGAGGACCTCTTCGTAGGTGGTATTATCAAGGAAATGATAAAAATCACCGCTTTGATAAAGATTCTGCAACCGCCTTTCCTCCAGGGGAACGTCCTCAATCCGCTCGGAGCTGCGAAACGTTCGTTCGAGAACCTGGCCTGTTTTGATGTTCTTGAGCTTTACCCGGACGAAGGCGCTTCCTTTGCCGGGTTTAACGTGGTGATATTCCAATACAGCGTAAATATCATTGTCGATGCGAATGCCTACTTCGGAAGAGATCTCATTGATGGATATCGCCACTTAATACCTCACATCCTTTTGGGGTTATAAGAACCATGTCTTCGATACGGATACCGAACCGGTGCGGGATGTAAACGGCCGGTTCGATCGTTATGACCATGCCTGCCTTGAGAACCGCAGGGTTAGATTGCGACAGACGCGGTGACTCGTGGATATCGAGTCCCACCCCGTGGCCGAGTGCGTGCCCGAAATATTGGGATAACCCGTTTTTTGCTAAATGGTTACGTGCCGCCAGATCCAGTTCCGCCACGGGAACACCGGGACGTATCTTTTCGATAGCTTTAAGCTGCGCAACCGCTACAGCGTCATTAACTTTTTGAACAAGCGGCGGTATTCTACCTAAAAAGAACATACGTGTCAAGTCGGACTTATAACCTTTGACCTCAATCCCGATGTCCACCAGCACAATATCGTTCTTCTTAAGTTTGCGGCCGGTAACTTTGGCGTGCGGATAGCAGGAATTCGGCCCCGAAGCCACGATCGGCGGAAAGGAAAACCGCACCCCCTTATGCCGGACGAAATTTTCCAGGCGCGAAAGGATATCTTGCTCCGTCACATTCGGGCGGATGAGATTTTTGACCAGCTGATAGGCTTGTTTATGGATGGCCAGGGCTTGCCGGATGTATTTGATCTCTGTCGCGTCCTTGGTTTCCCGCAAGGCTTCAACCAAATGAGGTGCCGCGACCAATTTGCCCGGGCGAAGACCTTGTTTTTGGAGCGCCTGATACTGGGCGAGGGTCACATGATTGGGGTCAAAGCCAAGACGACGGATATTTTGATGACGGCAGGTCTGAAAAAGCGTTTCACCTTTACTCTTAATGTAGCGCACAACCCCGATCCCTTTTAAACCCTTACGAGCCTCAAGGATGTACCGAAAATCGGTGATGTAAGACGCCTTGCGTTTGCCAACAAGCAGCCACGATTCTGAGGCGGGAAAATGCGTCAGATACGCGATGTTGGTGTCTTGGGTGACCAAAAGCGCGTCGATATGACGCGTTTTGAAGGTATTGATGAGTTGTTTGATCCGGGAATTCACGAAGAAAGGTTATTTTTTGATGAAACCGATGACGGCTTCTAATCCCAGGACGTAACTGTTGGCGCCAAAGCCGCTCACCTGGCCGCGGCAGACCGGCGAGATGAGCGAGGTGTGCCGGAACTCTTCCCGCGCGTAAATGTTGGACAGATGCACCTCGACGGTCGGAATGGCCACGGCGGCAACCGCGTCGCGGATGGCGACACTCGTGTGGGTATACGCCGCCGGATTGATCAAAATGGCCTTGAATCCGCGTTTGTTGGCCTGGCCGATCGTATCCACGATCTCGCCTTCGTGATTGGACTGGACGATCTCAAGTTCAACGCGGTTAGATTTAGCGAGCTTCTGCAAACGACGATTAATCTCCGCAAGGGTCGTTTTACCGTAAACATCCGGTTCACGCTGGCCAAGCAAATTGAGGTTGGGGCCGTGGATGACTAAGATTTTGTTCAAACTACCCCCATCGTTTCGTATATGGTGAATGGTATATGGTAAGCGATTTACTATCCACTATTTACTATTTACCCTTCTCGGCTTCATCAACTAACATAATGGGGATCCCGTTACGCACCGGATATTGCCGCCCGCAGCTCGCGCAGATGATCATTCCATTTTTTTCCTCGACATCGCCACGGCAGGCGGGACAAGCCAACATCGTGAGCAGCACCTTGTCGATCATACCGTTTCCTTTTCAGATACTTCAACAAATTTCATTTGCAGTTCATATGCCGCCGTGTTAAGCACGTCGCTTTCCTTCCGGGTCAAATTCCCTTTGGTCTTTTCCTGAAGCAAAATGAGCGTCTCGATAACAAATTTGGCCTGCTCCAGGTTCTTTTCGCTGGTGTTCGTGACCGGGTTGGGGATCTCTCCCAGGAAAACCATCGCTTGGTAGGCAAGGCTGCTGATGTAATTGACAAAATCCGCTTCGTAGGCGCCGGGAGGCTCTTCGTGCGTGTGACAGGGAACGTCTTGGGGCTGGGACGGCTGCCGGGAACCCGCGGGAGATTGCGCTGGCGCCTGCGGATTTTCCCGGGCGGATGTCTTATCCGCACCTCCCCCGCGCGCTATATGCTCCAGCCGCTCTTTTTCCTGCGCGGCGGATTCTTTCCAAGATTCGTCGACGGATTTTTCTCTATTCATAACGGTCGTTCCTTTTCCCAAGACAGAGTTTAGAATAACATCTTCGCTGCTTATTGTCAATTACCCTCATTCCTTCATTCCTCGAGCTCAAAAGAAATGATCACGTTGAAGGTCAGTTCCGGGAACGCGAGGTCGGGCGGGAACGGCGGAAACGGCGCGGATTCCTGGATACTGCGTATGCCTATATTCTGCAAATAAGCGCTGGCATGTGTCTTTTCCGGAATGATCTTAACCGCGCCCAAAGCTCCCGTTGAGGTCAAAACAAAGGTCAGATAAACTTCACCGGAAGCAAAATCGGCGCTTCGCGCATAATGATAGGCCCGCCGTTCGATGCTTTGACGGATACCCTGGGTATAATCTAAATATCTAGGGTTCGTCATTTTCTCGGATTGTAACAGTGGTACCGTGATCTTGCGTTCACCGCCTAAAGATCTTATGCCGGGCATCTGTTTTTCGTTTGACTCAACGCGCTGTGCCGGCCTTGTCAGCTCACGGAGATCGTTATGTGTCGAAGAAAGAATATCAGACTTCCGGGAAATGACTTTGACATCAACCGGAAATTCCGGGGAAAGTTCTTTGGATTTGACGATCTGCACCTCTTTAAAACTGTTCTGCGGTTGCTTCCCGGGCTCCTCCCTGATCGTTTCATAGGTCACTTCGATGGGTTTAACCGGTTTCGCGAAGATCTTGATACGATGAGTAAGGAGCGATGATCCCGCGATGAGCGTCCCGTGAGCAACGAACGAAGCCGCCAGGATACCGTAAAACAACCGGCTGTCCATCTCTGCCGCCAAGAGAATTTTCTGGCTCATCATCTATCACCTGTTCCCTTTTCCATCGCCCTGCGCCGGGGAACGGATTTCCTTGATAAAATACGTGATAAAACGGATCGTGTCCTTCCAGGGATTGATCTTGCTTTCTTCGTCGCGATAGATCGTCGTGACCGGCACCGAATCGACGCGAAACCCCCGTTTGGCGGATTTCATCAATATCTCGGTCTCGATCTCGAAACCATCGCAGGCCAAAGGCACTTCACGCAAAATACGGGAATCGATATATCGGTACCCGCATTGAGTATCCGGAATACGCTGTCCGCAGGCGCTGGAGATCAAAGACGACATAAACCGGTTGGTCAGATACCGGACGCAGGGCATTCCCCGGGGATCGGCCATCCGGTTGCCGACAATTATGCCGGGACGTTCCTTCGCGGCCAGCCGCAGGAATTGCCCGATGTCCGCCGCGTCATGCTGTCCGTCGCCGTCCATCGTAATGACTCCGTCGTAACCGCGCTCAAGGGCGTAACGGAACCCGTCACGCAAGGACTGGCCCTTGCCATTCTTGATCTCATGACGGACGACGGCAGCGCCGTTGCGCCGGGCGATCGCGCCGGAATCATCCGTCGAACCGTCGTCGATGACCACGACATCGAGGTTCTGGGCGCGCAGGGAACTGACCACCGTGGCGATTGTCTGGGCTTCGTTAAGAACCGGAATTAGGACGCAAATTTTTGCCATAATCAATACGCTGATAATTCCTGTCTACGGTCAGGCAGGTTTTTCATATCCTGGGTATTCGTTTTTTCCGCTCTGTTCCGTTCCGTTCCATTCCGGAACGGAACGGAAGAAACGGCGAATTCTCGAAAAAGCAGCCACTGCGTCGGATAGCGGCGGATCTGGTCTTCGATGACGGCCAGATAACGGCGCATGATCCTTCGGACCGCCTCTTCTTCCTCCTCCCCGCAGGGAGCCTTTGGCCACAGGCCGAGAGGCTCCCTGCGGGAGGAGCCTGCCGGGGGAAGGCCCTCCGCATCCGCCTCCTTCTCCTTCGGAGGAAACATCGGCTCGAGGATAGAAAGCCGGAACGTGCCATCCGGTTCACGAATCAAAAATGTCGGGATGATCGGCGCGCCGGTTTTTTTCGAGAATATGGCGGCCCCTTTGGGGATCAACGCCTTGGCCCCGAGAAAATCGATCAATTCGCCGCCTTTGACCGTAAAGTCGCGGTCGCCCACGATGGCAATGATCTTGTTACTCTTAAGCTGTTCCATACATTTACGAATGGCGTTATGGGTCGCTACGACTGTGATCCCGTGAACCTCGCGCTGATGATTAAACAGGTCATTAACGGGACGTTCTTTATGCGGCAGGGTGACCGCCATCAGAGGATACCCCAGCATATTGAGCAAAACCGCGCCGAGCTCCCAGTTGCCGATATGCGCCGTCATGATAATGGCCCCTTTGCCTTTTTCCAGCGCCCGCGCGATCCGATCAATATTCTCGATCTTGACCCGACGCGCGATAAAATCCTGATTGACCATCCCGTCCATCCGGAGGAACTCCACCAGATATTTTCCGAAGTTCCGGAACACCTCCCGGGTCATGGCCGATAGGTCCGCCCCGGCGGGCAGGATCTTCTGTAAATTATTGCGCACCGCGCGCCGGTCCCGGAAAGAACAAACATACTGGATATCCGATAAAATAACGCCCAGTTTATAGGACGTCACCAACGATAATCGGTTGACAAGAAACCGCGCGAACCTATAAAGATAATATTTGAACATACCTGTGTCCCTTTCAGGGGAAAGCCTTCTCGGTGAGTTCCGGCGTTAAATGGATCCGGGCGGTGGGCGCCTGTTGTCCGGAGGAGGAGGCCCCCAGGATCAACCGCGCGATGTCCAAAGAAGCGTGCGGTTTGGCATGCGCCAAGGCCGCCTTGCGCATGGCGGCGAGACGTTCGGGCGAGCGTAAAAGCACCTCGACTTCCCCCCCGATATCATCGACGTCATGCACGCGGATGCCAATGCCCTGCTGGATCAAAAAGTCGGTATTACGCATCTCTTGTCCGGGGATCGGATTGATGACCACCATCGGCAGTCCTTTGGTGAGACTTTCGGCGGTGGTCATGCCACCGGGCTTGGTGACAATGAGATCCGCCAACGTCATCAGCTCCTCGACATTAGTGACGAATTCGAAGACCAGGATCTTTTTATCCGCCTTGGCGGCGTAACGCCGCAGGCTGTTCACGATCTTTTTATTGACCCCGGAAAGGACGATGATCTGGACGAACATATTCATCTTCCCCAGCGCCTTGACGATCTTTTTGATCGGCCCCAAGCCCTGTCCGCCGCCCATCACCAGGATCGTCGGCACATTCGGGTCCAAGCCCATATTTTCAGCGATCGCAATGCGGTCGACCGGCTCGTTGAACCGGGGGCGCAGCGGAATCCCGTAGACCCGCACGCGCTCGGGCGCGACCCCCTTGACCACCAACCGCTCCTTGACTTCTTCGGAAGGCACCACGTAATAATCCACTCCTTCATTGATCCAGTACGAATGCGGCGAAAAATCCGTCAGGACACCGATGAGCAGGATATCGAGATTATGGGATATTTTATAGTCCGCGACCATACCGCAGGGGAACGCCTGCGTACAGACGATCGCCTGCGGCCGGTGGCGCTGGATCAGTTTCTCAATTTTTTCATGGCTGGTTTTATGGAGGAAATTCTGGATCGACTGCGAATTTTTGACGATCTTTGGGTTATCGTAGAGATAATCCCAGACTTTCGGCGTCCTTTTGATGACGCTCAGGTAGGCCTTGTTGACGATCTTCTCCAGGATCGGATAAGTGTAGCCGAAACCGTTGATGGCCGGCACTTCTATCTCAGGATCAAGCTGGCGCAGGGCCTGCTGGATGGCGACCGTTGCCTGCCGGTGTCCGGAAACCTTTGAGATATACATGAGCAATACGCGTTGTTTACTCATTCGATCTCCGCGAGCGCTTCGCCGATTTTGACTTCCTGACCGTCTCTGACCAGGATCCCCCGCAGAATCCCGGAAGCTCCGGCAACGACGTTAAACACGGCCTTGTCGGTGACGACTTCCACCACGTCATCGTCTTGCGTAACACGATCGCCCACTTTATAATGCCAGCAGGCCACCGTGGCTTTTTCTATTCCTTCACCCAGTTCAGGCAGTGTAACAAAACTCATAACCAAATCCCTTTTTGAAACATTCGACCAATTGCTGTTTAACCCTGCTCATATCAACCGGGTTACCTTTGATCCGGGCTATCGAAGTCATGCGAACATCCAGACCACATGGCTTGATCAATTCGAACAATTTTAAATCCGTATTGACGTTGAGGCCCAAGCCGTGGTACGTCACCCACTTGCGAACACCAATTCCCAAGGAAACAATTTTATCCGGCCCCACAAAAACGCCTGTTTTCCCGGAAAATCTACTAGCCACTATATCAAAACTCTTCAATAAAGCAATGGTAACTTGTTCCAGCTTATGCATATAGAGCCGTAAGTCGCGGCTACCCTGCCTGCCTGCCGAGTAGGTCCCGCTCCGCGGGACAGGCGGGCAGGGCGCGAGGTTCAGGATCGGATAAACCACCAACTGCCCGGGCGCGTGCAGGGTCACGTCCCCCCCGCGGTCAATGGGGACAACGCGGATGCCCTGACGGTTGATCGCCTCCAGATTTAAAATGTTCGCCTCTTGCGCCAGCCGGCCGAGCGTGATCACAGCCGGGTGCTCGCACAAAAGCAAGACCTGCGCCCCGCCTGCCAACACCCGCGCCACGCACTCTTTCTGGATCCCGTACGAGGCGGCGTAGTCAATAAGGCCTAAGTCTTGTGCCTCACAAATATTTTGAGTATTAGTTGCCATAACACGGCACTCGCTGTTCATCATTCATATTTAATGCCTCTGTATTTCTAGGCGTATTGTCAAAAGTTTTAGCTTTTGATCTTCTTAAGTTCTGTTTTTACAGAGAGTTCTGATTTTTGTGCTTGCCTCCCCCCAGGAAATCAACTATCTTAATTATCCGGAGGGCCAAGCCCATGGATCAAATCTCTCGT
>JACROV010000100.1 GCA_016214285.1 Candidatus Omnitrophota bacterium | reverse complement strand
CTCCCGTGACCGGTGAAATCCAGGAATAAAAACCTTCCTCCCTGCTTTTATCGAAATGGACCACCGGCAGGCCGGCAGGCAGCGCGCCCGACCGCACAAGGCCGCCGGTCCACAAAGGCAGTCCGCTGAAGCCGCTCTCCCTGCTGTCAAAAAACGGCACAGGCAAAGCCGCGGGGAAACCGGGCATCTTGTCCAACAATACCCGCTTTTCTTGCGTCCGTTCTTCGTCTTTGTCCACCGGCGAGGAGGCGCCTTGTTTTCGAGACCCTTTCCCGATTCCAAAAGCTTCCAGCGCCTCTTCAGCCGCGCGGCGGACAGAAGGATGGATATCGTAGCGCTTCAATTGCAAAAGCTCCTCGATGCCATCCCGCGTCTCTCTTTTCGTTTCGCAAGAGAAGCTGTCGCGCAATATCTTACCCAGAATTTTGACGGCTTCTATCCTGACGCGCGCGTAGTTATCATGTGACAACGGCCAAAGATCCCCGAGGTCATCTTCGTCCGGGATCCGCATCTCTTTATCCCGCAGGCGATGCGACCGCAAAAGCCTCAGATACGTCAATCTCCCCTCGGGCGTCCTGCCGCCTCTTTTTTCTATAATTTTGCGAAGCGGCCCCGCCTCAGCCGCCTCAAGCATTCTTTGCTCAAGACGCTGATTATGCGCCGCAACCTTCTTAAGCCACCTCCCCTTCTGATTCTTATACAGACCGGACACTAAAACATCCTGATAGCCCTTCCATATCAGGCGCCAGGACCGGGGCATCCACAACGGCATCACCATCTTTGCGGCCGGGGCGATTCTGCCGCGCCCAAGACCGTCTTCTCCGGCCAAAGACGTCACAGAAAATTCAAGAAGTCTTGCTATTTTAGCGTCGTCTAAGACATGGGATTTTGTTTCCGAAGCGCGGATCAAAGGACCAAAAGCCTCGAGAGAGGCATACAGTTTAGGCCAGATTGTCAAGCCGCCGATCCAATGATAGCCGGCTCTGGAAGCCAGCCTCAAGCCCTTCACGTCATCTCCGCTCATCTTTCCCGCCAGAACAAACGCGGCTTCATCATCGTCGATCCCGCGGAATAATTCCCTGTTGATACCCATCACCTTGCGGGACAGGGAAACCTTAAGGCCCGCCTCGCGGCCATCTACAGCATAAAATTCCCCCGGGCCGGCAGCGGGATTATTTAATAGGGTTATGCCCTTGACTACCACTTCCAGCATACGATGGGCACGAAATCCTGTTGCACTGTTCATCAAAGGCATAACCCTATTATTTAATTTGAACTTAATCCCGCCGGCAACAAACACTTCATCCGCTTGAGCTGCCGCCTGAAGCGCCTCGCCGATACGCTGCAACCTCCTGTATTCGGGGTTGAGCCTGTTGTTGTGCGCAAGCGACCAGGCCATTGCCCCGGCCCGAAGATACGCCTTCCTGAACGGCTCTTTGAGATGGGCGAACGAAACCGGCGAGGAGGCTGGATTCTCTGCCACAAAATATACATGGCTGTCAGGATAATCCCCTTCGATGATCGCAAAATCTTTTATCCAGTGCTCCTTAAGAAGATAATCCAGTTTATAGGTAATGAATTTACGTATCTTAAACCCGGACGCGGAAAGCATGGCCCGGTACTGGCTTTCCATCACCGCCCCAAACGCCTCCTCCATCTCATCCTTCCAGCTGTAGGGTTTTGTGTATATATATTTAACCAGGAGTTCGTAAAAATCGGCTTTCGGCATCTCAACGGCCGCTTTAGGGCCGTGCCTTATAAAATAATCTTCTAAATCCTTGATTCTTTCCTTTGTAGACGGGGCAAAAATTTTTATTTTTCTGCGTTTGAAATCACGTACGAATTTCATCAACTGCTTTCTTCCAAAATCCGTCCGCGGATAAAACACAACCCTGCCTCTTTCTGGCTTGATGCCGTCTCGTCCAATCAATCGCCCGCCGGGCTTCAAGAAATAATAGCAAAGATCAAACACTTCCTGGGCCTTCTTCATGCCATAAATCGATGCAATCTCATGAAAGGTCGAACCTAAAACAACAACATCAAACTTGCCCTTAAAACGCTCTTTATCGTACCAGTGGCATATGTCCCTTAAATAAAATTCCGCCTGCGGGAATTTCCTGGCGAACCGCGCTTTTGTCTTTGCGATAAGATATCCGTTATAATCGACGCCGGTAACACGGGCACCTTTGATATTATTCAAGATCCCTGCAAGGATCGCCCCGCCGCCGCAGCCGATTTCCAGTATATTTAACCCTTTGATATCTTCCAAAATACGCGCCTTATCACCCATACTCTTATCCATCAAATCAATAAGCGTATCCCAGCGCTGGTCCGAAGCCTGGTGAATGGCATCAATAATTTCCTGGCCGGCCCCGCCGTCAAGACGGCTGATCTCGCCGTTAATCAATTTCTCAAAATCCGTCTGCCATCTTTCATTGACCCAATAAACACGGTTATCTTCGATTAAAATATCCGCAAACTTTACCTTATCCCGCATCCATCTTGGGTAATCTATCACCAGGTGTTTATGATAACGGCGTATTTCTCCCTCAGCGCGTTTATATTTTCTGGTATCCCGCTTCAGCATCCTCTCAAGCTCAAGATGTTTATCCACCTTCATAAAAATCTTTAAATCAAAAAGGGAACGCAGCTTCGGCGTCGTCCAGGTAACTAAACCCTCAATGATAATATAATCATATCGTTGCGGATTTATTTCCCTGCGGCCTGTCGCTTTTTGCTTCTCAAAATCATATCGCGGGATAAAGACCATGCGGCCTCCCTTCAAATCGGCGATCGCGTCGGTCATTTGATCCAGATACACGGATTTGGGATTGTAACCCGTATAACGCATCCGCCTCTTTTTATAATCCAGGATGCGCTCGGGTCCGGGCTTTAGGAAATTGTGCGTCGTGACTATTAAGACGTTATAACCTTTTTTCCTGAGGAAGGTGGCGAGGGTTTTTGCTTCGGTGGTAGAGCCGCCGGCACGCGGGCCCATGACGCCGATAAGGCGCGGAGATTCTGCGCCCGGAGGCAGTTTTTCCATGACATGCATGGCGATCAACTGCTCCATTGTGACATTCCCGGGGAGGATCAATTGGGCAAACGCCCACTTGTCCGCATAAAGTCCATATTTTTTCATATAGTTAAATAGGGTTATGCCCTTGACTACCACTTCCAGCATACGATGGGCACGAAATCCTGTTGCACTGTTCATCAAAGGCATAACCCTATAGTTAAATATACCGCCGGGGACATAAGCGCGCACATTGCGGCCCTGCCGGATTAACTGCCTGACCTGATCCGAGGAATCTTCCCGCCTTGCATCGGCAAACGGCATCTCCTTTATCCGCGATTCAGCCAAATCCTTAACACGCGCTTGTCTTATGTACATCCGCATCCTTGCTCTAAGCCTTTTCTGCTGAAGTCTGCTGCCCCTGGGAGCGACGATAAAATGTGCGCTTGTAAATAAATCCTTTAAATACCGTTCAGAGGCCCCCGGCGGCCACCCGGTCACCGCCTCCATTGTATCCAGGCCGGTAATAAAATAAAGCTCTGTGCCGGAAGGATACTTATCTTTCAATAACCTCGCCATATCCAGGAAATCTCCGCTGTTGTCAACAGCGAGAGACATTTTTGATTTGTTGAGCGAAAATAACTCAAGCATCCTAAGCCTATCATGCAAAGGAGCCTCTATCTCCCGGCGATAAGGAGGATTTTTCGTAACGACGATGACGATCTCGTCTAATTGGAATGTTTTGACGGCCTCATTGATTAATTCCATGTGGGTCGTTGTCAGGGGATTACACATCGAGCCGAATATTCCTAATCTGCCGCCGGAGGCCCCTATCCCCTTTTGCGCCTTCTTTAAAATTATCAGCTGAGGCGTACCGGCGGGAGCTAAGCGGCTGAGAATTGGCTTGATCCTGTCTTCCTCCACCGGCGAGGAGCTCCGCCCTTGGCCCCCGGCTTCGCCGAGAGGCGGGCGGGGCGACGAACGCGAAGCCTCCTGCGCGAAGTCCATCGACACTTCGACTCTGCTCAGTGTCGATGGTGAGCGTAGTCGAACCATCGACTGCGCTCGGGACGAGTCCTGAGCCTGTCGAAGGACGAAGTCGAAGGAAGTCCCTCGCTCATCAAGGGGCGAGGAGGCGGATAATTCCCGAATTCCAGCCATTAGATTCTTGACACGTTCTGGAGAAGGTGTTATACCTTGTCTAGCATGGTTGATTCTAAAATGGAAGAATTTGTCGTACGTTTGAATGCTGATTGCCGCAGAAGGCACAAGCATACCCATTTTAAAAAGAAAGTTATAAATTTCAGCGTCCAATTGGAAATACATCATAATCAGAAATGGTACCCTGTGATTCGTTACGATACGGCTCATGGATTCGCTCATCGCGATTTTATTCATCACAACGGAAGGGTGGAGAAGACTTCTCTTTTCCTGCAAGACTACAATGAGGCGCTTATTTTTGCTGAAGAAGACCTTAAAAATAACTGGGAACTTTATAGAGAAAAATTCCTTAAGGAGGCAAGAAATGACTGAAAAAGAATTGTTTGAAAAGAACCTCGAAATCTCTTCCGAATTCTCCAGGTACATCGTCGCCAATCCGGAGGTCGGGGACAAGCTGCCTCCCAATAAAGAAATTGTATTCCTTGTTGATTCTGATCCGGAGTTGTCCAAATCCAATCTTGAGTTGGCAAAGAAAATTGAGGAAGAAGGCTCCGGAGTCGTGTTTGTCCATATTAAAACCCTCCTTCCCAAAGAAACATCCCGGCTGGTTGAACCCAAAATAGAAACAACGGCAAGATAAAAGTTCTCCGGCTCCAATCGGCTGGCATCTTCTCTGCCTCTTACCGGCGAGGAGGCTACGTCGTCTCCCGGGAGTTCTTCCCCGCCGGACTGGATCCGGCTTGCCATCTCCGCCATCTCCTGCCGGATTTCTTCAAGCCGGCGCGCGGTTTGTTTTTTCGTTTCTTCAAGCTTGTCTTTCTTGGATTGGGAATCCTGAAGGGTATTAAGGAGAGTATGAAGACGGTCCTCCTGATACTGAAGGCTGGCCTTTATGGCGCCGGCAAGATGCTCCCTGGCATCAGCCAATGCCCTTTGGAGTTCCGATTTTAACTCATGGATCGCGCCCTCCAGCCCGGCCTTCTCTTCTTCGCCCTGTTTCATTGTCTCCGTCACAGAAAGGACATCTCTATCCAGATCTTTTAATGTGTTCTCCAGCCCAACAGCCTCTGCCTTAATCTCTGCCAGCCTGCGGGAGAACTCAACAGCCTCTGCCTTGGGCTCATCCGCTTTGGACGGGCTGTCCTTGCGCGGATTTTCTTCCGGCTTAAGAGGCGCGCCATGCGGGACATCAACAGCGACGGCCTTGCCGCCCACAAGTTCCCGCGTCTGCTCTTCCCCCGATGTCTTTTGAGGCAGAGATGCCACGGGCGCCGGCGCAACACCCTTGGTCCCGCGCCGCGCATTAACATCCAGCGTCAACGACGCGCCTGTGGCAAAATCCGAAGCCTGGCTCATGTCATAAACCGTATCTTGGACGCCGTCTTTTATCTTCAGGACTAATTTCCCGGATTTCAGGCCTTCAAGGATCTTTAACGTGAAACCGGATTTTTTTGCCAATGGGCTGACAGGCTTTCCTTCTCCCGCAGGCACCCATCCGACGGTCTCTAAATATTCAAGAAGCTGATAGCCATCCCTGACAGGAATATTTTCTTCGTAGAAAGCGCGTTTTAAGGAAAGCCTCCCGGCTAAGTCTTTGGGAATACAGAAACTCACGCCTTGCCCGGACGCGGCGCTGTTCTCCTGCCGGCCTTGACGCGGAGCATTGACCAACTCCTCCAGATCCTTGACCATTGTCTGCTTGTGGAGCGACTCAAACGTGGCGAAGCGAACATCACCGGCCCGCTTATGCCCGGAAATCCAGTAATAATAATTCAGGAGAAAACCTAATTTGAACACATCCACGACGTCCATTGTGTTAAGTCCGATCTGGATGAACTTTAAAGCCTGTACCTTGCTGAGGGACGTCCGCGCCATAACCTTCTCTGTAAACTCCGGCTTGATCTGAAGAGAGCGTTCCATTTGTCCTTCATTGTTCCTGCCGCGACGGAACATAACGATGTCAAAGACAGAGCGGGTTTCCTTCCAAAGCTTGTTCCAGGCCTCATGGCAGAGCTTCCAGAGGGCATCCTGCTGCAACATCGATCTTGTCTTCTGGTAATCTTCGCGGAACTTTCCAAACAACATGCAGTTGCTCATCGCCTCGCCCCAGGGCATCAGATAATAACCCGCGTAACCGTTCGAGGCTATGCCGAGAGGATACGGATCGCCGGAGTGGGCATCTTTAGCTTCCGTCTCCTGCCAGGCGCGGTAGCCCGGCTCAAACAAAAGGAAGTTTTGTAAACGCCTTTCATTTTTAACCTGCGCAAACTGTGCATCCACAAAACCAAATTTGTCGAACTTGGCGCCTTCCTTAATAATGATGCGTGTATTGACAGGGGTATGGAGACGCATGCCGTATTTCTTAAATTCCTCCCTTGTCCCCTCTATAAACCCATAGCTGATAACGTTGATGCTGCCGATGGCCCAGCCCGGCCAGCCAAGCTTTTGGGCATACACCGTGCTGGCGCGGTTGTAGACGACATCCGGGTAAAAACCTTCCTGCGCCAGTTCTGTAAACATGCCATGCACGGCATCGCCGTATTTCAAAAAGGCGACAAGGATATTCAGCGCGAGCTCGCGCCTGGCAAGACCTCGAAGCCCCTTAGCCAAACGACGCAGCCCCGCGATGGCGGCGTCCGGGTCTTTATCCAGCATTTTGTTCAAAGTTTTGAAAGCCGGCGCGGCAAGGGATGGATCGGCCTTGAGAAAATATTGTATCGCTTTAAGAGCGGCGGCACGGACATGCTGGTCATCATCTCTTAGGATCATGATCTCTGTGAATAATATCGCAATCTCCTCTTGAGTAAAAGAGCGAAGAGTCTCCCTGACATTTATGTATCCGGTGAGACGCGGCGCAACATTCATGGCCTTTGTTTTCCATATTTCAAACCGTTTTGCCCATCGCGGGGGCAGGCGCAGTTTGGGCGCATATACCTTTGGTATGGCCCTCAAAACAAAAAGTCTATTTTTATATGAACCATGCCTAAATATTCTTATGACCCGCTCAATCCCCTTAAGCTGCGCGTCCAATGCTTTAATGTCCTTTAGCTTCTTTTCCATATAAAGATCATCTCTTATAGCCCTGTACCCATCGGTAAATGCCTCATCCCCTATCAACCACTTTAACAATTCACCTATTTCATAGATGGCAATGACCCCGCTCGACAAAAACATAATCACGATACTCACTGCGGTCAAAAACATCAAACAGGAGTTTGGTGCGATATACGGCATCACATACGACGATATCGCCTTCTCATATATTGCGCCTAAAACAACCGTCCCTATCAAAGCGATATTGGCCAGATGATACATTAACAATCTTTTTTTTGCTTTCTTCTCATAGTAGTGTTGATCCTCCTTGGACAGGTCGCTGAATAGACGGGTAGCCAGCGAATTTATCTTCTTTATCTTATCGATAATCTCCGCGTGCCTCTTCTGTGCCTGCCTCCACAGCGCAACCGGACTGCTTGAAATCCTCCAAGGACCGGATCCCCTTTCACTGGCGCGGCCAGGCTTTTGACGACCAGTGGATTTGATTCTTTTCAGCAGCCGGGCGAAATCAAATTCACGCACTCCCGCTGAACCCCGCAGGGCAACGCTCTTGCCTTCGGCTGCCGATAACCATGCCAGAATCAACAGCATATCCTCAAACCTGGACTCAATATCCCCGTGAAGTCTCCCGTAAAGCGCGGGAATCTCCGCCTTAAACCTTTCCTCGTCGTCCCCTCTCGTCGTTGAAATAGAATTTATGTAAAACATCAACGGAACGATTGAATTAAACAGCCAGTCCACAATGGCGGATTCCAGTGGCCATGACATCTTCTGCCCACGGACCACTTCCCGCATCCTTGTTCTGATGCCGACGATTTCACGGATGGTCTGATTTATCTCATCGATGGAGGCCGGATTTTCAAATTGCCTAAGATTACTCATCAATTGACGCAGCAGCGGGTCAATTTCATTTTTGAACGCCGCGGCTTGTCCCGCCTGCCGCCGGCTGACGGTACGATATTGCACCGGCGAGGAAACGGAGGAACCGTCCTTGTCCCGGCCGTCTCCGGCCATCCCTATTCTCGTCAACCCGGCTGATTTGGCAAAGATATAGGGATAGAAAGCCTCTTGTCTCAACAGGCTTCTCTCCGACAGTTCCCAGAGAAAGCCTGCACTCTCAACGAGACGCGCCAGATGGGTCTCTTTCTCCGAAGGAGGAGAATAGGCGATAATCGTATTATCCGGCACCGCGGCGCCAAGGCGTTCCAGAAGAGACCTGGCAACACCCCTGCCGGCCAGTCCTGACAACGCCGTGTTAATCTCCAAGAGCTTGATGATATTCACCCTATAGCCTTTATGCCATTCCACGCTGATTTTTATGTATGGATAATTTTCAGCGATATCGGGAGCATCCACCACCACCGCCTCAATGGCGACAGGGGCGTTAAAAGACATCATGAACGGCTTCACCCGAATCTCGTAACCGCTGCCCGCATCGTCCGTAAAAGTCTGGCCGACGAGCCTCTTCTTTAAATCACGAACCGTAAGTCTTGGGTTCAAATACAGCGGTGAGCCCGTCGCAAAGCGGTGAGGCTTCGCCAAAGGCGAGGAGGCGGCGCTGGAGAGAGGCAAGGGAACAGTGTCCTCCGGGATAAAGGGAACAGCCGTTTTCGGCTTAATCATACTCCCGTTAAATTTGCTAAAATAATTGTCGTTCCTATTTCTACCCAAAATGCCCCCGTTTAAAATCAGATTTCCCGCAGGAAGGGGATGAGGCCGCAGTGTAAATTGAAGATCTTTGATAAAATTCCTGACCCGATCTCTTAAGCTCTGCCAGCCGTTTAGCTTGCCGATCCAGATAGGCACTGGCAGCAAGGGACCAACCCATCTCAAAATATAAGGCTCATAATAAAATATAAGCGTCCGGCCAAAAATATCATGGGAAACGGCTCTGGGAATGGGTCTTTCCTCTGGTTTGACATGGTGCATGCCGGATCGCAATTTGTTGGTTTTAGTTTTATCTAAAAACTCCATTCTCTCGTTATCTATCAAAGCTCTCCCACCGTCGTAATGGTCATTGATCTTCTGTGCCAACATTTCGATGACTATCTGCCCACGAATAATAGTAAAAATCCACGCCAAGAAAGATATCACGAGCGAAGGGAAATATCTCGACAAAAACAGATGCACCAGAAGTCGATGTACTACAGCAAAAAATTTAAACTGTACTGATCGTTCGCTGGCTTTTAATTCATCCTTTTGCAAAGGATCAAATGACAAGAAAACCCGTATCTCCCTCAATCTCACCACAAGATTCCTTTTAGTTATAAGCCTGTCCAGCCAGACAAAAATATTTATCCCCAGTCCGATAATCGTAAACCACATCAACACATCTAAATTTAACAGCCATTCCCAAGAGACATCCCATGGCAGGAGGGAATCAGATGTCTGCTGTGTTTGGGCAAAAGAAGAGACGGGATGGATAAAGAATAAAAGCGAAAAGATGGTATACGCGAGGAAACCAAGGGGAATTTTGAAGCGCCGTTTAAAGCCATGCCGGCTGAGAGCCGTTTTTCTCCCGTTGCCGTAGTCTCCATCAGCCGCGCCGGGACCCCTCACCGGCGAGCTGGAGCGGTCTGGATCGAGGCTGTCCTCTTTCCGCTCACCCTGGTTAGCCTGCAAGCTCTTCTGATTCCATAGAGCAGATCCTCCTGGTGGAAGTAAATTACGGTTCGGCGTCGCACCGCGGATAAAGTTTGCCAACCGCCTCAATACTCGTCGGATTGGACCACGCATTCGTTCCTTAATTTTTGCGACCATCTCCTCAATGGCGTTGTGGTGATGTGAGTACCACCTTTTATCAAGCGCCTCTTCAAGGGTCCTCAGTGCGACTCCTGCGATAGGCCGTTCCATGGTCGTCGTAACAAAGAGAAACCATTCATCACGCTTTTGGTCTATCTTACGGCGAACCGCTAAATCAATGAGCCACTCCTCTGCTAGAGACTTACCAATTTCTTCCTGTAATATACGGACATCACGACCTTCAAATCTAACAGTCCTAATCTTTCCAAGGAGCGCGGAGTAATATTCACCCTTTCTTTCTTCTTCTGCGCCAATGAGCATCATCTCCACCAGAAAACTAACCGGTGAACGCTCTAAAAACTTACGCTCATCGTCTTTTTCCTGTAGCCAGAGATCGGCTAAATGTTTTCGCTCATTATCGGAGATGGAACGAGCAAATATCTGAAAATGCCGTGCTGGTTCCTGGGGGTCCTCCAAGGACCCTTCTGCAATGACCGATGTGCCGATTGGCATAATGGCTGGGTCAGGTTGACGTGGATACTTTTCTGAATTGTAGAACCGAATGGCCAGTTTCTCGCCAATAGCATAAAGATTATCCTTCGATTGAGGTTTCCCTTTTAAAAAGAATATTCTGTCCATAGCCATTGGCAGGGAGGCTGAACGGATATTCAGCGCGCCAGTTTGCAGCAACATATCTAAGTACAGGCGCTGAAGCTGCTTCAAGGAAATTCCCAGTTCTGCAAGAATCTCAACAGGCAACGATTGTCGTGGTATAGGCAAGGCATGTCCCGTATTCTCTCCCTCCACCGGCGAGGAGGCGGCCTTAACTTGATAAATAGTCGCCGTTTCTTCGGACCTTCCTGTGGGCATATGGACGGTTTCAATCAATTCAAAACCATTTCTCCTCGCTTCCTTGAATAATAAGGCTTGACCGAGCCCGGAATTATCGTTCGGAGTCAAAATACTTACAACTATATAACCGTTTGCTTTGATAAATTTTAAAACCCAAGGAATTAAAGTTTTATTATTTGTCTCATGCCAATCTAAGCACCGAAACAAGGTGATAACTTTGTAACCACCGATATTTGCATCTAAAAGTTTTGCTTTTTCCAATTGCGAACCAATGGTTCTTATTTTTGGCTCGATCGATTTCAAATCAAGGTTATTCATACGAATAAAATTTCTTATCTGTTTCCCTGTGAATTTATCAACCATGGAAATGCCGCTATAAACTCCGGATTCATGGTCAGACTGCACAAAATCCACCTCCGCACCTTTAAGAACACACAAAAGTCCGGTATGCGGAAAGGCGGCAGGTCCTACTTCAAGCACCCTATCGCCCGAATGAATATCAAGATAATCAACTAATTTTGCCAGAATCGTAAAATCTATTTGATGCATAAAACTGCGTATCTTTACGCCGTTAAACATAAACCAATCATCAAGCTCATGCGCAACTTCTTTCACGCCCCCGCGGTGTGGAAATGGTTTTTTCAAATCGTTCACCGGCGAGGAGGATCTGGGCTTTCCTTTCTCCATGGGCTTTGAGCCGGATTCCTCTGAAGCTCTTTTTGCGGAAGGACTGAAAATCCCTGCCTCGAAGGCCTTTAGATATTTTTCCTTCATTTCCGGACGGCGCGGGAGGGAACGCGCGCCGCGCGAGAGCCTGACTTTAACGGCGATGACGAGATAGCCGGCGGCGAAGACCGCGGCAAGCCCGGCGTAGACGCCCACAATCAGGACGAGCGAGGGCACAAAGGTTTTATCCGACGCCCGCGTGACCGCGTCCGCGTACCTCTCACCGAGGATGGTCTTCGCCTCTGCGGCTGCGGCGGCCAGCTCTTCGCGGTTCCTCAAGGCTGCCAGGAACACGGGCACTGTCTTGCCAATATCCTTCCCGACGAGCACGCCCAATCCTGATAAAAGGCCGCCTGCCAAAGAGACCACCGCCGGCACAAACGGCACCACGGCAACCGCCAGAGATAGGCCGCCTAATTTTAAAAGGGTGCCGAGACGCACAAAGGCGCGATTGTCTTTGGAAACCGCGGTGTCTTTTTCTGCTCTGTTACGGAAGCCCTTGGAATACGCGATCACGCCATGAACCGCATGAACCACAGCCCTGACGATGACCGCCCCCACCCATGCCACCGCACCCACGAGACTCAAAATCAAGCCAAGCTCCACCAAGATGCCGTTCTTCAGGACTAACCAGGAGATCAGCGATAGTACGAACCCGCCGAATGTGACCATGGCAACCACCAAGAACGCCCACTCCTCAAAACTACGCCGGCCGTTCTGCTGGACGATCCTCTCCTTAAGAGAAACAGCGCCTTGGCCGGCTTCTTCAACCCCGTCCTTCCGGACAAGAAGCGGCGAGGAGGTGCTTGGTTGGGACCAAAGACCAACGGCTAAAGACTGAGGTCTGCGGTCCGAAGTCTGAAATCTGAACTGATCCCCTGACGGCGAAAAACCGCAGCCGGATGACAAGGCTACGAAACGGAACTTGACATTCGCCAATAGTGAGGTTATCCTTAAAATAATGAAAGAGCCGGAGAAAGGATGGAAAAAATGGATATAGATATAAGAGATTATATCAGCTGTAATCCCAAGATTTGCGGAGGAGACCCTGTTTTTAAGGGAACCCGCGTGCCCATTTATCTTGTCCTGGACCTCCTCGAGGGAGGGATAAATGTCCCCGAAATCCTTAAGCGCTACTATCCCCAGCTGTCCGCGGAGTCGATCAAAGCCGCCCTCCACTATGCGAGTGAGATAATTAAAAGAAACGAATTCGTCCCATTCAACCCCGTTGAGGCTTAAGTTGGATTTTGTTGTTGATGAGAACATCCCTATTGAAATCATCCCTTGGTTAAACAAGAACGGCCATAAAACCTTTGCTGTTCCCAAAGGTTCTTCCGATGAAGAAGTGGCTCTTCTTGCTAAAGAACGAAAAGCCATCCTCCTGACCCAAGATAGAGATTTTACAAATACCTTAAGATTTCCGCCCAAAGACTTTCCGGGAATAATCAGAATCAAAATCCACCCCTCATATATTGAAGACATGATTCCTGCCCTGGAGAAACTGTTCAAAATATTCTCCAGCCAGAAAGATTTCGAAAGAAAACTTATTATCTTGGGAAAAGAAGGGTTCTTTAAATTAAAGGAATGACCCACCGGCGAGGAGGCGGCATCGCGTTTCCCGATCTCTTCCCGCGTCTTCCCGAGCGCCGCTTCTAAAGAAAGGATCTCCTCGTGGGCCCTTTCAAACCGGCGCAGGGTTTCTTCCCAAGTTCTCTCGATTTCGTCTTTCTTGATTTCAAAATTCTGAAGGATATTAAGGAGGGTCTGCAGACTGGATTCTTGATGCTGGAGGCCGGCTTTTATGGCAACCGCAAGATACTCCCGCGCCTCCGCCAGCGCCCTCTCAAGCTCCATATTTTGATCATGGATAGCGGCCTCAAGCCCGGCCTTTTCTTCTTCACCCTGTTTCAACGCGGAATTTTCTTCTTCGTTGGGGTTCCCGCCGAGAACAGGGCTGGAGGTTTTCTTGACGGCAGAGGGGGCCTTGAACATGGTCAAAATATCCTGCCATGCGCGGGCATTCGCGGCGGTGCTCTCATTGTATTTAGGCAGGCTCAACTGGGGACGATAGGCATCCCTGAAATATTTCAACGCCTGCAGGGTCTCCGCGGGATGCTCCTTGTGCAGATCTCTCATCTTTCCGGCCGTATGAGGATTATCGAGTTTATAAAAAAGATGCTTTCTCAGCAGGACGTACAACGCCGCCTTTTGGGCGCGGCCATTGTTATCTTTGATAATTTCCTTAAGGATATCCGGCAAGGCCTGCGCCTGGGCGCCTAATCTGAAGACCACCTCAATCCATTCCTGGTTGACATTACCGTCAACTCCGATGACCTCATCAAGCACGATAGAGAGGCTTTCCCTGTCGATTTTTAAAAATTTATAATGTTCAAGTATCTGCCGGTAAAGGCCTGTCGGAACCTTGTCAGAGAGGTGCTGTTTCTTCGTGTAGCGGTAACCATTTAAGCGATGCAGCTCGGGCATGTTGATGTTGATGATAAGGCGCTTGATTTCTTCAATAACCGACGGCCGGACAAACGCGATCTTTTCTTGTAACAGCTTCCACATCTCCCCGGCCAACCCCTCATCCGCCGCATCATCTCTGATCTTATCATTCACCAATTTTCCCAGATCCTCCCAAATATCAACGCTGTAATATAAACTTATTTCTTCTTGATATATCTTCATCATTGCCGCATTCAAGCGAGGATACTCTTTGTAAGATTTCACCGGCGAGGAGGCGGCGCGCCATAAAATCTCCGTCCCGGTCATGCTTCCCAGATCTTCCACAAAAAGCCCGTAAGAAGAAAGCGTAAACCTGGCATGCCGTTGTGAGACTCCGGGGAAATCATAAGACACGTTGAGGCCTTTTCCGAAAATACGACCTTCGTTGACCGACAGGACGACCTTCCGAGCGCCGTAAAGCGGCGCGATCACGACCTTGTCCTCAATGGGAAGAACGCGCAGAGGATACGGATCATCCGCCCGCGGGGCTAAAATAATCGCGACCTCCCTGTCATCCATCTCGATCAAAGCGACCCCGTTCCTCGCCCCGCCGAGGAGCTCATTGTGATTCAGAAAACGCAGCGCCCCCTTCGGATCCGCTGACTTAAGGCCGAAGTCCCCCGGCTTAAGAACGGTCAAACCCTTAAGCCCCAGGAGGCCGGCATCTACGCCATAACGCTCCAGCGACCGGCGCTGATTTTCATTCCTCTGCCTGGCCCGCGCCAAGCCGCCCGCGGCATCCCCCCGGGAAATTCCCAATCCCGCGCTGAAGGCGTCAGTCATCCATTCCTGAGGCGTCAACTCCACAACGCCGTATTCGTTAAGCGCCTCAAGAAGGGACCAGGCAAAATCTTCCCCGTAAAAGGCGGGATACAGAAGCCTCATCTTAATGCTTCGCCCGGCAAGAATCTCCGCGGTCATCTCCGCCGCGTCAGCCGCCAACTCTTTTAAAATCCTCTCAACGGGCCGGCCGTTGATCTCCTCCAGTCTCCCGCGGAAGAACCCTCCCTCGACAGGATACATCTCAGCCATGCTGCCAGGCTTGAAATGATAACCAATGGGCCTGTAGACCAACGGCGAGCTGACGCCTGGCCGTCCTTTGCCGGGCACAGGGGCCGCCGAAACCTCACGGACCCTTCGCTGAATCTCGCGTTTGGAAACAGGCTTGTTTTCCGTGAAAAAGGCAAAGTTGAAATGAAGCAGGGCGCCCCGGCGAAGCTGCGGACGGGCCGCGAGTTCCCCGGCCGCGTCGT
>JACROV010000037.1 GCA_016214285.1 Candidatus Omnitrophota bacterium | reverse complement strand
CTTTAATGTACCAAGGATCTTGAATATTAAGAGCAAGTTCAAATAACGGTTGGGTAAACATTGGCTTCCTCCTGGTTAAGGTTTTTTCAGGATTATAGCAGATTACCCATTCAAACTTTCAAAGAGGCCTTTAAATCATATTGAACAGGGTCACTGAACCCGGCTTCTTGAGCCAACTGGATACATTGCTCCGGCTTCGGACGGATTTCCAAACAGGGGCCTCGGGGCGTGGCGGCGTCATAATTCCAGTGGATGATACCGAGCTTCCCTCCGCTCCGAAGGATCCTCCACGATTCCCCAAGCAACACGTCAGGGTCCTCGACGTGAAGAATATTAAACAGCATGACGTAATCCGCGCTCTCATCTTTGAGCCCTGTTCCTTCCGCTAAAAAATCGCGCAGTATGGCATGAATGTTCTTCACCCCGGCTTTGGCCGCGGCTTCCCTCGTTTGCGCGATCATTCCGGCGTCAATGTCAATGGCGTGCACTGTTCCCCGTATGACCTTCGCGGCAGGAATGGTAAACGTACCATAGCCGCATCCGAACTCCACGATGTCCCCGGCATCTTCCCCCAGCCCCATGACGGCGAGTATTTGCGCGGGATCGAAAAATCCCTCCCACATCTCTTTATGCGGCATGCCGCTGTCTCTGCCCTTCATCTCTGTACTATTCCCTTAGCCAGTTCTAACGCTTCTTTCTTGGTTTTGACCTTCCCCAAAACCTGTTGTTCCGTGACCTCGGTCAAGATCTTTCCGATCAAAGGCGATGGTTTTAAACGCAATTGTTTGATCAGGTCATATCCGTCAATCAAACGCACGAACGGCTTTTCCTTCTTTTTATCGAAATAAAACTTCAGTACGTTCAGGCAAATACGCTGATGATGCTTCTCATGTTTAGGCGTGCTGGAAGGGCCGCGCGTTGAACGCTGGTCGGCAAGCGACAGCAACAGGATCCCTGCCGCTTCTTTTCTTGTATCGCGTAAATAGCGATAGATCGCCTTCTCGCTTGGTTCTTTAAAATTCGCCAAATACCCGGGCCGCAAATGCCAGAGGACCATGTCCTCAAGGGCGCGGCGTTCGCCCGTCGAGAGCTTGAGCATCCTGGCGATATGCGTGACGATATTTTTCCCCACGCGTTCATGCCCGTAGAAGGTCAGCTTGCCCTTACCGGCTTCTTTGCGCGTCTCGGGTTTGCCGATATCATGCAGCAACGCGGCGAGCTTTAATAACGCCCGGCGCGTCCGGTTCCCTCCCAAAGATTCGTTTAAATATTCAACGACATCAGGATCATTGTCCATCTCCCGGACAACAGTGTCGAACTGCGCGACCACCTCCAGCGAATGCGGCCAGACATCCAGATGATGATAGGTCCCTTTCTGCGCGCAATGATACATCACTTTCACCTGCGGGATCACCTTATCCAGCAGCCCGGCTTTATCCATCGCCTTTAAGGTCACTGCCGCCCGTTCGGTCTCAAGGATCTTGAAAACTTCGTCGCGGATGCGCTCATACGAGACGCCGCGCAATAAATCCTTCTCCCGGCGGATCTGCGCCAGCGTTTGAGGCTCTATCTTGAAATCCAGTATCGCGCTTAAACTAAAGGCCCGTAAAAGCCGCAAGGGGTCATCACGAAACGCCTTGACCGAGACCCGGCGGATGCGTTTGGCGCGCAGATCCTTAAGGCCGCTTTTGCCATCCGCCAGGACATCTTCCAGCCTTGTCGAACCGTTGAGCTTCGCCAAGTCAAGCGACAGCGTATTGATGGTAAAATCGCGCAGCGTCAGATCCTGCCGGAAACTCCTGGCGCGAAAATCGGAAAAATCGAACGTCCAGATCTTGCCGTCGCTTTTTTTAACGACACGGGCGCAGCCCCGTTCCTGGTCAAGCACAACGTACGCTCCTTTAACGCGGCGGGCAAAAAGGCGCGCAAAGTCCAGGGAACCCTTCTCAACGGCAAAATCAAAATCTGTTTTAATGCTGGCGAGACAGTAATCGCGCAAAAAGCCGCCGACTAAATGCACCTCGACCTTCCGGCGCAGGGCAATATCGCGGATAATTTGAAGTTGGGGGTAATCTTTTAAGAAGGACATATTGACTAAAGGGAATCTGGGGATCAGGGAATCAGGGACTAGGGGATCCGGTTACCCGGATATCCGGATCGTCCAGCCACGGTTAACCGGATGCCCGGATAACCATAAAATAATTTTAACCTTACCTATTCTATCTTCGTAATCGCCGCTTTCTTGATCACATCTTCTTCGACAAAAATCGGCGCGCTGGTGCGCACGGCCAAAGCAACACCGTCGGACGGCCGCGCGTCGATGGACTTGATCTGCCCGTCTTTGGTCTTGAACTCCAGCTTGGCGTGAAAGGTATTGTTGACCATCTTGTCGATGATCAAACGATCGAGTTTCGCGTCCAATCCCTGGAACACGGCAACTAACAGGTCGTGGGTCATCGGCCGCGGCGGCTCCACGCCGGAGAGCTTCATCTTGATGCTGGAGGCCTCCAGAAATCCGATCACGATCGGCAACTGACGTTCACCGTTTTTTTCCTTCAAGACGATAATCTGGTCCTGTCTTTTTTCGTCGATAATGATCTTGCTTAATTCTACTTGGATCATATTTATTCCTCGCTTAAAAGAATGTTTTGTGTCATGTTTCATGTTTTATGTGTCATGACACATAAAACATAACACATAAAACAATCATTCATTTTTTGTCTTTCTTAAGCATCCCCTGCAGCTCGCTCATGAACTGGTTCACGTCGCGGAACTGCCGGTAGACGGAGGCGAACCGCACGTAAGCGACCTCATCAAGGGCGGCGAGCTTCTCCATGATCAACTCCCCGATCTCCCTGGAATCCACCTCGCGGTCATATTTGCGCTGGACGGCGCGCGCGATCTCGCCGGTGATCTCTTCCATTTTATCAACGCTCACGGGCCGCTTCTCGCAAGCTTTCATCAGCCCCGCGGTGATCTTCTTGCGGTCGAAAGGCTGTCTTCGACCGTCGCGCTTGACGACCAGCAACGGCACCTGCTCGACGTATTCGTACGTCGTGAAACGCTTTTCGCACTTCAAGCATTCCCGCCGGCGGCGGATCGACGTTCCGTCCGTATTGAGCCGGGAATCGATCACCTTCGTTTCGCTGTAACCGCAGGAGGGACATTTCATAAGATTATTTCGCTGTGGGCTCTGAGCCCTGAGCTTTGAGCTCATAGCCCACAGCCCGCCGCACACAGCTTAAATCAAACCCTTATATATCGGGAACTCTTCCGTCAACCCGTGCACGCCCGTCTTGACTTTTGCCAATTTCCCCTCGTTATCCTTATGGACAATCGCCTGGTCGATGAAGCCCGCGATCTTGCGCATCTCTTTCTCTTTCATCCCGCGGGTCGTCACCGCCGGCGTGCCGATGCGGATACCGCTGGTAACGACCGGCGGCTGCGGATCGAACGGGATCAAATTCTTATTTACGGTGATCGATACTTTGTCGAGAACGGCCGCCGCTTCTTTACCGGTGATATTTTTCGAACGCAGGTCGACCATGAACAGATGATTATCCGTTCCTCCGGCAACGATCCTGTAACCAAGATTTCCCATTTCTTTCGCGAACGCCTGGGCATTTTTGATGATCTGCTGTTGATACTGTTTGAAGTCCTTGCTCAAAGCTTCCTGAAAGGCCACGGCCTTGGCCGCGATGACGTGCATCAACGGCCCGCCCTGGATCCCGGGGAAGACGACCGAATTGATCCTTTTGGCAAATTGCTCGCGGCAAAGGATCATCCCGCCGCGCGGGCCGCGCAATGTTTTATGGGTCGTCGTCGTCACAAATTCCGCGTAAGGCACCGGGCTCGGATGCAGTCCCGCCGCCACCAGCCCGGCGATGTGCGCCATATCGACAAAAAGGTACGCCCCCGCCTTGTCGCAGATCTGCCGGAATCTTTTGAAATCAATAGTACGCGAATACGCCGAAGCGCCGCAGACGATCATCTTTGGTTTATGTTCCTTGGCGAGGGCCTCGATCTCATCGTAATCGAGCATTTCGGTTTTGGGATCGACCTTGTAGCTGATAAAATTATACGACCGGCCGGAAAAATTGATCTTCAAACCGTGCGTCAGATGCCCGCCGCAAGCCAAATCCATCGCCAGGACCGTATCGTCGTATTCAAGCGCCGCTAAATAAACGGCCATATTCGCCTGGGAGCCGGAATGCGGCTGGACATTGACGTGCTCGGCGCCGAAAAGTTTCTTGGCGCGCTCAATGGCCAATTGCTCGGCCACGTCGACGAATTCGCACCCGCCGTACCAGCGCGCGGCCGGATAACCCTCGGCGTATTTATTGGTCATCAAAGACCCTTGCGCCTCCAAAACGGCCTCGGAGACGATATTCTCGGAGGCGATCAACTCCAAATTGTTCTGCTCGCGTTCGATCTCATGCATGATCGCCTTATAAATGGCGGGATCAGTTTCCTTGAGATGCTGCATAGCCTTCCTTTTTCCCATCGTTGGATTCATAATTTTTAAATAACCAAAAACCAAGATACAAGATACAAAAAAGATTCAATAACCAAAGTTCCAATATTCCAAATGGTTAATTCGGCGTTTTGGTTGATTGAAGTCTTGGGTATTGGTCATTTTTTGGTTATTGTATCTTGTTTCTTGATTATTTTAAACTCGACCCTTTTTCAATTTTCTGAATCTGTTCAAACCGCCGCGCGTGGCGGCCTCCTTCAAATTTAGCGGTAAGCCACGCGTCCAGAATTTTGGGGGGTTCCTTTTCCTTGACGAATTTGGCGCCAAGCACAAGAATGTTCGCGTTATTGTGCTGGCGTGACAACGCCGCGGCCTCCACATTATAACACAGCGCCGCGTACGCCCCGCGGACCTTGTTGGCCGCGATTGCCTGGCCGATGCCCGACATGCAAACTAAAACTCCACGGCTGCCCCTGGTCCTGGCGACCGCTTTAGCGACGCGGTACGCGACCTTAGGGTAATCATGGCTTTTGGCCTCATCAAACGTGCCCACATCTTCGACGGCATAGCCGCGGCGTCCCAACAGCTTGACGATCTTGTCCTTTAACGGAAATCCTCTATGATCCGCGCCGATATAAATTTTCAATTTGGCATCCCCTCTTCAATGTCACCCGTCACAAAGTCACCACGTCACACGTGACATTGTGACTTTTTATACTAATCCGACAATCTTATGCATCGCTTCTTTGACGACCGCGAAGCATTCCTTATACGCGTAATGCGGCTGGCCGATGGGATCCGGCACATCGAGCTCGATCTGATATCCCGAAGGCGTATCGATAAATTCCCTTAACAGATAGATCCTTTTTTCCACCTCCGGCACGCGCTCCAGGACCTGCTGGCGGTGACCACGCGTCATCACGATGATCAGATCGGATTTTTTCAGCAGAATGGAATGGATCGCCCGCGACAAGTGGTGCGCGGCGTCAATGCCTTCTTCTTTCAGGATGGAAACTGTCTCGGAACTCGCCGTCGTCTGCAAAAAAACCCCTGTCCCGGCGGAGGTCACCTCCACGTCCTGGCGCCCGGCGAGCATGCTCTTTAAAAGGTATTCCGCCATGACCGAACGACAGCTGTTGCCCGTGCAGACGAACAGGATAACCTTTTTCTTCACGACCCGGTCGACATCTTCCTGCGTGATAACCCCGTCGCGCAAAACCTTCGGGCTTCCGTGCGCCAGATCAACGACGGAAGACCCGATGCCGAGCTTGGCGGCCCCGCCGTCAATAGCGGCATCGACCAATCCGTCCATATCCCGTAACGCCTCCTGGCAGGTCGCCGGCGCGGGATTGCCTTCAAAATTCGCCGACGGCGCCGCGATCGTACACTGCGCGTCCTGCACGAGCCGCAAAGCGATCGGATGGTCCGGCATGCGCACGCCGATCGTTTGGTCCTCCTGCTTGCCCGGCACCACCACCGTCAAAGGCCCGGGCCAATAGGTATCGATCAGCTTGTATAAAGCCGGGTCGGTCGCCGGGGTATAGTTGGATATTAATCCTACCTGGGAGATCAGGATGGAAAAAGGTTTATCCGGCGCGCGTTTCTTGACTTCCCGCAAACGCCGCATCGCCGTGTCATTGGCCAGATTCGCGCCCACTCCGTAAACCGTCTCGGTCGGAAAAACGACCAGGCCGCCTTTGCGGATGACGTTCGCGCAATAGGCGATCTTTTTGGAATCCGGAAACTGCGGATGAAGTTCTATTATTTCAGTTTTCAATCCCGTTTATCTCCTCCCGAAGGGAGCCTACTCGGCCGGAGGGAGCCTATCGGCCGTCAGCTTTGTATCAAGGATCTTGCGCCTTTGTTCGTTCTTAAATTGCGCCAACTTTCTCGCAATCCCTTTATCATGCAGCGCGATAATGCGCAAGGCGAACAAGCCCGCATTCTTCGCTCCTGGTTTTCCGATAGCCATGGCAGCCACAGGAACTCCGGACGGCATCTGAACCGTAGACAGGAGAGCATCCATACCATTAAGCGGTGAGGAATTAATGGGTACGCCAATAACTGGAATATCGGTGTGGGCGGACACCACTCCGGATAAAGCCGCGGAAACCCCGGCCCCGCAAATAACCGCCTGAAAACCTTTCGCCTGCAATTGCCCGGCGTATTCGGACGTTTCTTTAGGTGTGCGGTGCGCGGACAAGACCTTGATCTCATAACTAACACCAAAGTCTTTCAGGACATTGGCGGCTTCTTCCATGATCGGAAGGTCTGACTGGCTGCCCATCATAATAGCAACTTGAATATTTTTCATTTAAAACTCCTCTTTACAAATACGAAATTCGAAACCCGAAATACGAAACAAATCCAAAGCATTAAATTCAAATCTTAAAACATTATTTATTTTTTTGGATTTTTTATTTTGTATTTGCTTCGGATTTCGATATTCGTGCTTCGAATTTTACTCTTTACCTGCGCATGCCCGTCTGCGACGGCGCGGGATGCGAATGCCGGAGCGCCCTGGCCCCGATATCTCGCCGGAAAAAGCACCGCTCGAATTTGATTTTTTCAACCGCGTTATACACGCGTTCAATGGCCTGTTCGATCGTTTCTCCCAAACTCGTCACGCCCAGGACGCGTCCACCCGCGGTGACGATCTTGCTATCTTTTTTTCCCGTCCCGGCGTGAAAGACGACCGTGTGGCTGTCTTTGATCGTGTCGAGGCCTTTGATCTCTTTGCCCGTTTCATACTCGCCCGGATATCCGCCGGAGGCCATCACGACACACACGCAACTACGCTTGTCCCAATCCATCTTGACTTTCTCCAGATGTCCCTCAGGGCTGGACTGCAAGATCTCGGCCAGATCGTTTTTCATCCGCGGCAATATGGCCTGCGCCTCCGGATCGCCGAAACGAACGTTGAATTCCAAAACCATTGGGCCTTCGTCGGTCATCATCAGCCCCGCATATAAAACTCCTTTAAACGGCGTTCCCTGTTTGTTCATCCCGCGGATGACCGGATCGACGATCTGCATCCCGATCTTGCGCAGAAGTTCTTCAGTAATGACCGGCGCCGGTGAATACGCGCCCATGCCGCCGGTATTGGGACCGAGGTCGCCGTCAAAGATCCGTTTATGGTCCTGCGACGAATCAAGGATCACGTAATTTTTTCCATCGCTGATCGCCAGGATCGAGGCTTCCTCACCGATCAAACATTCTTCAATAATGATCCTGGAACCGGCCTCCTTAAAGATCTTCTGCCCCATGATCTGTTCGACCGCGTCGCGCGCTTCCTGGATCTTCGCGCAGATAAAGACCCCCTTGCCCGCGGCCAACCCGTCGGCCTTGACCACCAATGGCAACGGCGAAACCTTCAGGAATTCCATCGCCTCGTTCATATCGTCAAACACCTTAAAAGGCGCCGTCGGGATATTGAGTTTACGCATGAACTCTTTGGCGAAAACCTTGCTTCCTTCAAGCCGCGCGGCCTTCCGGGTGGGTCCGAAGATCTTCAAATTTTTCTGTTCAAAAATATCCACGATCCCCGCCACCAGAGGCGCCTCCGGGCCAACAACGGTCAGGTCGATCTTCTTTTCCCTGGCGAAAGCGGCCAGCCGCTCGATGTCGGTCGCCTCGATATCAACGCACTGGGCGATTGAGGCGATACCGCCGTTTCCCGGCGCGCAGTAAATTTCCTTGACCAGAGGACTTTTTCTCAACTTCCAGGCCAACACGTGTTCCCGCCCGCCGGAACCGATAATAAGAACCTTCATGACGTTTTCCTCTTTAATCGCCAGTGGTTCGACTTCGCTCACCACCAGCCCTGAGCGTAGTCGAAGGGCTAGTTAAAAATGACTTTATTTTTCTTGTCGTTAATGACTTCACCGATGAGATAATGCCCGGTCTTTTGCCGTCGTAAAAATGTCCGTACTGCCGCAACGTCCCTGGCCGCGACAATGATCGCTAACCCTATTCCCATGTTGAATGTGCGGAACATCTCATAATCGTCTATTGTACCCTTCTTTTGTATAATTTGAAATATTTTTGGCACCGGCCAGCTTCCTTTGTTCATGGCAAAACACTTCCCGGGAGGAAGGACCTTCGTGAGCTTCTCATAAAAAGCCCCGCCGGTAATATGCGCGATACCTTTGATCTCCCCGGAGGGCCCCTTCGGGGGAAATCTGCGGACGAGCGGCAAAACTTCGCGGACATAGATCCGTGTCGGCTTTAACAATTCCGGCGCGAACTTTTTCTGTTCGCTCAAAGAAAAGACCTTTCTGATCAAAGAATATCCGTTTGAATGCGGCCCGCTTGACGGCAGCCCGATGACCTGGTCGCCCGCTTGAATGCGCGCGCCGTTGATGATCTTGTCTTTTTCAACAACACCGACGGCAAATCCGGCCAAGTCGTAATCATCGGCCGCGTACATCCCCGGCATTTCGGCCGTTTCGCCACCGACCAGCGCGCATCCTGCCATCTTGCAGCCATCAGTGATCCCCTTGACCACCACCTTTAAAACTTTTGTTTTCAATTTGCCGCAGGCGATATAATCCAGAAAAAAAAGCGGCTTGGCCCCCGCGCAAAGCACATCATTGACGTTCATTGCCACCAGATCGATCCCCACGGTGTCATGCTTTCCCGCCGCTTGGGCAACGAGCAATTTCGTGCCCACCCCGTCCGTGGAGGAAACCAGAACCGGATCCTTGTATTTCCTGGCGCCAAGCGCGAACAAAGATCCAAAAGCGCCTTTATACCGGATGACCGACGGGCTCAACGTCCCGGCAATGTCTTTCTGGATGGCCCTGACGAACACATTGGCCTCAGCAATGTCCACACCGCTTGTCTTATAGGTTATCGCGCTCATAATAAATGCTTCTTGACGTATTGGACGCCGTTTTCGAAGATCTTCGCCCCGTGCCCGTACTTGCCGTTAGGGCCTGCCTTGCCGGCAGGCAGGCTTAATCTGGTCCAGAATGGATGCCGGGTAAAAAGAAAATGCCGTTCCGGATGCGGCATCAGGCCAAGAACGCGGCCGGTTTTGTCGGTAATGCCCGCGATGTCATCCACGGAACCGTTGGGGTTTTCCGGATAAACGGGTTTTCCCCCGCGCGGGTCACAGTAGCGAAACGCGACCTGGCCGTTCTGTTTTAATTGCGCCAAAACCCCATCATCCGCCGGGACGAATTTTCCCTCGGCGTGGGCCACGGGAAGATAGACGACATCGCCCAACCCCTGCGTCCAGACGCTGTTGCCCTCGACCTTCAGATAGACCCAGCGGTCTTCAAACTTGCCGGAATCATTGTTCGTCAGCGTGGCCCGCTGCGCGAACCCGGCGCCCTCCGCCGCCCCCGGTAAAATTCCCGCCGGCACCAAAACCTGAAAACCATTGCAAATCCCGATGATCAATTTCTTCGCCTCGATAAAGGAGCGCACATCCTCTCCTAATTTTAAGCGCAGTTCGTTGGCGAGAATCCTCCCGGATCCAAGGTCATCGCCGTAGGTAAATCCGCCGGGGATGGCCAGGATGTGGAAATCCTGCAGATGCACTTCCTTGCACAGCAGTTGGTTGATGTGGACCAGCCGCGGCCGGGCGCCGCAGCTCTCGAAGGCAAAGGCCGCCTCGTGGTCGCAGTTGGTTCCAGCCGTTCTTAAAACAATGACTTTAACTTTGCCCTGACTCATCGACCCCTTATTTATCTACGCTTATTCTTGTAAAAGTCCCGGATAATTTTAATGACTTCTTCCGGCGTATTGGCAATCTTGAAAAGATCCAGATCCTGCGGATCGATGTTGTCGGCCTTCAGGACGGTTTTACGCAGCCACTCAATAAGCCCATGCCAATACTCCCCGTCAAAAAGCACGACGGGAAATTTTTCCATGCGCTGGGTCTGGATGAGCGTGATGCTTTCAAAGAATTCATCCAGCGTCCCGTATCCACCAGGGAAAATGACGAACGCCTTGGCGTATTTGACGAACATCACCTTACGCGAAAAAAAATAATGGAAATTGATCAGATGATTGATGTACCGGTTAGGCTTCTGCTCAAAAGGCAAGTCGATATTAAGGCCGATGGATTGCCCCTTGGCGCCGGAAGCGCCTTTGTTTCCAGCTTCCATGATCCCCGGACCGCCGCCGGTAATGATGGCGTAACCCTCTTTGACCAGCAACGCGGCCGTTTTTTCCGCGAGCTTGTGCCAACGATGCGTTTTTTTCGTTCTTGACGAACCGAAAATGCTCACCGCGGGCCCGATCTCGGCGAGCTCGTGGAACCCGTCGACAAACTCCGACATGATCCGGAAGACCCGCCACGGGTCTTCCAGTTTAAAATCTTCCGCGACGGCCCTGTGTTGCTTTTGCTTCTTCATAAAACACCCCTTTTCCCCGGCAGACTCCCTTTGGGAGGCAGGACATTTACCCCTGTAACGGTCGCTGCCAGGCCTGTTTTAAGACATCCAGCGTGGAATGGATACAAACTTCCCCGGCGAGGCCGTAGACAACAAGCCCCGGCGTCTGGTCAACCACCCCGATCACGGCGCACGCGCTCCCCTGGAACAGCCGCTCGAATTTCTTTTGGTTTCCCGGCTCAACTTCAAGGATCAGCCGCGAATTGGATTCCGCGAACAAAACGGTATCGTTACGTTTATCTTTCCCTTTATATGGAACCTTGTCCAGCCGTATCGTCGCGCCGTACCCGCCGCTAAAGGCCATTTCCGCCAGAGCGGCGCCGAGGCCGCCTTCTGAACAATCGTGCGCAGAGCGGACCAATCCGCTTTTAACGGCTTTGGAAACGGCGGTAAATATCTTGTTGCCCTGCTGGAAATTTACTTTCGGGACGGCGTTGCCCAATAATCCGAAAGTATCCAGATAAATTGAGCCACCCAATTCATCGTACGTTTTCCCGGCGCAATAAATGAGATTTCCCGGATTCTTGAAATCCATCGTCACCGTTTTGGTCACGTCCGCGATAATGCCGATAGCGGAGATCAGAAGTGTCCCGGGGATGGCCAGGGATTTCCCGTTCTGCGTGTATTCATTGTACAAACTGTCCTTGCCTGAAATAAACGGGACCTTGTATCCCGCCGCCGCTTTGTAACAGCCTTCGGCCGCGCGCACCAGGCCGCCCAAACGGTCCGGTTTATCGGGATTGCCCCAGCAAAAATTATCGAGGATCGCGATCTGACGGATGTCCCCGCCGACAGCGATGATCTGACGGATCGCTTCATCGATGCAGGACGCGGCCATCCAGCAAGGATCGATCATCCCATAACGGACGTTGATGCCATTGGAGATGGCAATGCCTTTGACGGAACCCAATCGCGGCGCCAAGACGCTGGCATCCGACGGGCCATCGCAACGCGCTCCCGCCAGAGGCTTGATAACGCTCGCGCCCTGGACTTCATGGTCATACTGACGGATCACCGATTCTTTGGAACAGACATTGTAGTGAGAAAGAACTTCCCGCAATTTTATATTTAAATCAACGGACTTGGATAATCGTGGCCGCGCGAGTTTGGGCGAATGCCAATACGCTTCTTTGGTGATCTTCGGCACGCCGTTATGCAAAAATGTCATATCCAGATCGCAAACCTGCCGGCCTTTAAAGAATAATTCCAGACGCTTACTGCCGCCAAATTCGCCGAGCGCCGTGGCCTCGACATTTTCTCCGGCAAAGATTTCCTGGAAGGCCTTCCAGTTACGCGGCGGCACGGATAAAACCATCCGTTCCTGCGACTCGGAGATCCAGATCTCGTCATAATTAAGGCCCTGATATTTCAGCGGCACTTTATCCAGATCGACCCGCGCGCCCAGAACGCTCCCCCTCTTCGAGGGCCTACCGGCCATTTCCCCAACGGCGCTCGAGAGCCCGCCGGCCCCGCAGTCGGTGATCGCCGTATACAAATTTTTGTCCCTGGCCTGCATCAGCGCGTCGAGCACCTTCTTTTCCTGGATGGGATCGCCGATCTGCACCGCTCCCGAAGAAACGACCTCGGAGTTCTCGGTCAATTCCCCGGAAGAGAACGTGGCGCCATGGATGCCGTCACGGCCCGTTTTCCCGCCGACCACCACGATCAGATCACCTTTGCGCACCTTCTTTCTGACCCTGTTCTTGGGGATCAGCCCGACGCTGCCGCAATAGACCAGAGGATTTCCCACAAAACGCTTATCGAACAGGATCGCCCCATTGACGGTGGGGATCCCCATCTTGTTGCCGTAATCCCGCACACCGCCCACCACCCCTTTCATGATCCGTTTAGGATGAAGCGTGCCCGGCGGGAGTTCGGCAAAATCCATATCCGGCGGCGCGAAGCAAAACACATCTGTGCCACAGACCGGTTTGGCCCCGAGTCCCGTTCCAAGGATATCGCGGATCACGCCGCCCACACCGGTATTGGCGCCGCCGAAGGGTTCCAGCGCTGAAGGGTGATTATGCGTCTCGACCTTGAAACACACGTGCATATCCTTATCGAACTTGATGACCCCGGCGTTGTCGTGGAACACGGAAACGCACCAGGATTTGTTGATCTCTTTCGTCGCTTTGACGATAGTAGATTTCAAAAGATTGCGGATCAATCTCGTTTTAGTTTTTCCGTTCTCTCTGTAACGAATGTTGCCGCGAAAGGTCTTGTGATAACAGTGCTCGCTCCAGGTCTGGGCGATCGTCTCCAGTTCACAATCCGTGGGGTTACGCCCGAGTTTCTTGAAATGCGCATGGATGGCCTTCATTTCGTTGAGATTCAAAAAAAGTTGTCCGTCGTGGCTGGTCGCCTTAAGTTTCTTATCGTTGGCGCCGAGCAGATCGACCTGGATCAACGCGAAACTTTCTTTTGGTTTCGCAAAAAGGAAAGTTTTTTGCCCGCGAGGATCGGTGACGACGTGTTGAATAAGTTTGTTGGAAAGGACTTTGCTGGTAACGATCTCCAGGTCTTGCGCGGGGATATTCCCGTAGAGAAGATACCGGCGGGCGCGGCGCACCGCCTGGACTTGGGCTATGCCCAGGTCCCGGATCCCTTTGAGGGCGGATTCCTCGACCGGGTCCATCACGCCGGGATTGTACGCGATCTCAATGGCCCGGCGGTCTGCGGCGGCCTTCGCGTCCGAAACACGCCACTCATTTAACCTGCAATACGCGTATTCCTGCGTGATACAGTCGACGAACAGTTCGCGGCAGATCCGCGTTACCTGTCCCTCGGAGATGGAACCTTCTATATTATAGACCTGGATGACTTCGACTTTATGGACGAAATTGACGCCAAGATCAACGATATCTTTCTGGATACCCGCGCCGGCAACGTCAAAGACGCCGGCTTTCTGTTTTATCTCAACGCGCCAAATCATCGTCTTGGATTCTGTAGTGGTACAAGCAACGAATGGTGAGCTAAGAGTTGACACTGGAATTTATGAAAATCCGAAGCACGAATATCGAAATCCGAAACAATATCTAAATTCAAATATAAAAATCTCAAACAACTGGTTTGGAAGATTGAAAATTTAAAATTTTTGATTTGTTTCGTATTTCGTGCTTCGAATTTCGGATTTTATTTATTGACTCTGCTCAAAACTTCCTGATATGCTTCTTCGATCTGTCCCAAGTCGTGCCGGAAACGGTCTTTATCCAGCTTTTTACCGGTACCTATCTCCCACAACCGGCAGGTGTCCGGCGAGATCTCATCGGCAAGGATGATCCTGCCTTTATATCTTCCAAACTCCAGTTTGAAATCGATCAATTCGAGCCCCAAGTTGGCGAAAAACCTGGTCAACAATTCATTGATCTTAAGCGTATATTTTTTGATGGTTTCCATGTCCTGGTCACCGGCCATCTTCAATGCCCGGATGTGGCTTTCGTTGATAAGAGGGTCTCCCAGATCATCGCGTTTGTAACAAAATTCCAGCACCGGGGAAGCCAAAGACATCCCTTCCTTGAGGCCAAGCAACCGGCACAAAGAACCCGCGGCCTTGTTGCGGATAATGACCTCAAGAGGGACAATTTCCACTTTCTTGACGAGCATCTCGCGGTCGCTTAAATTCTTTTCGAAATGCGTCGGGATACCCTGCGACGCCAAGAATTCAAAGACTTTCGTGGAGATCTTGTTATTCATCACGCCTTTTTCCGCGATCGTCCCTTTCTTGGCCGCGTTAAAAGCAGTGGCATCATCCTTGAAATGCTGGACGATCAGATCCGGATCCTCCGTGGCGTAAATGATCTTTGCTTTGCCTTCGTAAAGCTGTTTTCCTTTTTTCATAGTTTTATTCTCCGTCAGGAGTAAGGAGCGCGGTTTTGCCTATATCCCTACCTTTTTGAAAATGCGGTCGGTATAACGGGTGTAATACTTGATGTCGAAACAGCCGTCGATATCGCCGGGCCGAAGGTATTTACGCACCTTGCGGTCCCGGTAAAGGATATCCTTAAAATCAGAGGTCTCCTGCCACACCTGCATGGCGCAATGCTGGATGATCTCATACGCCGCTTCGCGGGTGAGGCCTTTTTTCATCAATTCCAGAAGAACGCGCTGCGAATAGATGAGCCCTTTGGTCTTGCTAAGACTCAAGATCATGTTCTTCGGGTAAACCAATAACCCCTCGATCAGGGGGATCATCTTGCTGAGCATGTAGTTAAGGGCGATGGTCGAATCCGGCAGGATAATACGCTCGACGGAAGAATGGCTGATGTCGCGCTCATGCCACACGCAGATATTTTCGAAGGCGGCCTGGGAGTTGGCCCGCAAAATACGCGACAGCCCTGAAATCCGTTCGCAGGTAACAGGATTGCGTTTATGAGGCATGGCCGAGGAACCGATCTGACCCTTGAAAAATGGCTCTTCCACTTCCAGCACTTCAGTTTTTTGCAAAAGACGGATCTCCGTGGCAATTTTGTTGAGTGTTGAGCCGACGATAGCGATCGTGGTGATAAATTGGCAATGATGGTCCCTTTGGATAATTTGCGTGGCGATATTGACCGGTTTTAATCCCAGCTTTTCGCAGACAAACTCTTCAACGGAAGGGTCGATATTCGCATATGTTCCAACGGCTCCGGATAACTTTCCGTAGCGGATCATCTCTCTGGCCTGCTCCATCCGTTCGCAGTTACGTTTCATTTCATCATACCAGACCGCCAGTTTCAGGCCGAAGGTCATGGGTTCCGCGTGGACCCCGTGGGTGCGCGCGATGCAGGGCGTGTCCTTGTATTTTCTGGCCTTTTGCTTGAGAACGGCTAAAAGTTTGTAAATATCGGAGAGTAAAATATCGCTGGCCTCAACGCACTGGACCGAAAGCGCCGTGTCCAAGAGATCCGATGAGGTAAGCCCCATGTGCAGGTACCGCGCTTCGGGCCCCAGGTATTTGCCGACGTTATTGATAAACGCCGCAATATCGTGTTTGGTCTTTTCTTCAAGCTTTCTGACCTCATCGATATTGAACTGGGCGTTTTTCTTGATTCTTTCCAGCGCTTTCTTGGGAACAAGGCCGAGTTTGCCCATGGCCTCGCAGGCGAGGACCTCGATCTTAAGCATAATTTCCATTTTATGCTTTTCCGACCAAATGTTCCCCATTTTGGATAATGTGTAGCGATCGATCATGGATATAGCTCCTTTTTTGATTTAATGATCCGCGGTGTCCGTCATATCTTATGAATTACTACCGGATTGCAGAAGGATTGTACTATAGCAAAAAAAAAATTAAAAGCAAATAAAATCACAAAATCGCCCCTTCCAGGAAGGCGAAATATTACATAACCTGTTACTCATCAATATGTTACATCTATATGAGAAGATAAATAAAACCGCCTTTGAAGAACTAAAAAACACTTAAAGGAATGGGCGTAAAGGAGTTAGGGCTTGGGACGCTGTTTGATGGCGTCTACGCTGGCCTGCAGAAATTCATTCATGATTTTCGGGGTGACTTCGATCATTTTTTGTCCGGCAGGAGTTCTATAGAATGCGCTGATCTCTTTTAATTCTTCCGAAGAATAATATTTGTCATAAATCGGCATGAGTTCCCTCATGATCCCCTGCATGTCAAAGACGGATTTCAATTCAGTCTGTTTTTCGGGCGGCGACTGCGCGATTATCCGGTCGATAATCGCCTGTATGCTCTGGCGTATGCCGCTGACCTCGATGAACTCCGTGATCAGAACGACCTTTTCGGCGGATACCACCGGTTTCGGGGCAGGATCGGCAGGCGCCGCGAGGCTGACCGGCGCGTCATCCTGTTCGATCCGAAGGATCTGGTCGCTAAAATAATGACGCGGGGCTCCTCCCTCCTTGATAGTAACATCGGCAGCGCCCCGGTTAATGATCTTCCCCGTCACCACCCGGCCGTCTTTGAGATAGATTGTTTCAGCATGCGCTGGAGAAGCGATGATGATCAATAAAAACACAACAGCAAACAGTTTATTTTTCATAGAATCCCTCTCTTACACTCCCGGCGTATTGTCAAAAGTTTTAGCTTTTGATCTTCTTAAGTTCTGTTTTTACAGAGAGTTCTGATTTTTGTGCTTGCCTCCCCCCAGGAAATCAACTATCTTAATTATCCGGAGGGCCAAGCCCATGGATCAAATCTCTCGT
>JACROV010000092.1 GCA_016214285.1 Candidatus Omnitrophota bacterium | reverse complement strand
TTTCGCATGCTGGCCACCTTTCTAAAACCAGCATAACAGATATTCTTAACATTCGCAATTACTTATGTCGCTATGTATAGTTAATGGTGAATGGTTAATGGTAAACAGTTTTTCCCATTTACCGTTTACTATTAACCAATCTACCCTTCCTTTTCAATCAACTCCAGCCCTTCCTGGATGATCGCCCCCACATCCGTCTTCGAGGGACACGCGAAACTGCACAACGCGAAATCTTCTTCGTCACATTCGAGGATGCCCAGCTTCTCCGCTTCCTCGATATCCCCGCCGATAACCGCTTTAAGGAGAAAATACACCATGAGATCCAGCGGGACCAGCGAATCATAAATGTGATTAAGAACGATCGCGCGGTCGCTGCCCTGCTTGTCGGTCGTCAAAGAAACTGCTTTCTCCGGTAAAAATGAGGAAACAAATGTCCTGGAAAAAGTATATTTGTCGAGTCCCGGAGACAACCACCCTAAAAATGTCCTTTTCCCGCCTTCGGGGATAACCGTGACCTGGGAATCATAAAAGGATAAAAATCCGTTTCCCCCGACATCTTTACCCGCCAGCACGCCTCCGGAAATGTAGCGCATCCCCTCCAGGTTGCTTCCCTCTAATAATAAAGAAACCGGCGCGCCCAGGATCGTTCTGGCGTAAAACTTCCGGCCAGCCCCTTCTCCGGTGACGGCTACAACGCGCTCGGACGGATAGACACCTTCCAGGAATAAAGAACCGATGCGCAGGACATCCTGCGCTTCTACATACCAGACATGGTCGCCTTTGCGGATCGGGTCAAGATAATGGATATGCGTGCTGACGTTGCCGGCGGGGTGCGGCCCGGTAAAATAATGCGTCTCAACGCCACGGCCCTCTGTCAACGCCTTTGACTTGGCCCCGTGGCGGGCACAGACATAAACCTTGCCTTTCGTTAACCGCTGCAGGACGTTTAATCCCGTCTGGAACTGCTCTTCCTTGCCTTGCAAAATAAAATCAACGTCCGCGGCGAGGGGCTCGGTATTCATGGCGTGGACAAAAATGGATTTGGGCGACTCGTGCGGGTGGGCTACTTTAGAGAACGGTCTTTGGCGCAAGACGGGCCAGAGACCGGATTGCAAAAGCGTCTTTTCTACTTCTTCTTTGGAAAGGCCGGGAATTTCACTTCTGGAAAATCTGCGTTGGCCAGAGGCTCCTCCCGCAGGGAGCCTCTCGGCCTGCGGGGAGGGAACAGCTTCCTGCCGGCCGTCGGATTCCAGCAAAATGTCCTGCAAAAAACGTTTGTCGCCGCGATCGATGGCGACGACCCTGCCGCTCACAGGGGAAACGATCTTTATTTCCGGACAATGTTTATCTTCGAAAAGCGGCGTGCCGACTTTGACGGCATCGTTGACTTTCACGCAAAGGCTGGCCTTGATCCCTTTGAAATCCGACGGGACAACGGCAACCTGCCGCGGCAAAGACAAAGCAATGATCTCTTTGGGCGCCGCGCCCTTGAGCCTGATATCTCTTCCCTGTTTGATCTGAAAAGTCGCCATTTACGCTTTAACCAATCACGGGTAATTACTTTGAATAGCAAGGTGGGTTAGTTCTCCTAAAAGAATATTAAGGCTCAAATATAGCACCGGCCAAAATAAAATTCAAGAAAAATTATTTTAAAAGGGATTTCAACTTGCCCTTTCAATGATCATGGCGATGGCCCCGCCGCCCCCGAAGGAAACGCAGGCCAACCCTCTTTTTTTCTTCCGGTCGCGCAGGACGTTCATCAGCGTCACCAGGATCCTCGCCCCCGCGGTGCCCAACGGGTGTCCCAAAGCAAGGTCCCCGCCAAAGGCGTTGATCTTCGAGCGGGGGATCTTCGTCTTTCTCTCCACGAGGACGATCTGGGCGGCAAACGCCTCGCTGATCTCGAAAAAATCGATGTCCCGCAGCTGCAAACGGCACTCCTTCAAACACGCTTCAATGGCCGTGTTGGTGGATTCAAAAACGTTTTCAGGGGTAACGGCGATCGACGCATACCCGGAAATGCGCGCCAGGGGTTTGCGCTTATGTTTCTTTTGAAAATCCGACGATCCCACCGCGACCACGGCCGCCCCGTCGCAGGAAGGCGCAGAATTGCCGGCGGTCACCGTCCCCCCGGTCCAAAAGACGGGCGGCAGCTTGTCCAGCCAGGCGCGCTCTAAGATTTTGCGCGGATGTTCATCGTAATGGATCGTCTTTTCATGGTTGCGCAGAGAAACGATCTCTTTCTTGAACTTGCCCTGTTTCTGGGCCAGGCAGGCCTTGCGATGGCTTTCAAAAGCGTAATCGTCCTGGTCTTCCCGGGAAATATGGAATTGGTGCGCGAGCTTTTGCGCCAGTTCGCCCATCTTCTGTCCGGTCATCTGACAAAATAATCCGTCGTGCTGCAGGCAATCCATCGGGTCCAGGTCCCTGATTTTTTTCTCGTAATTTTCGGCTTCCACCCGCTTCACGAAGTAAGGGCTCTGGCTCGCGCTTTCCGTCCCGCCGGCCAAAATGAGATCAGCCTTGCGCAGGGCGACGCTCTGGGCGGCCAGAATGACCGCCTGCAACCCGGCGCCGCAGACATTGTTGACGGTAAAAGCCGGCACCGTTGCCGGCAACCCGGCCGCGAGGGCGGCTTGCCTGGCCAAATTTTGTCCTGTCCCGGCGGCGACCACGTTGCCTAAGATCACCTCATCGATCCAGCGCTTGTCGATCCTGTCGCGCCGGCAGATCCCTTTGATGGCGAAGGTAGCCAGCCGGGCGGCGGTAAATTCCTTTAATCCCCGGTAAGGATATCCAATAGGAGTGCGCAACCCGTCAAAAATAAAAACCGCATTATCCGGTCTTGTTTTAGACATGATCTTAAAAAGACGCCAGAATGGCGTCTACATCCACATATTTCTTCACCAGCATGGTCACTTCGGTGATCTTGTCCTTATCGGATTTCTGGATCTTGCAGATCAAATGTTCGATCCTCCCGGCGACGGTATATGTATCCTCGTCCGTGATCAGAATGGGGATATGGCTTTTCTTCAAGAGATCGATGATCTTGGGCGTGGGCTGCAAGCCGCCGGTCAAAATGATACCGGAGACATGAAACCCCTGGCTCTCGCGGGCCAGATGGGAACTCACGGCGAGCAATATATTGTCCACCCGGTCGCCGGAGGTCAACACCAGCGTCCCTTCTTTAAGATAATGGATCATGTTGTGCGGCTCCATCGCGCCGACGATGGTGTGCTTCACCCGCCGTCCGGCGCCCTTGTCCCCGCACAGCAGCTTTAAATTCAGGGCGTTTTTGACCTGTTCGACCGTCGGCGTGCTCAGCAGCGGATCGAGCGGAATAACTCCCAAAAGCTTGATCCCTTTATTGAGCAACCCCTGCCTTAAAGCGCGCTCGACCTTTTCGTACTTCTCCGGCATGACCTTGTTGACAATGACTCCGATGACCTCAACGCCTTTAAGATCAAACAGGGCCTTGTTCAGGACGACCTCATCGATGCTTTTGCCGATGCCGCCCTCGCTGATGATGATGGCCTTGGCCCCGAGAAGCTTTGCCACATCCGCGTTGGAAAAATCGATGACGGACCCCACCCCCGCGTGACCGGTTCCTTCAATAATCATGGCTTCTTTGCCGCGCTTAAGGTTGTTAAAGGCCTTCAAAATGGCCTCTTGCAATTTTTCTTTGTGGGGATTGAAAATATATTTTTCGGTATAGCCGCGGCCGATCGTCACCGGGCTCATCTCCTGAAACTTCTTTTTGGTGTGAAAGACTTCGGCGATCAGGTAAGAATCTTTGTCGATATCCAGATCACCCACGTGCATGTACTGCTGGCCGATGGGTTTCATGAAGGCGGTCTTTACTTTACGTTCCTGGAGGATTCGGTACAGACCCAGCGATATGGACGTCTTGCCGGCGTTCTGATAAATGGAAGATAAAAAAATATTTTTAAAGGAGCTTTGCGTCATGAAGGCATTTTCCCAGTTTCTCCTTGAACACCACTGGGATCTCCTCCGGGAAATCAACGACCACCACGCCCGCATCTTTTAAGACGACCCGTTTGGCTTCCGCCGTGCTGTTGCCCGAGGAAATGATCGCGCCGGCGTGTCCCATGCGCTTGCCCGGCGGGGCCGTGCGTCCGGCGATGAACCCGACGACGGGCTTGACGGCTTCCTTCTTGATATACTCCGCCGCAATCTGTTCGTCCTCGCCGCCGATCTCCCCGACCATCACGATACCTTTGGTCTGATCGTCGCGCATGAACATTTCCAGAACATCGACAAAACGTGTCCCGATGATGGGGTCGCCCCCCAACCCCACGCAAGTGGATTGCCCGACGCCGTGATAGGTAAGGCTGTAGACGACTTCGTAAGTGAGGGTCCCGCTTCTGGAAATGATCCCGATGGGACCGGGTTTGTGGATATGGCCGGGCATGATGCCGACCTTGCTTTTACCCGGAGAAATGACCCCGGGACAATTCGGACCAATGAGCCGGATCCCCGTCCCTTTGAGCGCGCCCATGACTTCCACCATATCGAGCACGGGAATCCCTTCCGTAATACAAATGACAAGATTGATCCCCGCCTTAATATCTTCCAACATCGCGTCTTTGGCGAACTTCGCGGGGACATAAATAACCGCCGTGTCCGCCTTGGTCTTTTCCTTCGCTTCCGCGACCGTGTTAAAGACCGGCACGCCGTGAACATCCTGGCCGCCCTTGCCCGGTGTGACGCCACCGACGACCTTGGTCCCGTAGGAGAGCATCTGCCGGGTATGGAACGACCCGTCCCGTCCGGTTATGCCCTGAACGATCACCTTCGAATTTTGGTTAAGAAGAATGCTCATTGATTTGCTATTGCCACGACCTGGCCGATGGCCTCGCGCATCGTCGGATACGTGCGGATATTGTGCCGGGCCAGCAAGGCCTTGGCTTCCTCTTCATTGGTCCCGATCAAACGCACGACCAATGGCACGGATAAATTCAGCTTTGTCCGGGCATCCACGAGGCCGCGGGCGATGTCGTCACAGCGCGTGATCCCGCCAAAGATGTTGATCAAAACGGCCTTGATTTTCTTGTTGTTCAAAATGATCCGCAGGGCATGGACGACCTTTTCGGGGTTCGAACTGCCGCCCACGTCCAGAAAATTGGCCGACGCCCCGCCGGAAAGATTGACGATATCCATCGTCGCCATGGCCAGGCCGGCCCCGTTGACGATACACCCGACGTTGCCGTCAAGCCGCACGAAACTCAAGCCATACTTTTTGGCCTCCATCTCATCAGCCTCTTCATAGCGGATATCCCGCAAAGCCGCCACATCTTCGTGACGGAACAGCGCGTTATCGTCAAAATTGATCTTGGCGTCCGCCGCGCACATCTGTCCCTTATCATCGATGACCAGCGGGTTGATCTCCGCCAGGGAACAATCATAGGTGAAAAATACTTTGATAAGGCCGCGGAGAATTTCGGTGCCCTTGACCTGATAATGGGGGTCGTCGAAGACGGACTCGATAAAGGACTGCCACTTCTTTCCACCGATCTGCGGATTGCCCTCAAGATAGTATTTCTTGATGGCTTGGGGATCTTTCTGGGCGGTTTCTTCGATGTCCACGCCGCCGGCGGCGCTGGCGATCAGAACGACATCATTGCGGGAGGTGTCCACCGTCATTCCGATATAAAATTCCCGTTTGATGTTAACGGCCCGGACGACCAGGACCTTTTCCACCGGATAATCCTTGATCTTAAGCGCCCTGAGCCGCGCGAACGCCGTCGCCAGTTCCTGCGGAGTATTGACCTTTTTGATACCGCCGGCCTTGCCGCGGCCGCCCACCAGCACCTGCGCCTTGAGCACGACCGGATATCCTATTTTTTCAGCGATGCGCGCGGCCTCCTGCGCGTCCGTGGCCACATGGCCGCTGACGACAGCCACACCGGCTTTTTGGAACAATTCTGTCGCTTGATACTCGTGGATCTTCATCTTCTAAACACCGTTTGAATTTTTAAGAGAACATTATACGACTAAACACAAGACATATCAAGGCGTTCGTTCAGGAATCTGCCGGCCGGCCTCCTCCTGCGCCGGCAAGACCTCGCTTAATTTGGCAAGGGTCTTGTAGCCGATCTTCCCATCGGCCTTAAGCCCGCTGGTTTTTTGAAAGGCCTGGATGGCGTTCTTCGTCTTTGTTCCCACCTTGCCGTCAATAACCCCGGGATCGAAGCCCGCCTCTTTTAAAGCCGCCTGGACCAATTTGATATTCAGTTTATTCTTGACGACCAGGTTGTTTTCCTTAAAGACCATGAGCTTTTCCCACGTTGCCCGGTCAACGAATCGCGTTTCTTTAAGACCGTTGTCTCTCTGGAACTCCTCGACGGCATTACGCGTCTGCAGACCGATCACGCCATCGGCCTTGCCCGGGCTATACCCATAAACGGACAAAAGCGCCTGGACTTCCTCAATGGCAGGATTCTTCTGAAAAGGGACACTGTCCCCGATCAGATCTTTTTCTTCGGCGCCTTCTTTGTGCAGCATGTGATATAAAGAATCGCATCCCGTCAAAAGAAAACAGAGAGCAAAACAAACCCCGATGTTCCGGATCCTAAACATGGCGGTTCTGAAAATCCCTGATTTTATTCATATTTCGTTGTGATAAAGATTTATTTGTGATAATTTAGGAGCATCATATGCGTAACAAAGCACTTTTATTCGTCATTCCCGTCGTTATACTGTTTGTACTCGGCAATCTTTTTTTGCCCCCCTATTTGCACCGGCGCGAGGTGACCCGGATCGTCACCGCCGTGCTTAAAGGGTGGGAAAACGGCGCCATCCTGGAAACATTCCAATACTGGGAAGACCCCAACAATGCCCCTCCGGCCTACAGCCTGGTCTCATATCAGATCGACAAGCGGGTCCTTGATAAAAAAGACGGCCGGCGTCACGCCCAAATATTCGTGACCCTCGAATTCTCCGCTGACAACGTCCTGCCTTCAGGCAAAGAATGGATTTTTGAACTGCAGGAAACAAAATTAGGCTGGAAGATCGAGAAATTCTCCGCGGCGAGCCCGGCACAATAACCTCCCGGCTGTTCCCCAAGCGCGCCTCTTATGTGGCAGGCTTTTTTTCAAAAATATCTTTGTTCACTTCGGGTGAGGGCTTGCCCAGCAAGTACCCTTGCACCGCGTCGATGCCCAGATCGCGAACGATCTGCAATTCGGCCCGTTCTTCTATGCCCTCAGCAACGGTGCGAATGCTGCTTTGGCGGCAGAACGCGATAATCGATTGCACGATGTTCTTTTTCAGCGGATTAGCGTAGATGCCACGGATCAGTTTCAGGTCGATCTTCACGTAATCCGGCCGCACCTCGGCCACCGTGTCCAGGCTCGCGAAGCCGCTGCCGACGTCGTCGACCGCGATCTGCATGCCCAGGCTCCTTAGCTCATTGAGCTTTTCGACAAAAAGGTTGTGATTGTGGATCGCGGTACGCTCGGTCAGTTCGATAACCACGTGCCGGGGGTCAACGCCGAGGCCCGCGAAGAATTCCCTCTCCATCAGGTTGTTACCGATAAAATAGGGCGCGCAATTGAGAAACAATTTCCCCTGGCCCAGACGTCTCTGCCATTCGCCAAAGGCCCTGCGCCAGGCCAATTTTTCGATGTCCGTATAAACGCCAAACGCCAAGGCGGCCCGAAAAAACAATTCCGGGTTGCTCAACGAAGTATTCGTCGACGGCCGGCTTAAGGCCTCAAAGCCCAATATCTCCATCGACGGGGACGAATAGATCGGCTGGAAGAACGGAACGACCAGCTCTTTATTCAAGATCCGGTTAAGCTCCGCGGCAATGACCTGCCCCCCTTCATGGGGAAGGTGCGCTCCCTGATGTTTACGCAGAACGATCTCGACGCGGGCAAACAATTCCTCAGGGTCAAAAGGTTTGGCGAGATGGTCGTCCCCGTAAATGTAGAGACTTTCCATTTCCTCCGGGGATATCATTGAGTCGGTCAACACGATAACGGCAATGCCGTGCCAGCGCTCGTCGGCCCTTATTTTCTTGCAGATCTCAAGCCCGCGCATGTCCAAAAGGGCGTAACCGATCAAGACCAGATGAGGCGTGTGCTGCAGTCTTTCCAGCGCGTCGGCGCCGCTGTAAGCAACGTCCACGGCGTAATTGCGCGATTGAAACAAGTCAACGGTGGAACGCACAAGCTCCTTGTCGTTCTCAACCAAAAGGATTTTTGGGGGGGACATGGGGAAATTCGTCCTTTATCTTAAGCTCATCTTCTACACTTTGACCTGATTTCTTCTTCTTTATCGACGAGACCTCTGGCGCTGAGTATTCTTTGGCACCGCATTCCAATAGCCGCGATAAGCCGTTAGGCGGCCTTCAGCGTGGCCGGCAACGCGACACCCACCGCCGCAAAGACCTTGCCGCAGCAGCCTTCCGCGCGGCTGCGGACACTGATCGTCTTGTTGTTGTCCGTGATCCTGGTATCCGTCAACGTCTTCAGATCCCGCTTGATGTCTTCCC
>JACROV010000097.1 GCA_016214285.1 Candidatus Omnitrophota bacterium | reverse complement strand
GTCAGGCCAGCGTTTTGCCTGCGGCTTCCTTCAGATTCCACCTCGCAATGGACACCCTTGCCGTCCGGCTAACGATTCCTCTTATCAGGCTCGTTTGGAATTTTCATCCTATAGAAACATGGTATGCCGGGCATACCAAAGTCACAAAGTCACAAGGTCACCGGTGACCTTGTGACTTTGTGACGATCATTTTATCAATTCCTTGATGCTCCCCATGTCTTTGTCCCCCCGGCCGGACAAGCAGACAATGACGTTCTTTTGTCCTTTAACACCGCGCGCGAGTTTTTCCAGATAGATGATCGCGTGCGCCGTTTCCATGGCGGGGATGATCCCTTCCATGCGGGATAAAAGTTTGACACCGGAGATCGCCTCTTTGTCCGTCACGGTTACATATTGCGCGCGGCCGATTTTTTGATAATAGGCGTGCTCGGGGCCGACGCCGGGATAATCCAGACCCGCGGCGATCGAATGGGCCGGTTTGATTTGGCCGTCTTTGGTCTCCAGGACGCGGCTTTTGCTGCCGTGCAGAACGCCGACCTCTCCTTTTTTCAAGGACGCGGAATTTTGGTCCGTGTTAAGTCCGAGGCCTGCCGCTTCGACACCGATCATGTGGACTTCGCGGTCGTTGAAAAAAGCGTGGAACAATCCCATCGCGTTACTGCCGCCTCCAACGCAGGCGACCAGATAATCGGGCAGGCGCTTTTCTTTGTGCACTTTGTGCCCAAAGTGCACAAATTGGCGGCGCGCTTCGCGGCCGATGACCGCCTGGAATTCCCGGACCATCAATGGATAGGGATGCGGGCCGGCCACGGAGCCGATAATATAAAACGTGTTACGGACGTTGGTGACCCAGTCGCGGATGGCCTCGTTCATGGCGTCTTTGAGGGTTTGCGAACCGCTGGTCACGGGGATGACTTTTGAGCCTAAAAGCTTCATACGATCGACGTTCAACGCTTGGCGCTCGACGTCTTCGGCGCCCATGTAAACAACGCACTCAAGTCCCGTCAGTGCCGCCACCGTGGCGGTGGCGACCCCGTGCTGCCCGGCGCCGGTCTCGGCAATGACCCGGGTCTTCTTCATCCGCTTGGCGAGCAGAACTTGACCGATCGTATTGTTGATCTTGTGAGCGCCGGTGTGGAGAAGGTCCTCGCGCTTGAGGTAAACCTTGAGCGTTTTAAGATGTTTGCTCAAACGTTCGGCCAGATACAGGCTCGTCGGCCGGCCCGCGTATTCCCGCAGATAATATTGAAATTCTTTTTGGAAGGAACGATCTTTGACCGCGCTTCGAAACACCTTTTCAAGGTCGTCCAGGAGTGCCATCAGGGTCTCCGGCACGTACTTGCCGCCGAACTCCCCGAAATATCCTTTTTTGTTGGGCAATGACATGGGTTTTATTGAACCATAAATTCAGGGGGAAGTCAAAGAGTTGCTTGCCGTATATGAACGCAGTATCATCGCGGTGTTGCCGAAGCCGATCGCCCCATCGATGCGCAGTGGAACTTTGTGCGCCCCCGTATCGAACCACACGCGGTATTGCGCCGATTCACTTTGCATGTAATACGCGTCGACTTCCTTCTCGCCAACCTGCAGCCGCCGGAGTTCTTGCGCTTGGAATTGCACGTCTTTGGTCGGCAGGTGGATCAGCAGGGTTTCGCCCGCGGTGAATTTTCTCATTGTCCGGTAACGGAAGATAAAACAATAAATATTGTCTAAAGGTACGGAGCGTTTGATGACCTGTTCGGTCGTTTCTCCCCTGGCGGTCTTGACAACACGCACCGTTTCTTCTTTGGCATTGTAATGTTCGACGATTTTTTCTTTTTTGCCGAATATGTCCAGGTCCCGCTCCACCCTTTTGGGCAAAAATGTCCGCGGGTCAATGTAAATCTTTTCATCATCAAAAAACTTTAGGCCCTTGCTGGTGAATGTAATTAATAGCGCACCTTGCCCTTCGAGAGATACCAGGCCGTGAAACGTGAGGGTTGCCTCCCCCGCTTTCATTCTAAATTTTTTGATGTCGTACTGGATCGTTTCCCCGGGACTAAATGGAAACTTCGCAGGCGCATCCGCCGCCGAAACCGGAGTGCTGACAAAAAACAAAGCAGCCAATGCGAGCGAACGCAGACCAGCCCTTCGACTACGCTCAGGGTTGGTGGTGAGCGAAGTCGGACCACTAGACGCGGTCATATTCTTTGATATATTGTTCAAGGAATCTGGTTCCCTTATAGAGCGTGTTGATGCGGATATATTCGTCGTTGGTGTGCGCGGTGCCGCGGGCGCCGTAACCGGTCGCGAACGCCGGAATGCCGTGCTTTTTAAAAAATGTGATGACGGTCGCTCCTTCGCTTCCTTTGACCGCCGCGGGGCATTTCATTGCGCGCGCTGTTTTAAGATACAATTCGACCGCCGGGTGGCGCGGGTCGATCGTGTAAGGAAACTGCAGGTCATCAATGACGATCTTGAATTCAGGAGTAACGGTACGCACCGTCGCGCGCAGACGCCGCAGGATTCCCTGCGGGTCCATACCCGGCACGTAACGCGAATCGAGCGCGAACTCACAGAAATCCGCCACCATATTGACCTTGTCCCCGCCTTTGATCACGCCGATATTGGTCGTGGGCCCACGTAACAGCGGATGTTTTTTGTACGTCCAGCGCAACGCTTTGATCTTGCGGATGACTTCGGTCGCCTGCTCAATGGCATTGACCCCGCGCCAGTTGTACGCGCCGTGGGCTTTTTTGCCAAAGATCTGGATGCGGGAATGGAGCAACCCTTTCTGGGCGATAATGGTATAAAATTCGTCGGAATCCATCACCAGTGCCAGGCCGGGTTTGAGCACTTTCTTTTCTAATAACGGAATGATCCCCGCGTGGCTGCCGGTTTCCTCGTCAACGGTTGCCGCCATAATCACATCTTTGCGCGGCTTGACACCGTCTTCAACAAGGCTGCGCATGACTTCCATGCAACTGGTCAGATTGCCTTTGTCATCGCTCGCCCCGCGGCCGTAAATCTTTCCGTCGTGAATTTGTCCGCCGAACGGTTTGAACTTCCAGCCTTTGCCGATAGGGACCGTGTCAAAATGCGGCGTGATCAGGATCGCCTGGCGCGCGGCCTGTTTGCGCGGCAGCGTGCCTTTTAAGGTCGCCACGATATTCGGCCGGCGTTTTTCGTAGGTGTAGGTTTTGACCTCCAGGCCGCAGGACTTCATGTCCTTGCTGATGAACTGCGCCAGGTCCCATTCATTGCCGGGCGGGTTTTCGGAGTTATAGGAAATGACCTTTTGGGTGAGGCGAATGAGTCTTGTTTTATTTATCATACGATTGCGGTCACCAAGTCACAAGGTCTCAAAGTCACCGGTGACCTTGTGTCCTAGTACTTTGTCAATTTTGTTTTTAATAGTTGGTTTCCTCAAAGGTTCAGAGGAATCAACTATTAAAAACTTTTCTGACAAAGTACTAGTGACTTTGTGACCCTTTTATTTTAGAAAGTCTCTCGCTTTTTGCGCGCCGGCATTATAGTGGTAATCCTCGTAATCGATGATCGCGACCTGCGGCCGCTCGGCATGAAGTTTTTGGATTTTAGGCATGTGGCTCCGGGGATTACGAAACGCGATGAATTTAAATTCGGTTTTACACCCTTGGCAATGCGTCGCGTCGAGTTTGATATCCATCTTCTGGCACGCCGCACAGCTGCCGCCGAGGTCCCCGTAGATCAAAAGATGCGCCTTGATTTCATCGATATAGAATTTTTTGTAAACACGGACGAGTTTTTCGCTCATAACTGTTTACTATAATAACATAATCGGGAAACTGAAAAAGGATTTCGTGAGAATTATTGCAGGGCGGGATTAAAGTTTGTCCGAGTATGCGTCGGGAATTTCCGAGCGTGCCGAAGGAAATTCCCAAGCGTTTATACGGTAGTCAGGCACGTTGCCTTTGGTTCCATACACGAACCTGCCGACTATGCTTCCGCTTCCGTCGATTTCCGCTACAGGATTAAGTTGATTTTGATACAAGAATCCTTGCACAAGCGTGCCGTTGACTTTCTTTCCGATTCTTCGATTTTGCCCGTCAATGATGTATTCAATATTCGTTCCGCTGGGAAGCCCGACGGACATCAGGTTCCCGAAAAGATCATAATCATAGGTCGTTGTCTGGCCGGCTGTGGTTTTGGTCAAGAGTTCGCCATTGGCCGTGTAGGTATAAGCGTTGCCGCCGTAGTTAAGCAGCCGATCCTGGTCGTCGTACGTTCCGCCGCTGCGGTTGCCGTTAAATGACGGCGTGGTTTATGGAGAAGTATAGCGACGAACATAAACCACTGCCGAAATTTATCCCGAGCATGCGCAGAAGATTTCAACGAAATCTTCAAGCGTTTATGCGAGGGACAACTCCTACCCGTAAATTGTCAAAGAGCCTCACAAAAGTTACCGGCCCGCTCCAGGCGGCACTCAGAGGCAATGCCCCGTCATAGTCAAAACTCAAGCCTACGCCGCCGGGCGCGGTGATGCCGGAAAGGTTGCCGGTCGCCGCGTTATAGTTATAAGTGAGCGTCCCGCGCGGAAATGTCATGGTGCTTAACCGGCCGGCGGTGTCATAATTTAGATTCAGCATCTGAGCGTCCGGGCGCGTCACGCGGATAAGCTGTTTGTCCAGGTTGTAGAGGTAGTTCGTCGTGGTCCCCACGCCGACATTCGGGGCGATATAATCTTCAGTAAAATTAAGCGGAGTATACGTAAACCTGTGCGCGGGACGTCCCGGCGGGGCGAGACTTGTCAGATCGCCGTTGGTAAATCCCCCTCTATCAAGGTTCTGGGATTTATCCCCGCGATTGTTTTGGCCAGAAATGGCTTTATATTTCAGGCCAAAACTGCGGGGACAACTGAGAACAGGCATGGCTAAAGACTTTCGTAAAAAGTTAAAGACTTTTCTTGGGTGTCGAATCTCCCCGTACGCAAACCGGCTCACGACCTATTTCTTACAGGAAGGACACTGTTCTAAACGCGTTATTCTACGTAACCATTCGCCTGCTGGCGCGCTACGGAGAATTGGCCAGACAGGCCTATATCCACAATGGGGGCATTTTACTGATCTACAAAGCCAAATAAGAGAACCGAAACCTAGAATAATTTCACCAAGCATGAGTTCAATCTCGTTAATCCAACTAGGCATCCAAATCCTATTTATAATCATAATTTTTGCAACGAACATTAATAGCACCAATAACATCAACAATAAAGAAACCAAGATTTTCCATGCTTGATTTGTTTTTATTAGCCAATATTGGGTGGGATCTTTGATCATTTACAAACCCCTTCAACCGCATCCTTGACGAAGAAGGTTTGAATCGTTGCGTCAATCAAAGATCCACCAACAATTCCCACTTCAAGTCCGATTACTACTACCGCCGCATTGTATATACCATGCGCTAAGACAGAAGCTCCTAATTCTGCAGCTACAGCAGCGCTTGCCATCGCCAATTCTGGAGCATAGACTCTCTGGTTCTTTAGGAATTCGCTTAAAGCCATTCCAAATGTCCGCAGACCTGTTTCTCTTGCCACTGCTCCTGCTGTGAGTGACCCAATGGCTGTTCGAGTAAACTGTGTTACGCCTCCAAAAAAGAATTGATTATTTGCTTTTATGGCAAACTGGAAATTTTCTCCAAAAGTGCCTTTTAAGCCGAACGGATCAATGAAGTTGATCGGATCATTAAAGGTATACCCGTATAGATTCGTATCTCCCGCCTCAAACAGGATAGGATCTTTTGAAGTCCAGCGCCCGACTTCTGCGTCGTAGTCACGGGCGCCGAATTTTGTTAGCTTTGTATGCTGGTCGTACAATCCACCAGCAAATCCAAATGGTTGGAAACCGGGGTTAGTATCAGAAATAATATTTCCAAAGGAATCATAATCGATACGTTGGGCAATGGTGCCGGTTGCGGTGTTAATGATTAACCGCGGACTTCCCAAGTGATCGCTGATGATGCGGTACGTCGTGCCACCCTTGGTCATGTACGACGGTACATTCCCCTTATCGGCGTAAACGAAACGGGAGATAATGTTGTTGTTTCCGTCGAGTTCCGCAGCGGGATTCAACTGTCCTTGATACAAAAAGCCTTGTACCAACGAACCATTGACTTTTTTGCCAATCCTTCGGTTCTGGCCGTCGATGATGTATTCAATGCTGGTGCCGTTGGGCAACGCGACACTCATCAGATTTCCTAAAAGATCATAGTCGTATGTCGTTGTCTGGCCAGCCGCAGCTTTGGTCAATAACTCGCCGTTGGCGGTATAAGTGTAAGTGTTACTGCCATAACTAAGAAGCCGATCCTGATTATCATACGTTCCGCCACTGCGGTTGCCGTTGGTAAATCCCCTTCTATTAAGGTTCTGGGATTTATCCCGAGCCGGATGTTTATCTGCCTGGAACAGGCAGATAAACAGAAATAAAAACGGCAAGGGACAACCCCCCCAGAGACATTATCAAAGAGCATCATGAAAGTTAAGTCGCGACAGCGACGGTGGTTTTCTGATAAGAAAACCACCCCTTAACCCTTCCTGTCGGCAGGCAGGGTTAAGGTTAACTTTTAAAGAATGAGTCCTTTTTCTGAAAGTTTACTTTCAAGAAAAGGACGAATTGGTTAAATCGGGTTCGCTACGCGTGCCGGAGTCCCTTTATTTCAAGCTTCCCATCAAGTTTATTTAATTTAAGTAGAATCCTTAAATCTTGGCTTAATATTTCTAAGGCGAGTCCTTTGTCTCTAATTTTTATGTTGTTAAAAACACCTGCTGTCGCCTTTCCTTTGTTAACTTTTTCTAAATTAATTGGGCTATATTGTTTAACGTTGTAAAATTGCAAATAAAATTCTTTTGAAGAGTTGTCCACGGAGTGAGCTTTTAGAAAAAATATTTTTTCTTCAGAATTAAAACCAAAGTCTTCCGCTTTGAATTCCGAATCGTGCATTTCTCCAGACACTATTTTAATATCATTTATGCTTTTAATTTCCATTATTTTATCTCCAATTAAGGTTTTGGCCACCACCAAGGATGACTACTTGGCCAACGCCAAAGTGTTTTGCCCCATCCAGGCCCTTTAATTCCTTGGAAATGTGGATATTGATGCGGTCCTCGTATATGTGGGGTATGAAATTCTATTCTTATAGCAGTTGCTGCTTCATACGTTATCAAACTTGCTGCTGTGATTGTTGCTACGGTTGCCGTTCCAATGGCAATTCTTTCTGCCGTCTGCCATCCGCCACCAGCTTCTTCCGTATACCTGGCTGGATCACCCCAGCCCGTCGGACTGCCGCACTTCCATTCCGAAACGGGTTGTCCGTATGGCCCGGGCAGGGCACTTTCGTTTAACCACCAATTAATTTGGTCTTCTCCCCAATACAACCCTGATGAATCAATCCAATTAACAGGATCATTCGCGGTGTAGCCATAGAGATTTGTGTCGCCCCCATCGAAGAATATTGGATCTTTCGCTGTCCAGCGGCCTGTTTCCGCGTCATAATCCCGGGCACCGAAACGGGTGAGTTTCGTGTGTTGGTCATACAACCCGCCGGCAAAGCCAAACGGTTGGAAACCGGGGTTAGTATCAGAAATAATATTTCCAAAGGAATCATAATCGATACGTTGGACAATTGTTCCTGTTGATGTATCAACGATCAGCCGCGGACTTCCCAAGTGATCACTGATGATGCGGTATGTCGTGCCACCCTTGATCATGTACGACGGTACATTCCCCTTATCGGCGTAAACGAAACGGGAGATAATGTTGTTGTTTCCGTCGAGTTCAGCCGCGGGATTCAACTGTCCTTGATACAAAAAGCCTTGTACCAACGAACCATTAACTTTTTTCCCGATCCTCCGGTTTTGGCCGTCAATGATGTATTCAATATCCGTCCCATCGGCCAGCGCGACACCCATCAGGTTCCCGAAAAGATCATAATCGTATGTCGTGGTCTGCCCGGCAGAAGTTTTGGTTAACAACTCTCCGTTGGCAGTGTATGTATAAGCGTTACCGCCGTAACTCAGCAACCGATCCTGGTCGTCGTAAGTCCCGATGGTACTTATGCCCCCGGCATTGCGGCTTAAACGGTTACCGTTAGAATCATAAAAATACTCCGCGACCGTCACCCCATCCTTGTCGACCTGGGCCAGCCGGTCCGCGGTATCGTAGGCATAACCATAGGTATCCGTCACACCATTGATCGTCTCAACTTTTTGCGTGATCCGGCCCAGCGCGTCGCGGGTGTGTTCTTGTCGAAACACTTGCGTTCCGCTGACCGAGGCGGCATACGTTTGCGGCTCACCAAAGGTATTGTAACTTACGGCATCCGTCACATTCCCCAACGTGGCACCGGTAATCAGGCCGTTTGCCGCGGAACGCGCGATACTTAAACTTCCCACGCTGGTCAATAATCCGTCATTGTCATACCCAAACGCAATCGGATTGGCGCCGTTGACATTCATCGATGTAATCCGGAAATTATTATCGAAAACATTCGCCACACTTCCGGCAACCGGTCCATTCCAGGAGGTGCTCAAAGGCAATGCCCCGTCATAGTCGAAACTCAAGCCCACGCCGCCGGGCGCGCTGATGATTGTCACAGGAATAACGGGCGGATTAATCGGAACTATCGAAAAGGCTAACTCAGCGGCATAGGCGATATGGGAACCAAAAATAGACAGGCTCAATGCCAAACAAAGTATTTTTTTGAAGAACTTCTTTACTATGCAGACTCGCTGATTGACAACCCGGAACTTTATATTATTCATTACATGATGGACATTCTTTTAAATTTGTAATTTTAATAAACCATTCACTTGCCGGAGCACTTTTCATGATAGACCATATCGGCTTATATCCACATTTAGGACATTTTATAGACTGAGTAAGCCAGATTATTGAAATTATACCTGAAACAGTTCCTAACAATAATGCTGAGTTTTGATTCTCCATTGATATCCATACAAAAAACCCAATGGGACTTAGAAATAGTAAAACAAGAAAAATGCCTATTTTCCAAGTTTGATTTGTACGTTGAAACCACATGTTTCCTTCATCAAAATTTGTCATTTTAGGGGGCACGCCTCTGGAGCCTTTGTCTCCCCAACAAAAAACGTTTGAATTGTTGCATCCAATAAAGAACCTGCTAAAATGCCGCTACCAATTGAAAATGTAGTTATTGCAGATGTGGCTAAGGAGCCAACAACAAATGACCCAATTGTTCCCCCAACACCTAAGTTGGCAACTCCGCCAGTCCATACTGTTCCCGCAACTGATTCTAAACTCACAAAACCAAATGTATTAATTACTATGCCACCGATGAGTAGTTCAGTTCCTCTTTTTATAATTTTTTGATTTGTTCCGACAAAAAATTGACGATTTGCTTCAAGCGCAAAATTAAAATTTTCACTAAATGTGCCCCTTAAACCATCAGGATCAATAAAGTTCACCGGATCGTTGAACACATACCCGTAGACATTCGTATCCCCCGCGGCGAACAGGATGGGGTCCTTGCTCGTCCAGCGGCCTGTCTCCGCATCATAGTCTCTGAGGCCGAATCTTACCAAACCAGTATCGCGGTCGTATAGCCCTCCCGCAAAGCCGAACGGCTGGAAGCCGGGGTTGGTGTCGGAGACGATGTTCCCGAACTCGTCGTAATCGATCTGCTGGACAACGGCTCCCGTGGCCGTGTCAATGATCAATCTTGGACTGCCAAGATGATCGGAAATAATCCGGTACGTCACGCCGCCTTTGACCATATAATCAGGGACATTGCCCTTTGTTCCGTACACGAACCGTGAAACAACATTATTCGAACCGTCCAGCTCCGCCACGACCTGAATCTGGCCGTCATACAAAAATCCCTGCGCCAGCGTCCCGTTGACCTTCTTGCCGATCCTCCGGTTCTGCCCGTCAACGATGTATTCGATATTCGTGCCGTCCGGCAGGGCCGCGCTCATGAGGTTCCCCAACAGGTCGTAATCGTAGGTCGTCGTCTGTCCAGCCGCAGTCCTGGTGAGTAGCTCGCCGTTGGCGGTGTAGGTATAAGCGTTACCGCCGTAGTTAAGCAGCCGGTCCTGGTCGTCGTAGGTGCCGATCGTGCTTACGCCGCCCGTGTCGCGGCTTACCCGGTTGCCGTTATCATCATAGCCATACCGCGCGGTCACAACCCCGTCCGTCGTAACCTCGCTCAATCGTCCGGCCACGTCATACGCGTAATCCGTGGTGGCCGTGACCGTATCCAGCGTCTCAACCTTTCGCGTGATGCGCCCTAACGCGTCGCGGGTGTATTCCGTTTTAAAGACCTCTGTCCCGCCGGCCGATGCCGTATAACTCTGCGGCTCGGCGAACGTGGTGTAGGTCAACGCGTCCGTCACATTGCCCAACGTGGTCCCGGTGAGCAAACCGTTGCCCGCGTCCCGCACGATGCTCAAACTTCCCGCGCTGATCAGCAAATCATCATTGTCATACCCGAAGCCGATCGTATCCGCCCCGTTGACGCTTTGCGATACAACCCGGAAATTATTATCGAAAACATTCGCCACACTTCCCGCAACCGGTCCATTCCAGGAGGTGCTTAAAGGCAATGCCCCGTCATAGTCAAAACTCAGGCCCACACCGCCGGGCGCGGTGATGCCGGAAAGATTCCCGGTCGTCGCGGCATAGGCATATTGAATCGTTCCGCGTGGAAACGTCATGGTGCTTAACCGGCCGGCGGTGTCATAATTTAGATTCAGCATCTGAGCGTCCGGGCGCGTCACGCGGATAAGCTGTTTGTCCAGACTATAAAGGTAGTTGGTCGTGGTTCCGGTTCCGACATTGGGAGCGATATAATCTTCAGTAAAATTAAGCGGAGTATACGTAAACCTGTGCACGGGACGTCCCGGCGGCGTCACCGAAGTGACATTCCCGTTTTCATCATAAGTATAATTGATCTGCCGCCCATCCGGGAAGCTCTCTCGCGTGACTCGTCCGGCGAGATCATACATGTACGTGGTGGAACGGCTCAGTGGATCAGTAACCCCGGAAAGATATCCTTGCGTGTTATAAGTCATATTCATCGTGCGCTGGCTACTAACCGGACCTTGCCTGATTTGTGAAAGCCGGCCTCGAGTGTCATAGCTCCATTGAATTGAATCGATCCCTGCAATTGTTTGGGTCAGCGGCCGGCCCACTGAATCAATGGTTGTCAGCGCCTGCCGTCCCGCGGCACTGGTTTCAGTCCAGGTCTTTGTCGAAGCGTTATAGGCGTTGGTGAAAATTCGACCGTTGAGAGTTGTCGTATTCGTCAGCGTTGCGACGCTTAAAAGATCGTTGGGATCGGTCAATGTAACAGTGCGCGTCATGCTTTGATTTAAAATTAAGCCGGCAGGGGTAGTAATTTTCAATGTTTTAACGATCGGTGACAACATCCCGAAGCGGGGATCCGGCCCTTCGGTGACGCTCGTGAGTGTGCCGTCCGGATAAGTAGTGTTCGTCTCTCCGTTGGTCTTGCGGACCGTTTGCGTTTCCAATCCGGAGGGATCGGTCACAACTCGGCGCTGGTCGCCAACGGGGAATTTTTCGATCAAATACGTGGTGGTTCGGTTCAACGCGGAGGATTTAGTGACCGTGAAGCTATTATCCACTTCTATCCGGGACAATTCCCAGAATCCACCCGCCGCGTTGAGGTCTTTTGTCAGCCGGCCGGTGTCGGGATCGTAGAATAGTTGTGAGCTGTTTGTCTTGGGATCGGCAAACGATGTCAACAATCCTGTCGCGGAATAGACGGCAGTAAATGTCTCTCCGGCAGGATTTGCGATACTTGCCAGATAACCGTTTGCATCCAGAGTAAACTCTGTACGCTGGCCGTCCGCAGCAACGATTGCCAAAGGCTTACCACTTCCATTGCGTTCGATAGTCGTAACGTTACCATCGGCATCTTCGACTGAAACAAGCAATCCGTCCGGGTTGTAAGCGAATTGGTAAAGCACAGCTCCCGTCAGGGCATTTAATGTTCTTTGATGCCGGCCGTTGGGATCGAATTCATACGCCAGGCTCGCGTCCTCCGAGGATATAACAATATTTTCAGCATTATATGACTGAAAAACAAATTTCACCTGACGAATAACAAAGTTATCGTTCTTTGAAATTTCAAATGGGTAAGTAATGCTTATTGAGTTGAGCACAATTGAGTTTACCCGTTATTAGAAAGACAACAATCTTAAAATAACGAAAGGTGCGAAAACCTCGGGCTTTAACCTTGGCCGCTTGAATCAAAGAGTTTAAGCCTTCGAGAAGACCGTTATCGATGTGAGTCTTTTTCCACTGGACAACGCCTTCCCAGTGAG
>JACROV010000101.1 GCA_016214285.1 Candidatus Omnitrophota bacterium | reverse complement strand
TGACAGGAACGCCAAAATAACACGTGATTGAATTCAAATCGATTAAAAGGTTCTTTGCCGGTAGCATATAAACATCAATCAGTTACAAAAACTAATTTAAAAACGTTGGGACAGTAGTGGGGTACGATCCGACCTTCGCGCCCAGATTCGCCATCGTTGTCCATACCAATCTCTCGTTCGCTAGTGTACTGAGTCGGAAGTCTCTTTGCTTTTGAGTCGCCCGTCGATAAATGACTTTCGCGGACACGCTCGCTAAGCGGCCAAATGTCAAGAAGCGTTAGACTCACTACACTAGCACGCTCACTTCGGATTGGCATTGACCGGTGACCTTTGGTGCGGGAATGCGGAGAATGTTTTGACTGAGCCCTTAATTCGGGCTACGGTGCGTGGCTGGGGATTATACGGATCCTATTATCGCCCGCAGGCGACAATTAAGTGTCGCAAAATGCGACACCTTGAGTTTTACCTGTGCGGATGAAACCCGATAGGCGCTTTGGGCTTTTCTTCTTCCTTCATCAATCGCCGGATCGCTTCGAAGACACCCCTGAATTGAGCGTCATACTTTCTCTCCAATTCCTCAATTTTGCGCGCCAAGTCTTTGTGCGACATCATCCATTCCCGCAATTTTACAAAAACACGCATAATCTGGAGATTAACCTCAATGACCCGATCGCTATTAAGAACGCTGGAAAGCATCGCTACTCCCTGCTCTGTAAAGGCATAAGGAAGATATTTGATATTTTTCCCCTTTTTCAAGGTCGCAAATTGCGACCTTGGAACTCTTACCTCTTCCATGGTTAACTGAAACATAAAATCATTCGGGAACCGCTTGGGATTCCTTTTGACCTGTTCATTGAGCCTTTTAGTTGGGACCCCATAAAGTTCGGCAAGGTCCTTATCCAGCATTACTTTTGTCCCGCGAATAAAGTGAATCTTGCGTTCGATCTGCCCTGCAACAACCATCTTGGACATAAAAAATCCCCCTTTCAATTTTATGGAAATCGAGCGGGGGATGAACAATTTGATTAAAGTTTAAACGAATGCACTGCGTTTGTCAAATAACTTTTAAGGACGAGAAATCTTTGATCAATCGCAGAAAATACGAACGGTCGGCTTTGAGGTCTTGTGGACTGGTCGCGGGCCAGGAGTAAATCTGGTCGGGCAGTTTGAAGGAAGGAAGGCATTCGCGCAAGGAAGATAGAATTTGAGTCCTGGAAAGCTTTATTCCCTCTTTGGTCTGGACAAACGCCACAGGCCGCGCGCCGAATTCCTCGCTCCTGACCGGGACGACCACGGCTCGCACGATCCCCTCGATGTGACACAAATGCCGCTCGATCTCCTCGGGCTGGATGTTTTCGCCGCCGGAGATGAACATATTATCCTTGCGCCCCAGGACAGTGAGCGTGCCATCTTCGTTCAAACACCCCAAGTCGCCCGTGTGAAACCAACCCTCTTTATCCAAATCCGGAATAACCACAGCAACACCGGGTGTTGCTGTGGTTACATACCCTTGAAAAAGCGTCTTGCCTTTGACCAAAATCTCGTGCTCATCGGACACGCGCGCCCCGGAGTATTTTAAAATACGGCCACGGGGCAAAGGATTTTCTTTGGTCAAACGCCCGGAGGTCGCGACCTGCGAGGCCATTTCGGTTAAGCCGTAACTGACGTGGATCGGCAAACGAGCGTCGATCGCTTTACGGATCAGGACATCGGGAATGGCACTGCCGCCGATCAAAATGGCTTTCATTTTTTGCAGCACACCGATATTTTTCGGATCGTTTAAAAGCCGGTGTAACTGCGTGGGCACCAGGGAAACGTGGGTGATATTAAATTTGCGTAACGAATCTGCCAAATCTGTCGATGAATCCGGCACGACGACCGTCCCGCCGGCCAAGAATGTGCGCCAGAGGATGCCAAGCCCGCCGACGTGATACAACGGCAAGGACAACAGCCACCGGCCGCCGGACGAAACCGCAATATGTTCGTTGGCGGCCAGGGCGCTGAAATAATGATTGCCGAAACTGTGCGCGACCGCTTTGGGTTCACCGCTGCTGCCGGAGGTGAACATGATATCCGCGGGGGCATTGACGGCATATTCATTTCCGGCATCATTTCCGGGGACACGTACCTCTAAAAAGGTACGTGTCCCCGGAATAGGGATTTCCGCCGGCGCGATGGTCCTCGCGCAGGAAATGTTTTGAAGGCAGGCGCGCGCGCCCTCTTCCGGCAAGCGCATGCTCAACAGACAAGCCACCGCTCCCTGACGCCACAACGCAAAAAGCGCAATGATGTATTCGATCGTGCTGGGGCTGATGATAGCGACGCGCTCGCGCGGCTTTACGCCGAGGCGCTTGAGATGTTCAACGGCAAGCTCGATTGCGTCTTCCAACTGTTGATACGAAAAGGTACGGTCTTTGCTGAGGACGGCGCCCTGACCGCCGCGGGTTTGGCCGTTAGGCTCCCCGCGGAAGGCGTGTTCAAAGACGGGGCAGGTGATACGCTCGGTCATAAAATTTCTTTAAGAAGTTCAAAATTGATATCTTCGCTGCGCGGCGGGCGCTGGCGGATATTGATCTTCCCGTGGCGGATCAACACGTTTTCTGTCAACAGATCCTGTTTGAACCATTTCAAAGTATCCAACCCCGCCGCCTGGTCGCGCACGGTGCAGCTGGCCAGATTCGCCAAGGTCAAAATACCCAAGCCCGATTCAAACGACGAACTGATAACGACGGCCAATCCCAGCGCCCTGGCCTGCTGCATCAATTGCCAGGTCTTCTCGAGGCCGCCTAACGCCGTGGGCTTTAAAACCAACACGTCCACGCCGTCCATGCTTTTGAATTCTTCGACGGACAATTTCAACAACGATTCATCCAGCGCCACCGGGATCATGGTCTCCTGATAAAATTCGGGGGTTTGATAAACATGCTTTAAAGGTTCTTCGATATACGCGACCGTGCCGCACTCGATCTCCCGGCCGAAACGCACCGCCTCCTCGATCTCCCACGCCTGGTTGGCATCCAGATGCAGCAAGACCTCGCCGCGCAAGACCTCATTGACCGCCCGCACCTTGTCGGCGCTTTCATCGACCGAACCGCGTACTTTAAGTTTCATGTCCGTAAATCCGTCTTCCTTGAATTTCTTCGCCTGACGCGCGACCTCCTCGGTGGTACCGTCCAAAAGCGCGTGGACGCGCGTGTAATCCCGGTGGCCGCTATGCTCGTGGGCGGCGGACTGGAATAACGCCGTATTCCTGGTGCCGGCGATGAGGTTCAAGACCGCCATCTCGATACCGAATTGCACCGAACGCCGCAGGTTCATCTCCTCGAACCAGGAATTCATTTTGCCGTCGAGCTTTTCCACGCCGGGCAAAACGTCGCGTCCGGTCAAAGCCGCCTTGAGCTCGCGGACTTGCTCCTGCGCGTCATTCAAACTCTCCTCGCTCCAGCCGTCAAGCGGAGCGACTTCGCCGAAACCTTCGGTGTCGCGCTCGGATTTTAAATGAATGATGAGCCCTTCACGTTTGGTCCGCTTGAGCCCGTGCACTTCGATAGTCCGGTTAAGGGGAAGGGCGTATTTGTAGAAACGAAACGAGGCGATCTTCACAGTAACCACCCCGCGGCAAACAGGACGCTGTAGATCAGCAGCAATCGCGCGGTCGAGGCCAGGGCCGCGTTGAGCGCCACACCTTCGGTGCGGGTCAAGACCGTTTTGATCGTCGGGATCGCGGCCAGGCTGATGGCGGAGGAAACCAGGATGAGCAGGTGATCCTCAATAAACATATAAATGAAGACCGGCACCACACAGGCGCCCAGGACGCAAAACAAATATTCCGACAACGCGAAGCCGCGGCCGAAACGCACGGCGAGGGTGTTCTTGCCGGATTTGCGGTCGCTGTCAATATCGCGCAGATTATTGACGGTCAAAATGGCAACGGAAAAGAGTCCCGGAGCGACTCCGGCGAAAATGATGGCCGAGTTAAGTTCCAGCGATTGGACGTAGTAGGTGCCGGCGACCGCCACGGGCCCCAAAAAAATGAACACCAGCAAATCTCCCAGTCCCATGTACCCCAACGGATGGCGCCCGGCCGTGTAGAAGATTCCGGAAAGAATGGCCAAAACCGCGAGAACCGCGATCGGCCAGCCCCCGCGCATGACAAGCCACACGGAAGCCAGCGCCGCCAGCGCGAAGACACCGATGAACGCCGCCTTCACCTGTTCCGGCGGGATCAACCCGGCTTGCGTTACCCGTGTCGGCCCGACGCGATCGATCGTATCCGCGCCTTTTTTGAAATCGTAGTAATCGTTGGCCAGATTAGTCCCGATCTGCAGCAAAAGCGCGGTCAATAAACACACCAGAGCGGTGGGAACGTGTCCGATCCCGTCGCCAAAGGCCATGATCGTGCCCATCAGAACCGGTGCCACCCCGGCGGGGAGGGTTTTGGGGCGAATTGCTAAGAGCCAATTTTTAAATGACTGATTTGGCATAGTTTAAGTTAAAAGAGGTTTCAAGATGTTGGAAAAAGTTAAAAAAGGTTTGAGGTTTCTTAACGTTGCAAAATGTTTCATTGTTTTAATGTAACTTTTTTTAACCTAAAACCTTTTTCAACCTCTTCTAACCTTTTGCAACATTTTCTAACCTTTTTCAATCACGGTCTTTTCGGAAACTTTGCAAAATCCGGCTTGCGCCTCTCAAGGAATGCATTTCGCCCTTCCTGCCCTTCTGGCGTCATGTAAAAAAGCATGGTGGCATTCCCGGCTAATTCCTGCAAACCCGACTGTCCGTCGCAGTCAGCGTTCAGGGCCGCTTTAAGACAGCGGATCGCCATCGGCGAATTGGCCAAAATTTCCCGGCACCATTGCACGGTTTCCTGTTCCAGTTTTTCGTAAGGGACAACGGTGTTGACCAATCCCATTTCCAGAGCTTGCCTGGCGTTGTATTGGCGGCACAGATACCAGATCTCGCGCGTTTTCTTTTGTCCGATGATCCGGGCCATATAACTCGCCCCGTATCCACCGTCGAAAGAACCGACCTTCGGGCCGGTCTGACCGAAAATGGCGTTATCCGCGGCGATTGTCAGATCGCATAAAAGATGCAGCACGTGGCCGCCGCCGATCGCGTACCCCGAGACCATCGCGATGATCGGCTTGGGGCAGGTGCGCATCTGTCGCTGGAAATCGAGCACATTGAGCCGGTGCACGCCGTTTTCGTCCTTGTATCCGGCATCCCCGCGGACATTCTGATCGCCGCCGGAGCAGAACGCTTCTTTCCCTTCGCCGGTCAGGATAACGACGCCGATTTTCTCATCGTCGCGCGCGTCATTAAGCGCGCGGGCCATTTCCTTGACCGTCTGCGGACGGAAAGCGTTACGCACCTCGGGGCGGTTGATCGTGATCTTCGCGATCCCCCCGGCCTTGTGGTATTTGATGTCCGTGTATTTCCCGCTCGCGGCCCAGGAAATCGTGTTTTGCACCTTAATTCTGGTTGTCATCGTATCCCTCGCTAAATTTTCGTTAGTCTATCACAAACCGAAATAATCGCCAAGAGATGCTCCTCTTCGCCAATTCCGACTGCGCAGTCGAAATTGCCGGCGGCCGGCGGAAATTTACACTACAATTGCGCACGCGCGTGCGCAATTCACTATCACTCCCAACGCCCCGACTTACCTTCATTCAAGAAAAACGTCGGGGGTCGGGACTCCGACTTCCGCGCAAGCGGAACGTCGGAGCTATCACCTGCCACCTAACGCCTTACAAATCCTCTTTTGCAGTTCCGCAGTTAACGCCACATTCTGCTTCCGGTCGCTGGTCACTTCAATGATGGTTGAGGTCCGGCTTTGGGTTGCGATCTTGTAGGCCTGGACAAAATCTTGCGCGCTCGCGGGATTGGCGTAATTCAAATCGAACATCTCTGCGGCCGCGGCGAAGTTGAGTCCGTGCGGGGTGCCGAAAAATTTCTCGAAGCCGTTCTTAAACTCCGCGATCGGCAGAAAATTAAAGATCCCTCCACCGTCGTTGTTAAGCGCCACGATCACCAGCGGCCGCGGCGCGACTTTAAGCATGACGAGCGAATTAAGATCATACAACAACGCCAAATCTCCAATAATAAGCGTTGTGGTGCGGCCGAGACCCGCGGCAAACCCGCACGCCGAGGCCACCGTCCCGTCAATCCCGCTCGCGCCCCGATTGCCGCCGACCAAAACCGATTTTCCCTTGTGGTCGGCGTACATATCCACTTCCCTGATAGGCAGGCTGCTCGCCAAAAATAGTCCGCTGTCAGCTGGAATATGCTGTGTGACCAAACGCGCCGCGGCCGCTTCGCTTAACCGTGCCTCCTTGCCGAAATATTCTTCAATGATCCGGTCGATTTTCCGGTTAAGACCCTGCAATCTGGCAAGAAACGTATTGGTTCCTCTCTTGGTTATTTTCCTGGTGAGCGCGCCGCAAAAATTATCGACGCGGGCCTGGACACGTAACGTCACCCCGTGCAAAGGATCGTTACGCAGCGGATGATCCAGGGCCATGATATATTCCGACGGCCTGGTTTGTTCAACGTAATCATACCAGCGTTTGGACGTGATGCGTCCGCCCAGGTGAATGACCCCCGCAGGGACAGGTCGCGACCTGTCCCTGCCCAATAATATCTGATCAAAATAATGAATGACATTTTTATGGGAATTCCCCAGCCGCAGGCCGCTGGTGACATCCGGGAATACCGGCCAGTTCAATCTTTCAGCCAAAGCCAGAACGCTTTTTTGTTCCCGCGCTCCCGCAAGTTTGCCGACGACAATGATGCCTTGTTTTATGCCACGAATTCTTTTAGCAATCTCATTAATTGTATCCGTGCCAAGCTTCTTCTGCGCGCTAATATACGACGTGTAAGGCGCGCGCGTTTTCTGCCAGTGTTTTAGGAAAAAAGAGGCAGCGCCCTTTTTGAACAACGGTTCACGGTACATGCAATTGATATGCACCGGGCCTTTCAATTCGCCGTTGGCGCGAAAGACCGCTTGGTCGATCGTCGTTAAAATAAAGCCCGGCGCGATCTCGGTCGTCGGACACGGCATGTCGAATTGCCAGCGGACGTATTCGCCGAAGATCTTGACCTGATCGATCGTCTGATTGGCGCCGGTATAACGCAATTCCGGCGGGCGATCGGCGGTGAGAATAACGAGTGGTAATTTTCTCTTCGAAGCTTCGATAATAGCTGGAAACAAATTCGCCGCGGCCGTGCCGGAGGTCGTAATGACCGCGCAGGCCTTGCGCGTGGCAGAAGTATATCCCAGCGCGTGAAACGCCAGCGCGCGTTCGTCAAAATGGACAAAACTCTTTGCGCGCGGATTTTCAGCGACGGCAACCGCCAATGGCGACGAACGCGATCCCGGCGCGAGGCAGAAACAATCGACGCCGCTACGGATGAGTTCTTCAACAATTAAAGATGCCCAGAGGCAATTAATGTTAGATGTAGTGATAAATTTCATATTGGCATGTGGCAACCAGGCTCCAGTTGCCAGTAACCAGAAATATATCCTCCAGATTCTGGTTACCGGTCACTGGTTTCTGGTTACTTTTTGTTAAACACCTCTATAAAATTCCCTATCTTCGTTTCGATCTCGTTCCACTCCCCTTGCGCCGTTGAGCCTTCGACGATGCCGGCCCCGGCGTAAAGCGAAAGTTTGTCGTGGTTGACCAGCGCCGAACGGATCGCGACCGCGAATTCGCTTTGGTCGTATCCGACGTATCCGACCGGGCCGGCGTACCAGCCGCGGCTGAAGAGTTCCAATTGGGGGATCGCGGCGAGCGTTTCGATCTTCGGACATCCGGCAACCGCTGGTGTGGGATGCAAACGCGCGATGATCCGGTCATCGGAAACTTTGTCGCGCAGCGTTCCCTGAAATCGCGTGACCAAATGCTGACCGCCTTCAAGCTTAACAATACGCGCCTTCGCCTCCGTTCGGACGTCCGCGCACAATTCGCCCAAGGCTTCCAGGATACCGTCGACAACATAGCGGTGTTCCAGGGCGTTTTTGGAGCAGTTCAATAATTCCTGCTCCAACGCCGCCTCTTCTTCGCGGCTGGCCCCGCGCGGGCTTGTCCCTGCGACCGCCTCGGTTTCGATCCTGTCGCCGACTCTTTTATACAATCGCTCCGGAGTCGCGCCCAGAAAAGCGGCGGTTTTATCCGTCTGAACACAAAAATGAAAACATTGCGGGGTTTTGTCTTTGAGATGTTTTAAAAGCGCGCTGGGGTCGATGTACACGTCGAAATCGAAAACGGATTTGCGCGCCAGGACGATTTTGTCATACCGGAATTTCCCGTTCCCGGTCTTCGTCTTCGCGAACGCGGCTTCCCAGCCTTTTCGGTCGGGATAATCACGCCGGGCCATGACCTTGGGCGGACGCCGGTAAGTCGTTGTCGGCGAGAAATCGACCGCGTCCAGTTCCGTGAGGATGGCCGCCACATTATCTTTGTCAACATCCTTGAAGGCGATGTTAAATGCCAAAATGTTTTGGCTGCCAGTTTTCAGAAGCTCAAAGCGCGGGACGATAAAGCGGTAACTGCCGAAACTCTGCCAGTTTGTATCTGTGACGGGCCCGTTAAAATTCATGCCACCGTAATAACGCAAATTCGGATTGTCCGCCGCGAGCCGGTCTTCCATGCAGGCGAAGACTTCAGCGTGATCGATCGGGCCGTTTTCCTCGAGGACGTCGGCAACGCCGATGCCGCCGGTTTCAAATGCAGGGACAGGTCTAGACCTGTCCCTGCGGTCAGACCAATAAATCTTGCACGGGACCTCCTGGTTATGCAGCCAAGTCAAAATATCGATGGGTTCGCAGGGAAATTCGTAACGCAGGATCTGGAGCGGCACGCCGATCGTTGAGATCTTGTCCGGCAGCTGGCGGATGTGCGAGGCCAACACGTTCTTGATCTGGTCAAATGCGTAAACTTGATCGGTACGAAAAAGAGTAATCATGATTGTTTAGTGGTAATAGTGATAACAGTGGTAAAGTGATAAAAAGCATTCCAATTTTTGCCACTTACCACTCTACCACTATTACCACTTTATCACTCACATGCTATTTTTCACCTGCGTAGATAGTCGCAATCCCCCCCAGCAACGGATGCGCGGTCACATTATGGAACCCGGCGTCTGCCATGATCGCGCAAAAAGCGGCGCCGCAGGGAAATTGTTCGATCGTTTGGTTCAAATAACGGTACGCCTCGCCGTGGCCGGAGATCAATCCTCCGATCGTGGGCACAACGGCGCGCAGATAAAATAAGTGCGGGGCGCGTAAAGTGCTGTTCTCCGGCAGCGAAAATTCCAGAATGAGCGCCCGGCCCCGGGGCTTTAAGACCCGGCGCATCTCCCGCAAGACCCGCAGCGGGTCTGCGACATTACGTATCCCAAAGGCCATGGTCACCACGTTAAAAACGTCCGCGTTAAAAGCGATGTGGCTGGCATCCCCGTGGCTAAGAAGGATCTTGTCCTCAAGCTTCGCGCGCGTGACCTTTTCCCTGCCGATCGCGAGCATTTTATCCGCCAGGTCTATTCCGACGGCGTATTCAATATTCTTACCGCGGCGTACCAGCGTTAAGGGGACATCCGCGGTGCCGGTGGCCAGGTCCAGTAAGGACAGGTCGCGACCTGTCCTTGCCGGCAAAAACCGGACCAATTGCCGGCGCCAGAAGACGTCTAACCCGAGGGACAACAAACGGTTGAGAAGGTCATACCGCGGAGAAATTTCATCGAACATCCGCCATGAATCGGATTTTGGGATGGCAAAATTGTCGTTGGTACGGGGCATAACAGGAAGACCTGATTTGGCCCCCACCGTTTTATTTCGTTTTGAAAGGCGAAACGAACCAAAACGAAGCTGTGGGGGTATCCGCTGAAAGTTTTTCCAAAAGCGGATAGAGCATGGTAACACAGGCGGGTGATTCAATCAAGAGCTGTAAAAATGCGGACCGGCTCCGAATATCCGGTTATCCGGATACCCGGGTATCCGGAAACAGCGCTACAATATCAATTCTCCTTAACCGCAAAACCTAATTCCAGCGGCTGTAAGCCGGAATCAGCCGCGTCCGAAGGCTTTCCTTCATCCGCGATCCCTAATAACAGCGGCAGATTGGTCACGGGCGTGATATTGATAATCACCGGAATAAAGCCTTCGATGCGCATGTGTTCAATGGGCTGCTGGAGCAGGGGCAGCGGGATGCCATTTCCGTCGCGCCTGATCTGCAGGTCGAGCAAAGCGGGATTCAAATCGATACCTCCTTTTTCTTCCTGGCCGCTGACCCCAAGGAGCAAAAGTTCCCGGCCGTCCGGCATCCGGACATCCTCAAAATCCAGTTTAGTCGCATATAAACGATCCCAAGACCTCCCCGCCGGATTGAAATAAACAGCCTTGGACGGATAATCTTTGATGATTTGCGATATAAAGTTTTTCGTGACAGCGGCATCCGTCACGTTTCTGCTCATATCAAAATCAACGATTATGCGATCTTTTTCAACCGCTGCAACAACGGCAAGCCCGGATGTTATGAAACCGCCGTCTTTCTGTATTTTTATTTGATACAGCCGCCGGCCGTCGGTTTTATTTTTATCTTCAAGATACGACCTTGCTTCCTCAAGAAAATAGAGCGCATCGCGCACAGCCTGTCGGTAGTCTTGCGGCTTATTATCCAAATCCGCTCTTTCCCCCGCGAGACGGTATATCTCGTTGTCAAAGTCTTCTGTAAGCTTCTCCGTCTCAGGTGACGATAAATCCACCGCAAGAATCTCATGCATTTGAACCGGCGAGGAGGCGGGTTGCAGGTCGTTCAATGCCTCGGTAGCCGCCTGACGGACGACGGACGGGATATCAGTCTGGGCATGATCTTTGAGATAACTTATGCCCCAACTTCCGTATTCCCGCTGACCGTCATCGCCATGGACGAAGACATAACGCCTTTGCGCCCCATCAAAAGCCGCGAACGGGCTGATCGCTTCCTGAAAATCTTTCACTGTCCGCGCCTGTTCCCACGCGAGAAACCCGTCCTCATCATCCAAGCCGGCCGCGCTTTGCACCGGCGAGGAAGCCCCGACCCTTTCGATTTCTTTCTCATAATCTTTTAAATTCAAACCAGCAAAATCAGGGTTTGAGGCAACCACCTCACGCATCGCCTCATCCAAAAGCCGCATCGTTCTTTCGAGCTCAACCCTTTTTTCATCAGAATTCGCTTCTGCCTTGAAAACAATGACTGCCGAGGTATTGGACTTGCGCAGCAAAATCCATACGCCATTGGTCAACTCGACACGGATGCCGTCGACCAGCAGCAACGGATCATCCCAACTCTGTCTTTGGGGTGGATTATTTCTAGCCTCTTCAATCTTTTGAAAGAATTGGTCAATGGGCATGGGAATGAGCTCTGCATGGTGGCGAGCGAAGGTCTTTATGATTTCTTCGGCAAGGGCTTGTTTTTTGACGACATCGCTGGGCGCATTGGATAAACGAATCTCGTTAGTTACCGGAAGCCTTTTAAACAGTTCATCAACTTTGGCGACCGTCCGCTCCTCCGGGATAAGCTCGGTTCCCTTGAATTCATAATCGTTTAAGGTCTCGATCAAATGCAGAAACACGAACGAACTTGTGATGCCGTCGTCCACGACGCTTTTTTTCTGCAGGAATTTTTTGGGAGATAATACCCTGAAGAAAAAATGGCCCGAGGCTTCGGCAGAAGTGTAATTCAGCATCACGTTGGTTGCCGCGGCCGCCTTATCCATGGATAATCCTGCAAGGTAATGATCCGCAATGGTATTTAGTTCTTCCCAAACATATGTCCTGTGGTTAGGGAAACCGGCTGCGATAAACTCGCCTTCAATCTTTAACCCCTTTTGACGGGCAATATTTTTGAGCACGTCCACAATCACTTTAGAGGCACGCACATCAAGCGCCAATTTAACCGTGTGCCCCGCCTGGTTCAGGATACGAATGCCTTCCTCGTTCTCCAAAATCATGCGTTGATAAAAAGCCATCAGCATGCGTTCGGGCATCACCAATTGACCAGCCTCATCAATGGCGCCGGCACGGTCGCCATCCCCGTCGAAAGCGAATCCGGCATACCGGCCCCGCCCCTGAAAGCGCGGATCGTTATAAATTCTTTGCTGAACGCGCCTGATGCCGTCGTATGCCTCCAGTTTTGACGGATCCCAAATCCCTGCTTTCATCTGGGGGGAAGGGATATCGTTCAAAACGACCAGCGCCGGCTGGCCGGTTCTTTGGAACAATTCATTTGGCAAATCTGCCTCCGGCGAATCGAGCAAAACAACCCGATACCCTTTCCTTTGAGCCAATCCAATAAAGACCTGGCCCGCCGCGCCGCTACGAAAATCGACCACCAGCGACGGTGGACTCTTCAAATCCGGCAATACCTTATCCATATCCGAGATATGTTCCTCGATCAAATCGGTCGAAGTTATCATCCCTTCTTGCCTGGGAACCTTTGACCAGCCGGCTTGGCGCTCGATATTCGTCGAAAGCTCAAGAAGTTTATTCTGAAAAAATGGCAGTCCTTTATAACTCAAAATCTTGACTCCATTGCCCTCTTTCGGGTTATGGCTGCCAGTGATCTGGATGACCAGGTCAAAATCATCGGCCAATCCTTTACGCGACGGAAGACCCGTTGTAATAACATCACCTTCTTTTTGGGTCACGACCTCTATATTCTCATCCGCCAAGCCTTGTGCTAACGCCAGGCGAAAGGCATCCGAGGTCGCTCTCTGGTCTCCGGTAACCAGCACCCTTGCTGATCCATGAAAATACGCGTCTCCCCCGAATGTACGGCCAAACGCGTACATGAACTCTGCCGCGGCCTGCCACTCGGACTGCGCATCATTGATGCGAAGGTCATATCCGAACCCGCCGCCAAAGATATATTCGTTGCGCTTTTTCCAGGCGATGCCGTCTTCTATGCTCGCGGGACTCCTCAAAATTTCCATGGATAAAGGCTCCATTTTCACCGGCGAGGAGGACTTATTCTTAAATGTTATAGAAACAAAATCGTATCCTGCGCTCGAAGTTCCTGGCCCCAAGGTTGTCGAGACCTCATAATCTTTGCCTAATTTGCTCTCTTTAAAATTCTTTGCCAGGACTTCAACAGCTTCTTGAGCAACTTTACCCGGCCATTCACTCCGCATTAACTTAGGTTCTGAATAATCAAAAAGTGAAGGGTATGCGCTACCATCGGATACCTTCTCTTGTTCCCAAGGCAGTGTCACTGTAATCGTAATCCCCTCACGAGGGGAAATGGCGTTCTCTATCTTAAAGCTCCCCGCAAACCGCTCAGCAAGCTCCTTAAGCCCACCTTTAAATTCATTATCAACACCGTCGTGAGGTAATTTAAGAGGCCATCCCAAAATTTTATTTGGATCAATATCCCCCGCCGGAGAGACGGCCTTCAAGGCATCAGAGGCGGCTTTCTTGACGTCCTCTCTGAGGTCTTTCGCGGCCTGCTCCAGAAGATCCATGGCCTGTTTCGTGTCGATCTCCTTCAATGCCCCGGCGGCGGCCTCGCGAACGGGCATGGTCTCGCCCTTTCGTTTCAGGGCCAGGCCCAGGGCATCGATGATGGTGTCTGTCGCGGGCCTGACCCGGCCCAATTCCCGGGCGGCCTCCACGCGCTTACCTTCATCGGCGTTGTCTCTTAAATCCTTGATAAGCCGATCTACATTCACCGGCGAGGAGGCGCCCGTCTTATCGCCTGGTAAAGATTGGGGAGGGGCATCCTCAGTGACCGATCCCGAGCCGCCGCTATACCTGGCAACGGAAACTATGTCGCCGGGAGGATACATCTCCAATATCATGGAGACCTCGTCCTCATTCCGCGCCTCGATAACCAAAAACCCCCTCTCAAGCGCCGCGCGCTTATAGTTCGAAATTACACTGGGATGATTCTCGTCACGAAGCACGACAATTTTCTTTTTTTCTGCCGCCGGCGATGCGGCGGGGCCTTTCTTGCGATCTTGCGCTACGGCAGCCATGATGGTAGGGATTAAACTCGTTGTTCCCTTTAACTCATGGATCGTTATCGGTCTTTCAACATGCGCCACGCCGTATCCTTCTTGCTGCAAGATCATTAAAATATCTCCTCCGACCAGTTCGGTAAACAACACATCCTTACCATCTCTGTCCTTTTCCAATCTCACGTACATCGGGATACTCTTGTCTCTGATTGATTCTAACGCCGCTATGGTAAATACATGATTAAACGTGGCCAGCGGTTGCTCTACAAAATCTACACTTTTCAACAAACGCCCCATCGCAACCTTCTCGATAAAAACCAGATTGCCGCTTTCAGGATGATAAAATACGCTTCCTCCTTTTTGAGGCAATTTGGGATTTTGCTTCACATATTCTGCGGCGGCGGCGACTTTCCCGCTCGACAACTCATTAAAAATCCTCCCCACAAATTCTTCATTCAGAACCTCGTCTCCCCATGACCGTAAATCTCCAATTGTTCCTTGCGAAACGTACTTTGCCCCCCTATCCTTCGCATAGTTTAATGCCGTACCGAGCAATTTCTGGAGCCGGCCATCTTCTCCGATAATATACGCCTTACCTTCTAAAGCAGTTTCAATAATTGGAACACCATTACCTCCCGCCTTTTTGGCGGCCACTTTCTTTATTTGATTATCTTCTATCGTGTACATCGCATTCTTTACCTGCGGGGCGATAACAAATGATTCGCGCGCGAAACCATAATAACGATGACCTATCAGTTCCTGCGCCACCGCGTTTTCATCTCCATCGCTTGGCACAATAATAAAGGTTTGTTTCTTGCGAACCGCCTCATCGAACATCCGCGCCTTATTTTCTAAAATCCGTCCTAATATGCTTATGTTTCGTAATTCACCGTGCTTTTCCTCCTTCAACTTTTTAATTTCATCTATCTGTTCCTGAGTGATTTCACCCTTCTTTAACGCTTTTGCGATAGCGGTGTCCAAACTTTCCGTCTGGGCATCGCTTAATAACTCGGCCAAATCCAGCAAGATCTTGGGAACCCCCAATCCCAAACGCGTTGCATCTCCACCTGCAGGTAATAATTTCACCCATTCGCCACGGGCTCGTGACGCCAAATATGCCTCTTTTTCGCCCGCCTCCGCGTCCGTCCGCATAACAAGGGCATCCCCTTCCGGCGAATCTTTCAAACTTTTCAAACCGGCCACAAATGGATGTTCGTTCACTTCATCCAGATGAGAGAATAAATCGCCCCTATATCGACGTGCCAATTCCTTTAATAATTCCATTGTCTCCCCTTCTAAAGTGTCGCTCTTCTCATATGCTTTGATACTAATCTGTACCGGCGAGGAGGAAGGTTGTTTTTTAATAAATCCCTCGACAACATCCCTAATCGTATTCCCGTAGGGCACGGAGTTTAACTCTTTCATAGCTCGAGTGCCGTTCAAGAAATCCAATACATTCTTTGTCGCGACAACTTTGCCTAACTGAACACCCCATTGGTCGAAAGAAAAAATGTTATAAATAATGCCTTCTGCCATGATTTGATGCTCATACATCGCGATCAACTTTCCCAAGGCCCTTGGCGTCATTTCATCGATAAAAATTGACGTCGTCGGTTTATTACCCGGGAAGGTCCGATGGGCCGCAAGCCAACGCAATTCTTCCGGGCTCATTTTACCGTCATCCAGCGCCTTCATAACTTCTTCAAGCTTAGAACCAAAAGCAAGCGCATAGGGCTGGGCCACAAAGTTTGCATAAAGTTTTTCATGATGACCGGGCAATGGATTTTGAGTCCGCGCGATTCCAATAAAATCCGCCGGGATTATGGAGGGTAACTGGTGTATTGATTGATAAAATGAATGCTGTCCATCCGTCCCTGCCGCACCAAATATTATCTGTCCGGTATGATAATCTGTAATGAAATTTCCACTTCTATCGGTCCCCTTACCTTGACTTTCCATAAACCCTTGTTGTAAAAACGCGGGAAGCAATGATAAGTATTCATCGTAAGGGAAAATCGCGTTGGTCTCTGCATTTAGAAAATTTCTATTCCAGACACCAAGCAATGCCTTTAAAACCGGGATATTTTTATCAAAAGACCGATTCCTGAAATGCTCATCAGCTTCGCGAGCTCCTTCAAGCATTTCAAAGAAATTATCGAACCCGATAAAGGTCGCAAGCGTCAAGCCAATCGCAGACCACATAGAATAACGGCCACCTACCCAGTCCCAGAAAGCAAACATGTTCTCGGGATCTATCCCAAACGCTTCCACGAGCTCCCTCGCCGTAGAAACAGCCACAAAATGCTTTTTAATAGCATCTTCTCTGCTGACACCTTCCTTTGCTTTATAGTAATCAGTGACCCAATTCTTTAATGTCATTGCATTTTGTATTGTTTCCTGCGTCGTGAAGGTCTTGGATTCGATAACGATTAATGTTTCTTCGGGATTGCCAAGCTCTCTTATCAACTCCGCTACTGCCGTTCCGTCAATGTTCGAAACAAAATGAACCGTAATGCCTGAGCCTCTCCCAAACGGTTTTAAAGCTTCCGCCGCCATTTTGGGCCCCAAATCGGACCCCCCGATCCCGACGTTAACAACATGTTTAATGGTCTTGCCTGTTGCACCTTTCCATTCACCCGATCTAACTTTATTCGTAAATTCCTTCATTTGATTCAATACTTTGATTATCCCCGGCATCACATCTTTACCATCCACATACACAGGGCCATCGGCTGCAATGATTTCTCCGTTCGCATCACGCGTGACATTACGCAAGGCCGTATGGAGGACGGCGCGGTTTTCCGTTTCATTAATTTTCTCACCGTTAAACATCTGCTCAATGGCTTCTTTTAATCGGGCTTCATCGGCAAGCCCAAACAAATCGGATAAAGTTTCTTCATCAATTAAATTCTTTGACAAATCCACTTTAAACGCATCATCCAATGCCACGCTGAAACGTTCCACACGCTTAGGATCTGCATCAAACAACGTTCGTAAATCATATCTTGTCTTATCGGCCGCTAATTTCTTCAACTTCGGCCAACTCGCTGTTGCCGCAGGATTAACCCGCGGCAGGACTGCCTCCATCGGCGAGGAGGATTTTCCCGCCGCTCGTGGAGAGCCCAATTGTTTGGCCTGTTCGATGGCTTTTTGGGCATCGGCAACGGATGTTCGGCTGGATAATTCAAGCAGATTAATAGCAACATTCCTTTGATCGGCCTGTTGGATGACGGGAGATGACGCTACGATCTTCTGCTGCTCCACAGTAAGCGGCTGTTCTTTTTTGTACGTCTCTACCTTGACCTTCAGGTTCGTCCCGCCCGAGAAGTATTTCCTGGGGATCACCTCCCGCGTCGCCGGGTCATAGTCTTCCTTAATGTAATTATAAACGCCCTTTTTGAAGGCCTCCAGATACTGCGCGTAGATCTTCTGGTTGATCTCTTTATCTTCAACATCCACGCCCTTGGTCCTGGTCTTATCCACATACACCTGGCCCAGGAGGGTCTGCCGGAAGTTCTGTTTAAACCAGGCGGCTAAAATGACGGAATTGTAGATCTGCCGCAGGTTGGCGAAGCCCTGGCCTTCGTTGACCTCTTGTTCGATGGCGGGAATTATGACTTCACGGATGACTTGAGTCGTCAGTCGTCTGTCGTCAGTCGTCAGATTTTCGTTTTCTTTCTGATGACTGACGTCTGAAGACTGATGACTCACAGCCATGTAGTCTTCTTCCAGCATCACCTTTCCCGACGATCCGACCGCAGGTCGGATGTCGGGACTCCGACTTCCAATAGTTTTATCATTGGAACGTCGGAGCAAATCTTCCGCCTGATTTGCTTGTTTTGCTAAATAATCTTCCTCTAACATAACCCGCAAATGGCTCTTCACCACAAACGCGCTGTTCCCATGCTCGTAAACGACCGCCTTTTCGGGAACGATCCAGACCTTGTTGAAGGTGTTCATCGGGATCTCCGTCGTGCCGTATTGCTCGTGAGCCTTCTGGTAGATCTTCTTCCAGAACGCGCTGCCTAATTCCTTTTCCGGATACATGAGAGACGCCGTCAACTGCTTTAAAATATAATCCTGCGCCAGAAGGTCCCGTCCCATCTCCGTTGTCCCGAACCCTTGCGGGACAATCCGGTCTTTTTCGTAAGGAGAAAGATTGACCCACATCTGGTCTTCCGGCACGGTCAGGGCGGCCAGGAAATATTTGATCAGACGGGTTGATTCTTCTTCAAAGGCTTTGCCTTGCAGTTTCTGATCGCCTGTCCCAACAATAAAATCAAATTCCAGGGGATTCTCCGGATGGATAGTAATGCCGTTGATGAGGGCCGGTGTAAAGGCCGGGCTCACGGACACCATGGTCCCCGGCGCGGGGAGATTCAGGAGCGTCTGCGGGATCAACTGGGCGTAGCCGGGCGGCAAGACAAGACTGAAGATAAACGTGAAGGCGATGAACGCGGATAAAATTTTGTGAGGTAAGTTCGTGCTTCTTTTTCGGATTGAAATGATCATCATTTCTCCTCTGTAAATCCAGGACTCATTTAAAAAGCGTTTTCTTCAAAGAGTAATATATAAAGAATACTATACGTTTCCCCGATTGTCAATGGCAGGAGGCTGCGGAATATGTAACTGGCTGGAATATATAGAGATAAAACTCGAGAAAAATTGTATTTTGTGTTCGGAGAGATATCGTTCGGCTTCCAGGGCGGCCCGCCTCGTCAAATCAGAGATTTGACGGGCGAGGCTCGCCTACTTGGCGGGCTCAGATAAATACCGTTCCGCTTCCAAGGCGGCCATGCAGCCGGAGCCGGCCGCGGTGACGGCCTGGCGGCAGATTTTGTCTTGCACATCGCCCGCGGCAAAGACACCTTCGACGCTGGTTTTGGTGGTTCCGGGAGTGGTCTTGATGTACCCGACATCATCAAGCGCAAGCTGGCCGTTCAAAAAGGCCGTGTTAGGAAGGCGGCCGATCGCGTAGAACAATCCGCCGGCCTCGATGGTGGATTCCTTGCCGGTCTTGTTGTTCTTCACCTTAACGGCATCGAGTTTTTTATCTCCGACGGCCGCCAGGGCGTTGATGTTCCACCGGACCTCGATCTTTTTGTTGCCGAGAACGCGTTCCTGCATCGCCTTGGACGCGCGCAACGCGTCGCGGCGCACCAAAATGATCACTTTACTGGCATACTTCGTCAGAAACAGGGCTTCTTCAGCCGCGGTGTCACCGCCGCCGATGACGACGAGGACTTTATCGCGGAAAATGGGCAGGGCCCCGTCGCAGACCGCGCAGGCGGAAATTCCTTTTTGCCAGAGCTCCTCTTCTCCGGGGATCGCCATGCGTTTGGCGGTCGCACCGGTTGCGACGATGATGGATCTGGTTTCAACGGATTCAGAGCCGGCGAAAACTTTAAATGTACGGGCGGGTCGCGACCCGCCCGTACCTAAATCAACATTATCCACCGTCTGCGTTTCAATGCGCGCGCCGCATCTCATGGATTGATCACGCATCCTGACCATCAATTCCGGCCCGCGGATGCCGCAGGGGAAACCCGGATAATTTTCGACTTCCGTCGTCGTCGTCAACTGTCCGCCGGCGGCGACGCCGCCAGCCATCATCCCTTCATACACTAAGGGATCAAGTTTCGCGCGGCCCGCGTAAATGGCGGCCGTGTGGGCGGCGGGACCGGAACCGATGATGATGAGGTTTTCCATAATGTAGTCTTCGGTCATCAGACTTCAGTCTTCAGACCAATCTGACGACTGATGACTGGAGACTGACGACTCAACTAGATTTTATAACTGTCTAAAATTCCCGATCTCGGCAGAGGTTTGGCTTCTTTGATCCGGGTGCGGATCAGTTCATCGTAACAGAGCTTGCCGGGGTTGCGGTAAAACAAACCGAAATAGGTGCGTTGGCTGCTGGCAAGCCGGAACGCCTCTTCGTGGTTCGAAGGATCATGAGAGACAATCCCGGTCTTCCCGGCGAGGCGTTTGTCCGCCGGGACACCCTTTTCATGGGTCAAAAACGAGAACCACGCGGAAGTTTTATTGTCGAAATTCTCGGGATCGAAATGCGGGCAGCGCTGCAGGACATGGACGAAGGAAAATCCTTTGTGCGCGCAGGCGGCCTTGAGTGTGCTGACAAAATGATCCGGCAACCAGTCGGCGGTGGAGGCGACAAACGAGGCGCCAATGCCCAGCGCAAAACGGGTGGGCGCAATCGGATCGAGCGCGGTTCCCTGGGGCTGCGTGTTGGTCGGGTGACCTTTACGCGTCGTTGGGGACGACTGGCTTTTGGTCAACGCGTAAAGCTGGTTGTCATACAAGATAAAAACACAATTGAAATTCTTGTGAATACCGTGAATAAGATGGTTGCCGCCGATGCTTAACGCGTCGCCGTCGCCGGCGTGGATGAAAAGTTTCAAGTCTGGCCGGGCCAGCGCGAGACCCATGGCGATGGTGATCGGACGGCCGTGGATGGCGTGCACGCCGTAGGTATTGACGTAAAACGGCACGCGGCCCGAACAGCCTATCCCAGAAACGTTCACCGTCTGGTGCGGAAGGATCTGCCCTTCCACCAGAAAACGCTTGAAGCCCATCAGCACGCCAAAATCCCCGCAGCCGATGCACCAGCGCGGATTCTCGGTGTTGAGATCCTTAATCGTCAAAGGCGCCGCGATCGTTTGTGTTTTTTCAGGCAACTCCGGCATAGAACAACTCCTTGACTTTCGTCTCGATCGACCGGGGCGTCACCGGACGCCCGGTGACCCGCGAAATAAGCGGCTGAACATCGACCAGCGCGTGGTCCCGCAACAGCATCGCCAACGGCGGACGTTTGCAAGGGTCCCCGTACGCCAACTCGACCGTCACCACCTTCTTAAATTTTGAAAAAATTTCCGTAAGCATCAAAGGCAACGGATTGACAAAACGCAGGCACATCCCCCCGACGGCCAACCCCTGATTCTGGCAGTAGGAAACGGCCTCCTCGACCGCGCCCTTGGCGCTGCCCCAGCCGACGATCAAAACGTCGCCTTCTTCGCGGCCCCCGAAGAGTTCCGGCTTTTTGAGCGCCCGCTGCACGCGATGCACCTTTTCGTTACGCACCGCGTGCGAACGCTGGCTGGCCATGGAGAAATAATTGACCTTGCCGGTCTGATCCGTGTTCAAACCTGTCACGCGGCGCATCTTCCCCGGCGTGCCGGGGACAGCCTGCTCGGTGCGTACCATCTCAATATGCTCCGGCAGCCGCTGTAATCCGAAATGGTCCAGGATAAACTCGTCAATATCGTTACTGTCTTTCATTTCGAAGATCCGCGGCTTGTCGAGGACCTTGTAACTGTTGGCCGTCTGGAAATCGCTCATGATAAAAACCGGAAGCCGCAGTTTCTCGGCCAGATAACGGGCCAGCTGCGGGGCGTAGAAACAATCAATGATGTCATAAACGCCCAAAACGATTTTGGCGTTGTCCCCGTGGCTGCCGAAGATGACGGATAAAAGGTCGGACTGCTCGGTCTTGGTGGGCATACCCGTCGACGGGCCGGAGCGCTGAACGTCGATGATGATAACCGGAATTTCCGCGGCCGCGGCGTAACCGATGAATTCCTGCTTGAGGGAAAGTCCGGGCCCGGAAGTGCAGGTCAGCGCCGGCACGCCGCCGTAATACGCCCCGATCGCCGTGCCGATCGCGGAGATCTCGTCTTCGGCCTGATGAAGGATCCCCCCGAAGGAAGGGAACACCTTTGCCAGCGTGTGCAGGATGGAAGACGCCGGCGTAATCGGATACCCGCTCACCAGCCTGATCCCTGCATCGACGACCCCCATGCCCAAAGCCGAATTGCCGTCGATGAGAATTTTTTCGTGACCATTCTTACCGGAGGCGTTCTTAACCTCGTAGGCAAACGGGACATTGTCCTCGGCATACTGGTAGCCGTAATGGAACAGATCGATATTTTTCTTAAAGACATCTTCCCGGAGTTTGGTTCCGAAGGTCAGCTTGATCTCGTTGATAACGAATTCTTCGGGCGCGCTATAAATACACCCGAGCATCCCCAAATAATACATATTCCGCGCTTTGCCGGCCAGCGACTTGATGATGGCCTGGGCCTCGGGGACTATCTCAAAAGGATAGATGCTCAATCCCGAATCCTTGACGCGCTTCATGACCCGGTCGTAATCGGACATGGGCAGCGCCTTGTCCCCCATATCCAGAAGTACCCTGCAGCTGGGGTTGTGCTCTTCATCATCGAGGCGACGGTCAAGCACGATCTCATGGGAAGCCAAAATAACGTCGGTATTGTTCCCGATATTTTCCAGGTCGAATTCGGCGACCCGGATGATGACCCCCGAGAGCGCGGCACGGGTCCTGACCGGCGGGCTGATCTCGGCGGGGATCGTCGGTTCAATAAAGACGTATTTGCCCATGCGCGCGAAGGCGCGGATCAAAATGTCCCCGGCTTTCTGGGCGCCGAACCCGGCGTCCATCAGAAGCTCGAACCGGCCGACTCTTACATTATTAACGGTCTTACTTTGCACTGCGGAAATCCTTTGTCCTTCATCGGCAATCCGGGGGATCGCCGATGAACACTGCGGAGACTTAAAATATTTTGATTACTATAGCACTTTTGTTTTGAATATCAATATTAAAATTCGCTTTTGCTTTTTGAACAAAATAATTATCACAAAAAATCGATACTACAGCCGCCAGTCTACAAACGTCAGGTCGTCGGGGTGGACATGAAGATACGCAGATCTTGCAGCTTTTTCATGGGGACTTGTTCCGCGGGCGCGTCGGGAGATACTTCGAAAGTGCTTCCTTCCTTTCCCAGCAATTCATCGACCGAATGATCGGAGTTGATGGTAAAACCGGCGTCCTTGATCATCTGCAAAGTCCGCCGGCGGTCATCACCTTTGGTGTTCAGATACCCGTCTAAAAACAACGAATTGGCCGGATAAAGGGCCATCACCTGCATACTGCGCAAATGCAGTTCCCGCCCGGCGGCGGCACGGATTTCCGCCCTGGGATTGAGCAGCCGAAACAGGCACAAAACACGCAAACAGTACTCCGGCGACAAGCCCAACGCCGCCCCAAGCATATTGCCTTCAATGGGAATATAAAAATTAACCGGGATCGACTCCACGCCCAGCCGCCGCAGCGTGCAGGCGACCTCCAGGATATCGTTGCTGGTCTCCCCCATCCCGACGATCACCCCCGAACAGAGCTGAAGGTCTGCCCGCCGGGCCGCGGCCAGCGTGTTGAGGCGGTCCGCGTAGGTGTGCGTCGTACAAATATTCGGATAATTATGCTGCGAAGTGTTCAGGTTGTGGTTAAGCCTGTCCAGCCCCGCCTCCTTGAGGATCTTCGCGTTGCCTTCATCGAGCAGTCCGGAGGAAACGCAAACTTGCAATGGCGGATATTTCGTCTTGATCTCACGGATCAACCGGGCGATGTGCGCCACGCGCGTGGCCGACGGCCCGCGCCCGGCAAAAACCATACAGTGCCGGAAGGCGCCCTTTTCATAAGCGTTTTTCGCCTCGGCCAGGATCTCGGCGTCGGATTTTAAGGGGTATTCCTCGATATCGGCATCGGAACTCCGCGCCTGCGCGCAATAATGGCAATCCTCGGGGCAAAAACCATTCTGGACATTATCGATAATATGGATCAACACTTCTTTGCCCACAAATTTCTTGCGCACCTCAAAGGCGGCGTTGAGCAAAGGCAGCAGTTCGACTTTCTCGGAAGTGAGTATCTCCAGCGCGGTTGATCGCGCCAAGGTCTCATTGGCGATACTTTGCCCGGCGAGCTGGTTATAAAAAGCCTGTTCCATTTTTATTCTTTGCTATTTACCGATAAATAGTGTATCCTACATCCATGTGCAATACCACAACTAATACTAATTGTAAACCGGGGAATATCCATTCAGTTCACATTCCGGTCATGGGAACGGGGTTCTCCATCGACACCCCCATCAAGGTCGCCCAATACGGCATCTCTTCAGTCATCTCCATAGTGGACGATTGCCTCATTGAAGACATGCGTAAATATCACAGCGACTTGCGCGGAAAGGACTATGTCCCCATCACCAAAGAAGACGAGGATCACCGGGCGCGTCGCATTACCGCTTATCTCGACCTGGTTGACGATATCGTACAACAAGAGTTTAAGAAAGTCAAATCTTCGGCCTTTGAACCTGGCAGTGAGATCACCAAATACTTCGAGCTCCTCGCGGAAGACTCGCTGCTCAAAGCCCAATACAACACCATGCTCGCCGAAACGGATCCGGCACGCAAAAACGAATTGCAGAAAAATCTGCGGGGGCAAATGAAAGCAGGCAGCATCGACGTCAACATCATGACCAAGCTTGACCGGCCTAATTACGGCCCGGACAAAAAAGAACTCCCTTCGGAATATTCCGACGCCTTGGCGGCGCTGCGCGGCTACGCCCAGAGCAAACTCGATTCCGCCATCGTTTTCTCCGCCGGGATTAACCGGCGCCTGTACAGCTACATCGAAAAGTTTAAAGATTTCTACGCCGATGCCGCAGGCGTGATGAAAAAGCGGATCATCCTGAAAGTCACCGATTACCGCTCCTCATTTGTCCAAGGCTGCTTCCTTGCCAAAAAGGGGCTGTGGGTTTCGGAGTACCGCGTTGAATCGGGCCTGAATTGCGGCGGACACGCGTTTGTTTCCGACGGCTATCTGATGGGACCTATCCTTGAGGAATTCAAGAAGAAAAAAAGCGAGCTGATTGCCACGATCCTCAATATTTGCAACGAAGCCCTGCTCGCGAAGAATTTGAAAACCTTCGATGAAGCACCCTGCACCCGTATCACCACACAGGGCGGCATCGGCACCGCCAAGGAAAATAAATTTCTCCTGGAATTCTATCAGATCGACGGCACCGGCTGGGCCACTCCCTTCTTGCTGTGTCCCGAGGCGACCAATGTCGATCGAGTGACCTTGCAGAAACTCTGCGCGGCCACGGAAGATGACATCGAGCTAAGCGAAATTTCTCCTCTGGGCGTGCCGTTCCATAACCTGAAAGAAAGTCCCAGTGAGCTGGAAAAGCGCCGCAAGATCGAACTCGGCCGCCCGGGCAGCGCCTGCCCCAAAGGGTATCTGGTTTCCAGCAGGGAATTCACGGAACTGCCCATCTGCACCGCCTCGCGACAATATCAAAAATTAAAGCTGGACCAGCTCAAGACCGTTGAACTCGATCCGTCGGCGTTCAAACAGCGCGCGGCGCAGATCATGCGCAAATCCTGCATCTGTAATGACCTTGCCGAATCCCCCCTGATCACCCACCACGTCGTCACCAAGCATGGTATCGAACCCAAGCGCTTTACCGCCATCTGCCCGGGACCGAACATCGCTTATTTTTCCAGGATCGTTTCCTTGTCGGAGATGATCGGCCACATCTACGGAAGGTTAAATCTCTTGGAAGGTGTGGCGGCGCGTCCGAACATGTTCATCAAGGAATTACAGCTCAATATCGAATACTTCGTCAAGGAAGTCAAAAAGATCGCGCCGGCGCCAAGCCAGAAGCAGATCGAATACGTGAACGAATTCAAGAAAAACCTGCTGGAAGGTATTGAGTACTACCGTGAATTATTCCCCAGGATGATCGAGGAAACGGAAAGCTACCGCGCCCAGACGCTCGCGCAACTGCAGGAATTTAAAAAACACCTCGAGAACTTCATCGCCGAACACACCGCCATCTTTTCCACTCCTGCCCGCCAACTCGTCGCGGCGTAACTCTTATGAAAAACCGCGCACTGCTAATTGCCGCAGTATTCTTGATATTAGGTACGCCAAGCTTTGGAGCTGATGTTTCTCACAATTCAACTTCTATAAAAACTTCAGATAAGGCAGATTATAGACCTGATTTTCAAAAAATTCCTACCGAATGGAGATCATGTTCCACAGATAGCGATTGTATCGCGGGGTTAGTGGGGTGCTGGTACTGGGAGCCTGTAAACAAGAAATATATTGAAGAGTTTTACAATAAAAAAACATTAGCGTCTGTCTGTAGAAGATCAATAGACCCGGGTTTTCAACCAGTGACAGCTTGTATCGAAAAAGAATGTAAATTAACGGATAAATCTACACAAATTACAATGGATGACTGGCGAGGTGCAATGCAAAAATCGAATGCCCAATGAAGTTAGCTTTGAACCGAACATACCTTCAGCCTACTATTGACGCCCGCTCTTTGAGCGGTGCAATACTTCTTCCAGACGTTCAACGCCGATACGCATCTTTCCTCTGCAAACAGATTGCGACCATGCGGTCGCAATTCATCAGATGTCTGATGAATTCAGCCAGCCACTGACGTGTATTTTCCTAGACCAGCAGGAGGAAGTCAAATGAATTTATACGCTACGTTCGGGAAAGGTCAGCGACTGGTAAGACGTTTGAGATTGGCCGCACGCGCCTTTTTCAGGCGGGCTTGGGAGCGGACAAGGCGGCGTTTGTTCTTGATGGCGGTCTTCTGTTTCGGAGATTTGCCAATCGTGGCCAGGGAATCCGTGAAATTATTGAAAGGCGTCTGGCGGTTAATTTCCTCATTTATTCCCGCCCAGCTTGCCGTGGGGGTATAGCAGAATAAAACAGCCGTTAGGACAAGGATCGAATATCGTTTCATCGTTAGGGACACAACTCTCTTCTTTTAATCCTTTTTGTGGTGCAGTTCTTCTTCCAGATGTTCAACGCCGATACGCCAGATCTTCCCGAAGAACGGTCCAAAAAGAAACCCCAACGCGGCCACCCCTCCCCCCACGGAGATAAACGACATGATGGACGCAAAAATTTTACCACCCGCGCTTTGGGGGATCATCATCGGCCCTTGAGCGGTTGCGATCATACTCATGAAATAAAAGGCGTCTAAGCAGGAATATCCTTCCAGATAATGTATTCCCACGGTCCCGACGATCATAAGAGAAGAAATAAACGCAAAGGCGAGTACCCCTCTTTTTAAAGGCGAGCGGTAATGATGATAATGGTGATGTGTTGTCATAAACGAATCGTCGCCGGTCAGCGATGGATGATGCGCTGGTGGATTTCTTTTTGGATCTTTTCCTGGCGGGCTTTGACCCTGGCCATGTGCCGCTGTCTTTCGATGAGGATCTTTTCCCTCTCGGATTTGCCGATGGTGGCCAGCGTGTCCGTGATGTCGTTAAAAAACGTCTGGCGATAGATGCCGCTTGAAACACTTTTGTGCTCAGCCCGGCTGGCGGTCGGGAGACCAAGAAAAAAGGTGAAAGCGAGGATAAAACTTGCAAAGCGTTTCATATCTTTTACGACGCCGGCGTGTAAACCTGAGCGCCTTTTCCGACGAATTCTTTAGCCTTCTCCCGCATTCCCTCTTCTACCGCTCCCTGCGCGTCGATGCCTTTTTGTTCGGCGTAGTCGCGGATGTCCTGCGTGATCTTCATCGAGCAAAATTGCGGCCCGCACATCGAACAAAAATGGGCGAGCTTGGCGCCTTCGGAGGGCAAGGTTTGGTCGTGATAACTTTCAGCCGTCTCGGGATCAAGACTTAAGCAGAACTGGTCGCGCCAGCGGAATTCAAAACGCGCTTTGGAGAGCGCGTCGTCCCATTCTCTGGCGTGCGGATGGCCCTTGGCCAGATCCGCCGCATGCGCGGCGATCTTGTAAGCGATGATCCCCTGCTTGACGTCGTCTTTATCAGGAAGTCCTAGATGTTCTTTGGGCGTGACGTAACAGAGCATCGCGGTGCCGAACCAGCCGATCATCGCCGCCCCGATCGCGGAGGTGATGTGATCATATCCGGGTGCGACGTCTGTCGTCAATGGCCCCAGCGTGTAGAACGGCGCCTCGTGGCAGATCTCAAGCTGTTTGGTCATATTCTCTTTGATCAAATGCATCGGAACGTGGCCCGGGCCTTCGATCATTGTCTGCACGTCGTGACGCCAGGCGATCCTGGTCAATTCGCCGAGGGTTTCCAGCTCGCCGAACTGCGCGGCGTCGTTGGCATCGGCGATACTTCCCGGACGCAGGCCGTCACCCAGCGAAAAGGAAACGTCATACTGCTTCATGATTGCGCAGATCTCTTCAAAATGCGTGTAGAGGAAATTTTCTTTGTGGTGGGCCAGACACCATTTGGCCAGGATCGACCCGCCGCGCGAAACGATCCCCGTCACACGCCTGGCAGTCAAAGGAACGTAACGCAGCAAAACTCCGGCATGAACGGTAAAATAATCCACTCCCTGCCCGGCCTGCTCAATTAAAGTATCGCGATAAATTTCCCACGTCAATTCTTCAGCCTTGCCTCCCACTTTTTCCAACGCCTGATAAATGGGAACCGTTCCGATCGGAACCGGAGAATTGCGGATGATCCATTCACGGGTTTCGTGGATGTTCTTGCCCGTGGAAAGATCCATCACCGTATCCCCGCCCCAGCGGATGGCCCAGGTCATCTTTTCAACTTCCTCGGCGATGCTTGAGCTGATGGCGGAGTTGCCGATGTTGGCGTTGATCTTGACCAAAAAGTTGCGCCCGATGATCATGGGCTCATTTTCGGGATGATTGATGTTCAAGGGGATCATGGCGCGCCCGCGCGCGACTTCATCGCGCACAAACTCCGGCGCGCAACGTTCGCGGATCGCGATAAATTCCATTTCAGGGGTAATCTTGCCCGCGCGCGCGTAATGCATTTGCGTGACGTTACGCCCCGCTTTCGCGCGGATGGGTTTGCGCACCTCAGGGAACCGGATCTCCCGCACGCGCGGGTCTGTTTCCCTCTGTCGGCGATAAAAAGAAGCCGGCCCGGGAAGCTCTTCCACATCGCCGCGGCCGCGGATCCAGCCGCCTCTTAACGCGGGAAGTCCACGCGTGATATCGATGGGAACATCCTTGTCCGTGTACGGGCCCGAGGTATCATAGATTTCCACCACGCCGCCATCAGTGGTTGTCACGGCCCGAAACGGCACGCGCACGTCAACAAACTGCTTCCCTGTTTTATAAACCTTTTGAGAACCTTCGAATGGTGGATAACTCAAATCGGTCGTCTGAGGTTTTGTATCGGTCTTCATGAGAAGGATGCACCACATCCGCAGCTGCCGGAGGCGTTGGGATTTTTGTACTGGAAGCCGCTTTCTTTGAGCGTATCGACGTAATTGATCTCAACATTTTTCAAAAAAGGCGCGCTTTCCGGATTAACGAAGATCTGCAGATCGCCCTGCGCGAACACGATGTCATTGTCATACGGATTTTTCTGGAATCGTAAGTCATACGACATCCCCGCGCAGCCGCCCGCCACGACGCCGACGCGCAGACCGAAGCCCTCCTTGCCTTCTTTGACCATCATGGACTTCAATTTAGCCACGGCGGCATCGGTCAGGCGCACAAGGGGCGCCGATACTTTCTGAGATTGTTGTTTGTCTTCAGTCATGCCTACTAGCATAAACTTAAAGTGCAGTAAAATCAAGGGAACTATTGCTCCCTACTATTGTTCCGCTTATTGCGGAGCGCGGATCATCAGGACGGGAATAGACGTGCGGTGGCGGATGCCTTCAGCCACGCTCCCCAGAAAAATATCTTTGATAAAGCGGTGGCCGTGAGTGGACATGGCGATCAGATCGCATTGTTCTTTTTCCGCGATGGCGAGGATCTGGTCGGTCGGTTCGCCGCGCACCAGATGGGTCCTGACCTCAAACCCCTCGTCAACGAGCGCCTTGCGGCAGGACTCCAGATAATGACGGTCTTTTTTGATCTCCTCGGAATCCGCGAGGTTGAGATCGTCCTGCAGCCGGGCCGCGAACCCGTCGGCAACGTGCACCAGGATAAGGTTCGCTTTGGTCAACTTCGCCAGCGGGCGGATGTGGTCCAGGATGACTTTATCGGTGGGGGAATTTTCCAGTGGCACCAGGATTTGTCTGAACATGGGCTCACAATACCCTTTCCTTAAAAATTTGCCACAACAAATACAGATTTAAACAAACGATGATCACGGTCACGATCACCGCCAGATATTTTAACCAAAAGGCGTTCACAAAGCGACCCATTTTTTTCTTATCACTGGTGAATAAAACCAGCGGCACGACCGCGAAGCTCAACTGCAGCGCGAGAATAACCTGGCTAAGAATCAGCAATTCCCCCACTCCTTTTTCTCCGAACATCGCCGCGACAATGACCGCGGGCACGATGGCGACCAAACGCGTAACCAGCCGCCGCAGCCACGGCCGCAGACGGATCTCCAGAAATCCCTCCATGACGATCTGTCCGGCGAGCGTGCCGGTCAAGGTTGAATTCTGTCCAGAGGCCAAAAGCGCCACGGCGAACAAAAGGCTGGCAAACGGCACGCCAAGGACAGGCGAGAGAAGATTGTACGCGTCACCGATGTCCGCCACGCTCTCATGCGGCGTCCCGTGGAAGGCGGCGGCGCTCAAGATCAATATGGCGGCGTTGATGAAAAAAGCGCACAGAAGCGCGGCCGTTGAATCAATCGTGGCGAAACGAACCGCCATGGCCTTGCCCGTATCGTTACGTTCGAAGGCCCGCGTCTGGACGATGCTCGAATGCAGGTACAGATTGTGCGGCATGACCGTGGCGCCCAGGATTCCGATCGCGATATAAAGCATTCCCGGATTAACGACAACCTGCGGGCCGGGAATCAAACCCTGCATAATGCCCGCCACCGAAGGCTGGGATGCCAGCATCTCGTAGGCAAAACATCCGCCGATAATAAGGATCAAGCTGGCTACAATGCATTCCAGGATCCGAAACCCTTTATGCTGCAAAAAGAGAATGATCATGACATCAAAAGCCGTGATCAGGATCCCGGCGACAAGCGGGATGCCGAATAAAAGATTGAGCGCGATCGCCGAACCGATGACCTCGGCGAGATCACAGGCGGCGATGGCGATCTCGCAGAGGACCCACAAAAAAAGCGAGACCGGTCTGGAATAATGGTCCCGGCAAGCTTGAGCCAGATCGCGGCTGGTGACGATGCCGAGCTTCAGCGACAAATGCTGCAATAAGATCGCCATTAAATTTGAAATAAATATCACCGACAACAGCGTGTACCCGAATCTGGCGCCACCAGCCAGATCCGTTGCCCAGTTGCCCGGGTCCATATACCCGACGGCAACCATCAATCCCGGCCCGGCAAAGGCCAAAAGTTTACGCCAGAAACCCGCGTTGACCGTAACAGGGATCGAGGAAAACACCTCCGGCAAGCTTGGCATCTTTGGCTCTCTTCTCCATCCTGAAGTCATAAGTGCTCTTCTTCCTTAATCTAGTAATGATCTATGCCTTGCGGCATGCCTGACATATCCCGTAAAAGTGCATTTCATGCCCAACAACTTGAAACCCAAGTTCCTGTAAAACCGATTTATACAGCTTCTCTTCATGCAGGTCAGGAAACTCAACAAGCGCGTAACAGCGGATGCAGCGCGCGTGATGATGGCGCTTCTCGTCGTAAAGATGTTCGAAATGATGGTGTTTTTCTCCGAAGGCGGTCTCGCGGACAACCCCCGCCTCGAGAAGTTCCTTAAGGATGCGGTAAACGGTCGCCCTGGAAATCTTGCGCCCTTTGTGCCGGCATTGTTTCAGGAGCTCTTCCGGCGCGAAATGCCCATGGGCGTGCATGACCTCATTGAACACAACCCGGCGCCCGCGCGTGAACTGCAGGCCGCTGCTGTTAAGATAATCTTCATATCTTTTTTGTTCATGGATGATCATATAGTGATACAGTGTCTCATGCCGCGGGCAAAAATCAAGGGGTCTTTTCTTATTTCTGACCCCTTTCATTCAAAACATCATGTGCGCCACTTGATCGAACAACCCATGCTGGGCTTCTGAACGGAAGAGATCGGCTGGCCTGTGGCCAGATTGTTCAAGGCCTCCTTCAACTCTTCCCGGGTGACCTTGCTCTCATCCTGCCAGTTGTCATCAATACGGCCATGGTAGACCAATGCGTGTTTCTTATCAAAGAGATAAATGTCCGGCGTACACTGCGCCTTGAAGGCCTTGGCTGTTTCCTGCGTTTCATCGATCAGATAAGGGAACGTAATACCCAGTTCCTTGATCTTCTCGATCATCTTCGCCGGCGCGTCATCCGGATAATTGGGATGGATATTCGGATTGATGGCAACGGTGTTGATCTTCAAATTCTTGGCGTAAGCAGCCAGACGGATCACCCGCGGCCACACGGCGATCGCGTAAGGACAATGGTTGCAGGTAAAAACAATAAGCAAACCACGTTCGCCGCATTGATCGTCGCTCTTATATGTTTTCCCTTGAGGATCCCTAAGCTCAAGAAAAGGCATCTTCGTTCCGATAGGGATTGTGATGGATTCCAATAAAACCATATTTTTCCTCCTGTTACCAAAGCTGTTGGGAGAATTTGAAGGTTTCTTTCGTGGCTTCAAAAACAGGACGATAAGTCTTGAACGCGTCAGGACTGGCCTGATACAGAAGCTTAAAAAGCCTGTTGAGATCGTTGACATAATAAAACTCAAGATAGACCAGCGAGCCCGTCGGGTCCTTATACAGGACCCAATCGAAGATCTCTTTATCGACCATGATCTGCCCCTGATCAAAAACAAGATATCCCGCCTTGTTCAGGGCATCGAGAAGCGTGGGGAATTCATCTTCCATCCAGGTGGGATTTGCCAGTTTCACGACCAAAACCGCGATGCTTGCCGCGGGGACAGAGGTCCCCGGGATCTTCTCCGGTGCCGCGAACATCACCACGTTCGGCTTCTCGTTGGCCGCGAAGACAGGCTGTACGCCCGTGGCGTCCGTGATGACCTCCCATCCAACGGGTTTGAGAACCGAATATCCGGGGCCTTTATACGTGGGCGATTTCAGCCACGATCCGAAGACCACAAATTTCAGGAACAAAATGGCAAGACAAAATTTAAGGAGCGCGCCGATTATTTGGTTGCTATGCATAATATACAAGTATATCACAAAGATTATTCATTGCGCGAAGCATACCCCGTAAGTATAATATCAGTCATGTCCACACCTCAAGAACTTATTCTAAAACAAATGGAACTCGGCCCCATGGCGAACTTCCAGTATTTCCTGGGTGACGCGCGCTCCAAAGAGATCGCCGTGGTGGACCCCGCCTGGGACGTGAATCATCTGTGCGGCGAGGCGAAAAAAAACGGCTATAAAATTACCGGCGTTTTGCTGACCCACGGGCATCCGGACCACGTCAACGGCCTCAAAGAGATCCTGTCGCGCCACGACGTCCCAGCATATATTTCCCGCCACGAAGCGCCATTTTTGAAACCAAAACACACAAATATCGCAGAAGTCGCGGACAGACAAAAAATCAAGATCGGCGGGATTGAGATCGAATGTCTATTAACCCCGGGACACACGCCCGGGTGTCAGTGTTTCTTATATAAAAATGTCCTGATCTCCGGCGATACCCTTTTTATCGACGGCTGCGGCCGCTGCGATTTGCCCGGCAGCGACCCCGGCAAGATGTATCATTCGCTTTACAAGGTCATCCTGGAACTTCCCGACACGACCGTCATTTACCCGGGCCATAATTACGGCCCGGCCCCCTCGGCCACCCTCGCCTCCCAAAAAAAGACCAATCCTTACCTGACTTGCGCCGACATTGAAGAATTTCTCTCGGAACGCATGGGCGCGTGATCCGCTTCAACGGATCGTGACTTGCTGAACCCTTCCATGAAAAACATCCTGATCATCGCGCTGTAAACTCGAAACGGCAGGATCCGGCGCAGCCAGTAGAGCACCTGACTTTCAATGTCGGGGATGTTGCGAAACGGCGGGTTTTTCGCCCGGATCAATTTCTCGACCATGATGCCGATCTCTTCCGGGTCTTTGTGGCAGTCGTTCACGTAGGCCATGACCTTCCTGCGCAAATGCTGTGACCAGATAAAATAGGGGCTATCGGGGTTGTCGAAATGCCGCGCGTACTGCGCGTTCTCGTAAAATATTTTTGTTTTGTAGGTACCCGGTTCGATCAAAAGGACGTCGATGCCGAAGAATTGCAATTCGTAACGCAGGCCTTCACTGAAGGCTTCCAGCGCCCACTTACTGGCGTTGTAGGCGCTAAAAGACGGTGAGGCCGAGAACCCGGCCACGCTGGAGACATTGATGATCTTCCCGCGGCGGCACTGACGCATCAACGGGATGACCGCGCGCGTCACGTTCTGGACGCCGAAAAAGTTCGTCTCCATCTGGGCACGGATCTCTTCGTCGGTCAGATCTTCAAAAAACCCGCCGATCCCGTAGCCGGCGTTATTGACCAGAACGTCAATGCGCCCGTGGCCCATCCTGATACGCTCCACGGCGCGCATGACGGATTGTTTGTCCGTCACGTCCATCGGCAGGACCTCAACGGTGCCGCCGCGGCGGTTGACTTCACTGATCAGATTCCCTTCTTTCCTGAGATCACGCATCGTGGCCACGACCGTGCAGCCTTTGGCGGCCAGGCGCGCGGCGGTCAAAAGTCCGAAACCACTTGAGCACCCGGTGATGAGAACAACTGGAGAATGAGATGATTGAGACATAAATTATAGTGTTCAGAGCTCAGTGGCCAGTGAGCAGTAATTTGCTACTGACAACTGACAACTGACAACTGACAACTGACAACTGAACACTGATCACTGTTTTAAGGCTTTCTGCATCATTACGGCATCCACCAAAACGATCGCGGTCATGGCCTCGACGACCGGTACGACCCGCGGACAAATGCAGGGGTCGTGACGGCCCTTGACTTCAATGGTGGCGGCCTTGAGGTCATTGGATACGGTCTGCTGTTTCTGCGCGATGGAAGACGCGGGCTTGACCGCCGCGCGCACGACGATATCTTCACCCGTCGAGATGCCCCCCAGGATACCGCCGGCGTTGTTGGTGCGCGTGCGCACCCTGTCGCCGTCTAAATAAAATGTATCGTTGTGCCGGGAGCCTGACATCCCGGCGGCCGCGAACCCCGCGCCGAATTCCACCCCGCGGATGGCGCCGATGGACATCAGCGCGTAGGCGAGGCGCGCGTTTAATTTGTCGTAAATCGGTTCACCCAATCCCGGCGGGCAGCCGTGCACGACCGCTTCCACGATGCCGCCGATGGAATCACAACTCTTGCGCGCCTCCTCGACCTTGGCGATCATCGCTTCGGCCGCTTCCATATCCGGCGCGCGCACCATGTTCTTTTCGATCACGGAAAAATCTTTCTTCTTCGCGTAGATCCCGCCGATGGCCAGGGTGTAGGCCACAATGTTGATCTTCTGATCGCGCAAAATTTTCTTGGCAACGGCGCCAGCCGCCACACGGCAGGCCGTTTCGCGGCCCGAGGCGCGCCCGCCCCCGCGATAATCCCGGTTGCCGTATTTCACCCGGTAGGTGTAATCCGCGTGTCCCGGGCGGAACATGTTCTTGATCTCCTCGTAATCTTTGGCGCGCTGGTCTTCGTTACGGATGAGCATCGTCAACGGCGCGCCGGTCGTTTTGCCTTCAAAAATGCCGGTGAGGATCTCAACTTTGTCGGATTCCTTGCGCTGGGTCGTGACCTTGCTCTGCCCCGGGCGCCGGCGGTCCAGATCAAATTGAATGTCCGCTTCATTTAACGCGAGGTTCGAGGGAACACCGTCGATGACAACACCCACCGCCGGCCCGTGGCTTTCGCCGAAGGTGGTAATGCGGAAGATCTGTCCGAAGGAGTTGCTCATTTTGTATCTTCGATCCAGATGAGTTTTTCCCCCATTATTCCTTGTTGCAATGATTCATAAAATTTTCGGTCGGCCGTTACCAACATGAATCCACCACCCAGTGCCAGCGCCAGATATAATCCGTCATAAACACTGATCCGGGATTGAATCGCCAAGTTCCACGCAACATCCACAAAAATTTTGGAGCTATAAATTTGTAATGGAAAACGCAAGAAGTCTTGAAGAATTCCTTTTGCTTCGGGAGCAGTAATTTCCTGCCGGACATTCTTTTTCCACAATGTGTTGCCGACTTCCGCAAAAATAAAATCCGGAGCCAAAAGTTTTCGTTTGGATTTCAGGATTCTTCCGGCGGCTTCGGAATGTATTTCCGGGAGGAACCACTTAACCGCAACGCTGGCATCAACGACAAGGGTGTTCAACGATTCCGGTCCTCTCGTATCAAAGCAGCACTGTCGCTTAAGTCGCGCCCTGCCAAATTTTTATGCCATTGGGCGGATATGGATACGGTCTCTGCAATCAAAAAAGACGCCGCCTGCGTTAAAATGGCCTTGACTTCACCCTGCAAAGACCGTCCATGCTGTTTCGCGATGGTTTTAAGCCGATTAACGATCTTGGTATCCAAATCTCTTACCAATATGCTGGACATTATTTTCATCTCCCTTTTATTAAATGCTATCAAAATGATAGCATATTTATAATGTCCTGTCAAACCGGCCCGTGGCTTTCGCCGAAGGTGGTAATGCGAAATATTTGTCCGAAGGAATTACTGGCCATTAGTCCGTTGAAGTCAAATAGGAATCTTCAGATTGTCATACAAAAATTCCGGCGCCAAATCCGCCCCGTTATCCCAAACAACGGTTCCCTGCAAGGGGTCGACTTTAACGGTTTTGAATAACTTTTGATCCTTTAACGGACCAAATACTTCCCCCTCAAGCTCGGCTGATAAATCAACCTCTCCATCAATGCCGTCATTAAACCGCGCCCAAATGACGTAATCACGCATATATTTAGCATCAACCACATGAAGGATCATATCTTACTCCAATGGTTTAATGGGAAACAATGGCTTCTTTGATTTTACCAATTCCCATTCTTTCTTCAATTCTTCCAAGTGAGCTTTGCATCTCGTGTTCGCTTCACGCGTCAGTTACTGCTCCTTGCGACGCGGAGGTTACTTCTTTCATATATTTGCTTAATACCCCGCGGGTGTAACGCGGCGCGGGCGCCTGCCAGCGGGTTAAGCGGTCTTTGATTTCCTGGTCAGGAATGTCCAGATTGATCTCCCGCTTGACGGTGTCAATTGAGACCGGGTCGCCGTCTTTGATGATCGCCAGCGGTCCACCCACGTACGCCTCGGGCGTGATGTGCCCGACCACAAACCCGTGGCTCCCGCCGGAAAAACGGCCGTCGGTGATGAGCGCCACCTCTTTACCCAATCCTTTGCCCATAACAGCGGAAGTCGGTGAAAGCATCTCGCGCATACCCGGACCTCCCTTTGGCCCTTCAAAACGGATCACGATGACATCACCCGCCTTGACCGTGCCGTCGAGAATGCGCTGGAGCGCCGCTTCTTCCGAATCGAACACGCGCGCCTTGCCGGAAAATTTACTTCCCTCTTTTCCGGTAATCTTCGCGACCGCGCCGCCGGAGGCGAGGTTTCCGTACAAAATGATCAGATGCCCTTCCTTCTTAATGGGATTGTTCAAAGGACGGATGATCTCCTGATCTTTCGGATAAGGTTTAACACCTTTAAGATTTTCCTGGACTGTTTTACCCGTGACCGTCATACAATCGCCATGCAGCAATCCGGCATCCAGAAGCATTTTCATCAACGGTGTCAATCCGCCGATAGCGACCAACTCCGCCATGACAAAGCGGCCGCTGGGTTTCAAATCCGCCAGGACAGGAACGTTCTTCCCGATACGAGTAAAATCATCAATCGACAAAGACACCCCCGCCGCGTGCGCCATGGCCAGTAAATGCAAAACGGCATTCGTCGACCCGCCCAAGGCAATGACGACGGTAATGGCGTTCTCAAAGGCCCCGCGCGTCATAATGTCCCGCGGACAAATGTTCTTTTTCAGAAGACTGATCACCGCTTTGCCGGCGTTGATGCAATCCTGCGTCTTGGCTTTAGAAATCGCGGCCTGCGCCGAGCTGTTTGGTAAACTCATCCCCAGCGCTTCAATGGCGCTGGCCATGGTGTTGGCCGTGTACATCCCGCCGCAGGAACCAAGTCCCGGAATCGCGCAGGCTTCCACGTGATACAGGTCTTTTCCAGAGATCTTTTTGTTCGCGTACGCGCCCACGGATTCAAAAACCGAAACAATGTCGAGGTTCTTTCCCTTGTAACAACCCGGCAATATGGTGCCGCCGTAAACGAAGACCGCCGGACGGTTCAAGCGCGCCATCGCGATCAGACACCCGGGCATATTTTTGTCGCACCCGCCGATGGCGACGATCCCGTCGAATCCTTCGCAGCCCACCACCGTCTCCACCGAATCCGCGATGACCTCGCGCGAGACGAGCGAATACTTCATCCCTTCGGAACCCATCGAGATCCCGTCGGAGACCGTGATCGTTCCAAAAATGACCGCCTTGCCGCCGTTTTTGTCCACACCGCCGGCCGCTTTTTCCGCGAGCTTGTCGATGTGCATGTTGCACGGGGTTACCATGCTCCAGGTGGAGACGACGCCTATCTGGGGTTTCTTGAAGTCGTTTTCCTTGAATCCGACGGCGCGCAGCATCGCGCGCGACGGCGCGCGTTCGTAACCATCGGTGACGATGGAAGAATATTTGCGGAGATTTGATTCGTTGGATTTCTTTGACATACTCGTTTAAATCCGAAATCCGAAGCATGAAACTCGAAACAAACCAAAAACCCAAAATTTCAATATCTAAAACGGTTTTAATATTTAGAACTTGAATTTAGATATTGTTTCGTATTTCGGATTTCGTGCTTCGAATTTAAACAAGCCACGGTCTTTCTTTCTTTGCCTTCTGTTCATACGACTTAATCTGCTCCGCGAATTGCTGCGTCCAGCCGATGTGGTCGAGCCCATTCAAAAGACACGTCTTGGCAAAAGGATTGATGTCGAAGCGATATTGCTTGCCGGCCGGGTCGATAACGATCTGTTTTTCCAGATCCGCGCTGATCTGCTCGCCCGGCTTTTGGATCACCTGCTGGAACAGCGACTCGACCTCATCCGATTTCAATGCTACCAGCAAAATCCCGTTTTTGACACAATTATTGTAAAAAATATCGGCGAAGGTGGGCGCGATGATGACGCGAAACCCGTAATCGGCCAGCGCCCAGGGCGCGTGCTCGCGGCTGGACCCGCAGCCGAAATTATCCCGCGCCAAAAGCACCGTCGCCTTGCGATAAGCCGGCTTGTTAAGGACAAAATCCAGATTTTCCCTGGTGCCTTCGTAGTCGAGATAGCGCCATTCGTGAAACAGATGCTTGCCGAACCCGACGCGCTCGATCTTGCGCAGGAATTGTTTCGGGACGATCGCGTCGGTGTCCACGTTAACGCGGTCTAACGGCGCGGCAATGCCGGTATGTCTGATAAATGGTTGCATTTATTCGTATTCCGTCGTCCGTATTCCGTATTTCGTTACAACTCTACGAGCGGCGAGATACGGGATACGAGATACGATCACAAATATTTCCTCACGTCTGAAATTCTTCCCTCAATAGCCGCCGCGGCGGCCATAATCGGGCTCATTAAATGCGTGCGCCCGCCCGGCCCCTGGCGGCCTTCGAAATTGCGGTTGCTGGAAGACGCGCAGCGCTCGCCGGGTTTGAGCTGGTCATCATTCATCCCCAGACACATCGAACAGCCCGCGAAGCGCCATTCGAATCCGGCGTCTTTAAAGATCTTGTCCAGCCCCTCTTTCTCCGCCTGACGGCGCACGCCCTCGGAGGCGGGAACGACGATCGCCTGCACGTCCTTGTTGACCTTCTTTCCTTTAACGATCCGTGCCGCGTCGCGCAGATCCTCAATGCGGGCGTTGGTGCAGGAACCTAAGAATATTTTATTGACTTTGATCCCCGTCATAGGCGTACCAGGCTGCAGGTCCATATATTTAAGAGCGTGGCGCGCCGCGGTGCGGTCGACCGGATTGGTAAAACTCTCCGGATCAGGCACCTTGTCTTCAATGGACACCACCTGCCCCGGGCTCGTGCCCCAGGTAACCTGCGGTTTCAAAGTATTGGCGTCAAGATCAACAATCGCGTCGAATTTCGCGCCGGGATCGCCGGGCAAAGTCTTCCAGTACGCGAGTGCCCGCTCCCACATCCCGCCTTTAGGCGCGTACTCGCGGCCCTTCACATATTCAAACGTCGTCTCATCGGGCGCGATCATCCCCGCGCGGCCGCCCGCCTCGATACTCATGCTGCAGATCGTCATCCGGGCTTCCATCGAGAGTTTACGAATGGCGCTTCCCGCGTATTCCATCACGTGGCCCGTCGCACCGGCGGTGCCGATCTTGCCGATAATGGCCAGAATAATATCTTTGGAAGTCGCGCCGGGCTTTAATGTCCCTTCGATCTTGATCAACATCGTCTTGGCTTTGTCTTGCTGAAGAGTTTGCGTGGCCAGGACGTGCTCAACTTCGGAAGTTCCGATCCCGAAGGCCAGAGCGCCGAAAGCGCCGTGGGTCGAGGTGTGCGAATCGCCGCAGACGATCGTCATCCCCGGCTGGGTGATGCCCAGTTCGGGGCCGATCGCGTGGACAATGCCCCGATGTTCATCGGAAAAATCGTAGAGCTTGATGCCGAATTGTTTGCAGTTTTTCTGCAACGTCTCCATCTGCAGGCGCGAGGTCTTCTCCACCAGGGACCAGTCCTTGGTGCGGGTGGAAACGTTATGGTCCATCGTGGCGAAGGCTTTTTCCGGATGGACCACGCTCCGGCCGGTCTCGCGCAGCGCCGCAAAGGCCTGCGGACTGGTCACTTCGTGCACGAGGTGCCGGTCGACATAAAGGATCGCCGTGTCACCCTGCGAAGGCCGCACCAGATGCGCTTCCCAAATTTTCTCGAACATTGTCTTTGCCATAGGATTTCAGATCCTAGCCGAATCGACGCTGATTGTCAACACTTTGGCGGCGGGTACATTTCCCTTAAAACCTTGAGAGCCTGGTCGATCTCCCGGGCGGTGTTATAGACGTGCGGAGCGATGCGGATATTGCCCTTCCACAGCGCGGTGTAAATGCCGCGCGAGAGCAGGATCTCATAGATCTGAGTATTGCGATTACGGTCAGCGTGTGAAAGGACGACGAGACTGGAACGCTTTTTCCCTTTTTCGGGACTGATCAATTCGTAGTCGGAGCCCCGCAACCCCGCGATAAAACGATCGACCAAGGTATCATGGTAAGCCTTCACGTTCTCCAGCCCGCTCTCGAGCCAGTAATCGATGGCCGTTTTCAAGGGAACGTGATTAAAAAAATTCGCTGTGCCAAAGACATCGAAACGCCGCGCGGTCTGAATGTCTTTGAGTTTCAAAGGACATTCCTCCAGCAGGTCTTCTTTGGAAAGCATCGCCGCCCAGTACGCCTGGTTCAAGGTAAGAGTTTTTCGCAGCCAAGGTTTGATCCAGCAAAATCCGGTACCGTAAGGGCCGCAGAGCCATTTGTACCCGGCGCTCACAACCGCATCCACGGAAAATTTCCCGACGTCAACCGGCATCGCACCCAACGATTGCGAGAGGTTCAGCACGAACACGATTTCCCTCTCCTTGCAGATCTTCGCGAAGCCTTCAATGTCCAGAACGTAGCCGCTAAAAGTATGCACATGCGAAAGGCACAACAACCGGGTACGATCGCTCACGAATTTGCGCAGCTCTTCGGGTTCAAGCACTCTCTCCTTTGGTTTAATCTGACGTACGATAACGCCTTTTTGCTCCAGGGCGAGCCAGGGCAAAATGTTGGTGGGGAAATCGTTTTGCATCGTGAGGATCTCGTCGCCTTTTTCCCAGGGGATCCCGTTGGCCAAAAGATGTAATCCGTAGCTGGCGCTGTTGCCCAAGATCACGTCCGCCTCATCGACACCAAGCAATCGTCCGATAGACCGCTTTAATCCGGTCACCGTGGTGACAAATTTCCCCGTGTCCAGAAGATACGGCTTCATCTTCCAGGTAACCGCCTGCTGCAGCGCCTTGTCCGCGATCAGCGGCAGCGGCCCTTCACTGGCAGCATTGAGCCAGATTTTTCCATCGAAGGACGCGAAATCTTTTTGATAGCCTTTTGCCGGCATTATGAACCTTTAACTCCTTCAACGGTGTACGATTTTTCCCGAAGATAATCATCGAGGGGGTTAGCCATATTATCATTCGCTCAAACATCCTCGCACGTCACTTTTTTTCTGAATAAACTTGAGAAAAAAATGACGGCTGCGGAACTCGCTCGGTGATAATATGGCTAACCCTCAATGACCGCGAACCAAATGTCACCGGTCAATGCCAATCCGAAGTGAGCGTGTTAGCGAACGAAGGATTGGTATTGACAACGATGGCGAATCTTGTCGCAAAGGTTGATTCGCCGGAACCATTTATCCGTTCAGAGCGTTAACTCTCTGTCCGCTAAAAACGTACACCAGCAGTAAACCCAACAAACCGCTCACCGCGTTGAGCGCAACGTCGGAAGTTTGATAGTAACGGTTGGGCAAAAGGTGCTGGATCCCCTCATCCACCCATCCCAGCGCCGCTGTCAGCGCGAGAGCCCCGACGTAAGCCGCCCACGCGCCATGATCCAACCTCAGCGCCCGGAATACCAGATACGCCAGGATCCCGTATTCGATGAAATGGATCTTTTCTTCCGGATGCGGAATCGTCGCCAGCCCGTACGCGTAGCCGGATAAGATTAATAAAAGTAGAACATAACCGAATCCGTCTGTCATCTTATATTTACGAAAAAAAATGACCATGGTTACGGACAGGCACGCGGCAAAAACAATGTTGACCGCAAGATCAAAGGGAACAATTTTTTTGAGGAACTCGCAGACCGGGCGCACGAGGTAGAGCGTGGCGTAAATGGCCGGCGTCCACCCCAACGCCCACATCCAGCATTGCTTTCTTAACTGCCGTTTTTGATCCATGAGACGACTTTCAGTGTGTTTTGGGGCCGGTAGAAACGATAAACAGTTTGCCCTGGAATGCTTCAATGAACGTGTCGCTCAACGGCCCGCCGTGGTGCGGGATCAGGACGCAGTCCGCCTGCCGGATCTGCGGGAACGCAGCCAATAACGCGTCTTGCCGGCCGGGGCCGATGTCGGCCAAAAGCAAAACTGATACCTTGTCGTGTTTAAGCCACAACGCGAGCGAATTGTCGTTGGCACTGCCATTAAGATCCAGTGGATTAAGGGCTTCCACCGTTACGGAATCCGGGAGTTGTTCCAGTTTTTGCCCGCGCGTTAAAACCTCGATAGGAACACGTTTGCGCTCCAAACAAGACAAGAGCGCGGAATATCCTTTTTCCGCGTTGGGATCGCCGTTATGGAACACGCGGCCAATGGGGATCCTGCCGGCAACCTTGCGCAATCCCCCGAAGGGTACTTCTTGCAGGGTACTGAGCGGAGTCGAAGTACGCCGTCGAATGGGTCAACCATTTTACGCTTGCAGGCATTCGTTGATCTTGGCGACCAGTTGCGCGATGGGCATGGGTTTCTGGTAGCAGGCGCGCACGATGCTGTCCAGCGCGATGTCCTGAATGGGTTCGCTGGCAGTCAGCACAATGACGGGGATCGGCGGGTCGTACGCACAGCCTTTGAGTTCCTTAAGGAATTCGCGCCCGTTCATCGAAGGCAGGTGCATGTCGAGAATAATGAGATCCGGCGATTCCAACAAGGCCATCTGAAGCCCCTCATCGCCGTCGGAGGCGATCAACACCTCAAAGCCGTTCTGGCGCAACCCATC
>JACROV010000102.1 GCA_016214285.1 Candidatus Omnitrophota bacterium | reverse complement strand
CTCAACTCCCGATTAAAACATTCGGGGGGTGACAAAAAATTGCAAGATCCTTTATCAAAAATTTTCATATCATCCGCCCTCGCCACGTGTACTTTTCATAGAACTTTTGACACTATCACTCCCGGTCAAAGGAAATTTTGTTGAACGGCATATGCTTGTATGTTACCATAACACCTCATGATCGAGAACGCAAAAAAACAAATTGATAAAAGCCTCGCGCTGTTCATGGACCGGATCAAACGGGATTATAAACTGCATCTGGTCAACCCCGTCCTGTACGAGAGCATCCGCGAATTCACGCTGCGCAAAGGCAAAAGAATCCGGCCGCTCCTTCTGGTCTTAAGTTATAAAGGATACACCTCCCCGGGTAAAAAGAATTCCGCTTCCCTGTATCGTGCCTCCACCTGCATCGAACTGCTGCATAATTTCATGCTCATCCATGACGACATCATCGACCGGTCGAATTTACGCCGCGGCAAGCCAACGCTCCACCGCTTGCTGGGCAGGATCGTCAAGACGGACCAGCGGGAGAAACTCGGGTATGACCTGGGGATCATTGCCGGCGACATTGTCTACGCCCTGGCCATTGACGCGTTTTTGGCCATTGACGAGGCGCCGCAGCGCAAGGAACGGGCCCTTAAATATTTCATCCAAACGGCGGCCTTCACGGCCATGGGGGAATTCATCGACACGCTCCACGGCGCACAAAAAGTCAGCCGGGTCAAAGAAAACGACGTTTTCCTTAATTATACGCTCAAAACCGCCCGCTACACCTTTGATTGTCCGCTGGTCGTTGGGGCTATTCTGGCGGGCGCCGGAGAAAACGATATCCAAAAGCTCTCGCAATTGGGTATCCTGGTCGGGCAAGCGTTCCAGATCCAGGATGATATCATCGGCATCTTTGATTCGCAGAAAAATATCGGAAAATCCATTTTAAGCGACCTGACGGAATCCAAGAAAACCTTGCTGGTCTGTCACGCGTACCAAACCCTGCGGGGCCAGGCCAAGCAACGATTTCTGACGCATTTCAATAAACCCCAAAAAACCTATCAGGACCTTATCGCCATCCGTAAAATCTTTTTGGAAACCGGAAGCCTGCAGTACAGTCTGGGAGAAATCGAAAAGCGCGTCAACAAGACGATGACCCTTCTCGAGGGCCTCAAAATGCGCCAGCCCTGCAAGGGCACCATTCAGGACGCGATCTTGAAACTTTTCAAGCACAGCGAACTTATTGCCAATCAATACGGCGCCCATCCAAGCCACGACCACGCCGGGTGCTGCTGCACGAAATGATCCGTCGATTGTCGCCGCGCGGCGACAATTCAACTCAGCCTAGAGCACAACTCATCCAGGACCAGTCTTCCCTTTTCCGTCGTTTTTAAATAGCCGTCCTCACGGATAAAAAAACCGTGACGGATAAAATGCTCTATTCGTTCGCGCTCTTCTTCGTTTAAAGAACAACGCAGCGCCCGCTCGATTGATTCTACCTGCACCCCGCGGTTCATGCGCAGGCCGATCAAGACCGCTTGTTTGAGTTGTCCGCGCGCGTCCAATTGTTGCGACCCATCTAAAACGGAACCGCTCTCACGGATCTTCTCCATATATACGTTCAGCCGCGAAACGTTCCAGAAAAGATTCCCATCCTTGTACGAATGCGCGCCCACGCCAAGGCCGATATATTCGCCGCCCTGCCAATAGTTGAGATTATGCCGCGATTCTTTCCACGGCCTGGCGAAATTACTGATCTCATATTGCCGGTATCCGGCACGCTCAAGCCCGGAACGAACGATCTCGTACTGCTTGGCCTGCAGATCATCGTCGGGAAGCTGGATCTTTTGCGCGTAAAAACGGCTGTTCTCTTCCAGATTGAGCATATACAGCGAAACATGGTCGCTCTTGAGCGTAGTGAGCATTTCGACATCCTGTTCTATTTCCTCAAAGGTCTGTTTCGGGAAGCCGAACATCAGATCGAGACTAACATTCGTGAACCCGGCATCGCGGATCGTATGATAAGTATCCCCCGCCTTCTGTCGATCATGATTTCTTCCCAGATATTTCAGATAATGCGGATGGAATGATTGAACACCCAGACTGATCCGGTTGATGCCGCGCGAACGCAAAGTCTCCAGCTTGGCCGCGTCCAGGCTTCCCGGATTGGCTTCGATGGTGTATTCCGCGTCCGAAGACACCGAAAAATTTTCTTCCACAATTCTAAATAACCGTTTGAGCTGATCTGTTTCAAGATAGCTGGGCGTTCCACCGCCGAGAAATACGCTGGCGCATTCGGTTCCCTTGTATCGCTTGGCCTCAAGCGACAAACAATCCAGATAATCATCGGCCCGATGACGTTGTCCAACGAAAACGACGAACGAACAATAAAAACATTTTTGTTCGCAGAACGGAATATGGATATATAACGACGGCATAAAACTTTCTATAATACTTTTTGCATAAAAATCGCTGTGTGCTATTATCTGATTAACTCATCTTCTACAGTTTGACTTAATTTCTTTAATTTTCTCGACGAGACCTCTGG
>JACROV010000094.1 GCA_016214285.1 Candidatus Omnitrophota bacterium | reverse complement strand
TCGTCAGGCCAGCGTTTTGCCTGCGGCTTCCTTCAGATTCCACCTCGCAATGGACACCCTTGCCGTCCGGCTAACGATTCCTCTTATCAGGCTCGTTTGGAATTTTCATCCTATAGAAACATGGTATGCCGGGCATACCAACAAAAAAGGCAACCTGTTTTAGGTTGCCTTTTTTAGGTTGCCGTAAAATGATGTTTATTGGATCCGGAATTTTTTATTGCAAATCCCCTTTTATTTAACAAGGTTGGATATCCCGGCTTTGCTGTTACCAATAGTTGCCGGCGGCCCGGCAGCTAACCCGACAGTGGTAGACACAGGGCTGATCACGCGGATCAGCTTCGCCATCACCGTTGACGGCACATACAAAGTGTCTCCCGGCTTCAACAACGCATCCTCTTTCAGATCCCCCGCATAAAGCAAGGAGTACAAATTTACTTTTCTGGTCTTACTGCCGTTAACACCCGGCGTGATGATCCTGGTTTTACGCATGGCGGCGGCTACCGTCTGCAACCCGGCCATGATCACCGCTTCGCTGACCGTAATGCTCTCCGAACGCATATTATATTTTCCCGGACTGCCTACTTCGCCTAAAACGTAGAACACCTTGCTTTTGAATTCAATGATCATTACGTTGACTTCGGGAGAGGCGACGTACGCGGAAATAATTGTCTTGATTTTATTCTTGAGTTTCCCTTTAGTCATTCCTGTAACGTTTATGTCTCCCACAAACTTATACTGGATCTTCCCTTCCAGGTCGACAGGATAAATACCGCTAAAATCCGGGTGATGCATAACGCTGATTTCGACAACATCTTCCGGCCCAAGGGTATATTCAAGAGGATCAAAATTATTGTTACTATCTTGCATATCCCCGGCCGACTCTGTCACCGCGGCCGGCACATACAAAGTGTCTCCTGGTTTCAACGCCACATTCTCTTTCAGATCTCCTCCATAAAGCAAGGAATACAAATCCACTTCTTTGGCCGTACTGCCGTTAACACCCGGCGTGATGATCCTGGTTTTACGCATGGCGGCGGCTACCGTCGGCAACCCGGCCATGATCACCGCTTCGCTGACCGTAATGCTCTCCGAACGCATATTATATTTCCCGGGACGGCCGACTTCGCCTAGAACATAGAACACCTTGCTTTTGAATTCAATGATCGTTACGTTGACTTCGGGAGAAGCGACATACGCGGAAATGATCGTCTTTATTTTCTCTTCTAATTCCCGCTTGGTCATCCCGGTAACGTTAATGTCCCCCACAAACTTATACTGGATCTTCCCCTCCAGGTCGACAGGATAAATACCGCTAAAATCCGGGTGCTTGACAACGCTGATCTCGATGACATCTTCCGGCCCAAGGGTATAGTTAGAAGAATCAAAATTGTTATTGCCCTCTTGCATATCCCCGGCCGACTCTGTCACCGCGGCCGGCACATACAGATAGTCTCCTGAATGCAACAACACATTCTCTTTCAGATCTCCCGCATAAAGCAAAGAGTACAGATCCACCTCTTTGGCCGTACTACCGTTAATGTCTGGCGTGATGATCCTGGTTTTACGCATGGCGGCGGCTACCGTCGGCAACCCGGCCATGATCACCGCTTCGCTGACCGTAATGCTCTCCGAACGCATATTATATTTCCCGGGACGGCCGACTTCGCCCAGGACATAGAACACTTTGCTTTTAAATTCAACGATCTTCACGTTGACCTCAGGAGAAACAACATACGTGGAAATGGTCATCTTTATTTTTTCTTCTAACTCCCTCCTGGTCATCCCTACAATGTTAATATCCCCCACAAAACTATACTGGATCTTGCCGTCCAGATTGATAGTATAGGTGCCGCTGAATTCCGGGTGCTTGACAACGCTGATCTCGATGACATCTTCCGGCCCAAGGGTATAATTAGAAGAATCGAAATTGTTATTATCATCTTGGACATTCTCTGCATCGGGGGACATTACTTCTTGAGCAGATTCTGTCGCATTGGGTTCATCGGATGTTTCGGAAGGATCCGCTTGCGCCAAAGATGCCATCGTGAACAAGCCAAGAACTATAATAAGAATTTCCAGGTGTCGAATATTCCCTCGCTTAATCAATATTTCCATCTTTTGCCTCCTGATTACAATTAGCTAATACAAGCGCATTAAATTTTGCTACATCATTTCGTCGGGAAAGACAAGCAGGACGTACCATTATTAAAGACTTTTGTATGAGTGAGGGGTTTAGCTTAACACCAATATTAAAAAACTGTCAATGGGACAGACTGGGACAGGTTATTGGGAGAGATTTGGGCGGGAATGGGCACCGATTTCTTGTCTGGAAAAGCAAAAACCCCGCGCCCTTTCGGGTATGGAAGTAGCTCTGACTCGGCGGAGCCTCGATGGTGCCGGGATACAATCTGGCTCGTCGACAAATCCT
>JACROV010000093.1 GCA_016214285.1 Candidatus Omnitrophota bacterium | reverse complement strand
TTTAAAATCTTCTCGGCTTTCTCCCGTGTCATGAGAAGATTTATACAACCATATTCTCATCGTCGTCAAACATTTTTGCATTAATTTTCAAAGACAACATCTCAAACCGACGGTTATTTGTCATACTTCTAAAGTGATACCAAATTACAAGCACCAAATCACAAACAATTGACAATGCCAAATGACACAATGATAAGATATTTATGAAATTTGGTATTGTAATTTGTAAATTGTTTGTGGTTTGTAATTTGTCGAATTGGAATTTGACATGCTCAAGCCAACAATTTCCTTCTATACTTTAGGCTGCCGCTTGAACCAGAGCGAAACGGCGGTGCTGGAGCGTTCGGTGGAAACCGACGGTTTCCGGCTCGTTGATTTTAAAGAGTCCGCGGATGTCGTCGTGATCAATACCTGCACGGTGACCGCCGGAGGCGACACGGATACCCGGCGGCTCGTCCATAAAATCAATCGTCTTAATCCGCGCTCGCGCATCGCGCTTATCGGCTGCCAGGCCCAGATGGACAAGGGGAAATTGCTCGAACTTCCCAATGTCCATTGGGTGATCGGTAACGCCCGCAAAATGGAACTTTCGTCAATTCTGCAGTCCACCTCCGAGGCAATGGAGCCGCAGGTCATTACGCCCGCGATCCCGCGCGATAGTTTTACGATTCCCCCCCCAAGGGTCCCCCTTTGGGGGACCTATTCGTCCGGAATTGGCGTTGATCATCGTCATCGCCGGGTGAATCTGAAAATTCAGGACGGGTGCGATTCCTTTTGTTCTTTTTGCGTGATCCCCTACGCCCGCGGCCGCGCGCGCAGCCGGGAATTTGATGACATCCTGCGGGAGGCCCGCGGCCTGGCAGCCGCCGGGCACAAAGAGGTTGTCTTGACGGGCATCAATCTGGGGACATACCGATATAAAGATCACACGCTTATGGATGTTGTCGAAGCCCTGGAGCAGATAGAAGGATTAGCGCGCGTCCGGATCTCGTCGATCGAGCCGACGACCATTCCCGAGCCGCTGATCCGGAAAATGGCCGGGCGGACGAAACTCTGCCGGCATTTGCATATTCCGCTGCAAAGCGGCAGTGACGCGATCTTAAAGGCGATGAAGCGTAAATATTCGACTGAAGAGTTCGAGCGATTCATCCGCATGGCCGATGAATTGGTGCCGCAGATCTGCATCGGGACGGATATGATCGTCGGGTTTCCCTGTGAAACGGAAGAAGAGTTCCAGCGTTCGGCAGACCGCCTGCGGGAGTGGCCCGTCGATTACGCCCACGTCTTTAGTTATTCCCGGCGGCAAATGGCCCATAGCGGGAAATTGCCTTCTTCAGACAGAATCCCCGCGGAGATTATCGAACGGCGCAGTCAAATATTGCGGGATCTGAGTTTGCGCAAGCGTCAGATGTTCCATGGGTCGCTTTTGGGCACGCGCCAGGGCGTCCTTTTTGAAGAAAAGAAAAAAGACGAATGGACCGGGCTGACGGACAATTACGCGCGCGTGGCGGTCAAATCCGATCAGCCATTGAGAAATGAATTTAGAACGGTGCGCATGGTCACAGCGCGCGGCGCGACGGTAGAAGGGACTCTGGCATGATGACTGGGAAGTTTTGATAACCAAGAGGCAATAACCAGAAAATACCCAATAAACAAATCACAAACTACAAACAATACATAATATCGAAATCCAAATGACAAAAATAGTCTTCCAGAGTGGATGTTTGAGATTTGTTTTTTGGAAATTGTCTATTGTTTGTGATTTGGTAGTTGGTGCTTGTAATTTGGCGATTGTTTCTTGTATCTTGGTTATTTCATTTAAAGGAATTTAAATGGTTCAAGAGAATAAGCCTGTCGAGGCGATATTGTCCGGAGGCTTAGCGTTCCCTGAAAGCGGTCAAGCAGGGCCGGTCTGCGTCACGTATGGCCGGCACCTGGTGATGAACAAGCAGGTGGCATCAGTCATCAAGGATCTCGGCATCAAGCCGCTGGTGATGCAGGATAAAAAGTATGCCGAGAAGCCGCTGGCCGAGTTTGTGGCGGCACACCCCGATATCCAATTTGTCGTAGCCATCCTTTCGGCGGACGATTGGGTCTATCCCAAGGAGGGAAAGCCAAAAGACGCGGTCTTGCGCGCGGATCAGCTGGTCGTTTTTCATTTGGGGTATTGGATCGGCAAACTGGGCAGGGAACGGGTCTTCGCGCTTTATTACGACCAGCGCAGTTTTCAGTGGCCGACAAGATTTATGGACCTGATCTACACGCCGCTGGATAAAGAGGGATTGTGGCAGAAAGAACTCATCCGGCGGTTAAAACAATTCGGACTGCTTTAAAAGACAGCTTTTAAACGTGCTATTTTAAGGACATTATGACAACAGCCCGACGGGGATTTACGCTGGTGGAAATTATGGTGGTGGCAGGGATCCTCGGCATCGTGTCCGCGATCGTGCTCTTGCCTAATGTCCTGCGCAGCCGTTTGAACGCCAACGATTCCATTGCCCAGACGACCCTCAAGACCATCAGTAACGCCCTCGAAACTTATATGATTAATAACAACGCATATCCGCCGGACACCGATTTGTTGCGCGCCGCCGCCCCGCCGTACCTGCAAACCGACTTCTTTGACGGCCAGCCGCACAGCGGATTTAACTATACCGCGGATACCCTCACCGATTCCACCTACGCGATCACCGCGGCCCCCCTTAGCGCCAGCCAGGGCACCCGCAGTTTTACCATGACCACCGGCGGCGTCTTGAGGGCGAATTAAAGGCAGGGGAAACGGGGGACATTTACAATTTCTTCTGACGTAAATATTTGACGTCCAGCTTATCTTTTTCCCGGCCGGTTGACTCTTTATTCTTGATGAGATCACTTTTCGACAGGAAGGGGATATGGAGGTTTTCAATTTTGACAAGCTCTTTATGCGCATAAGCGTCCTTGAATGTTACGCCATCAATTTGCGTGATCAGATCGATCCTGCGTGGGGCCACGCCGATCTGGAAAATAATTCCTTCTTCATGGAATGTTTCTTCGGTGATGTCGTTAAGAGGAGCGCCAAATTCTTGAAGGGATTTGTATATTTTTTGTGAGTTTTTGACGGAAGGTTCTACCAAAATGTCAAAGTCGCCAGTTGCCCGAGGGTAGCCGTAGATCCCCATGGCATAGGCGCCCACCACAAGAAATTTAGCTTTATTTCTTAATAAGGCGTGTAATATTTCGCTGTAATCTTCGTTCAACATCGTTTTTATTTTTGAGTGACCAGATCTCGGAAGTGATCTCCCACATGAGGGCAAGGCGGTCTTGGGGCGAAGCGTTAACGTAGGGATCATCTTCCCGGGTCATTTTTTTAAAGGTCGTGTGATTTTTAAGGACTTTAATCATAAAATCAGTATAACATACTCTATCCCACCGTCTAGATAGAATTATATCTTTATCAGGATTCACCAGAATATCACGGCACCCGCAGTTTTACCATGACCACCGGCGGCGTCCTGAGGGCGAATTGAGGCCGTTTGGATAAAATGATTTGCTTTCAGGATGAGACGGTGTTATATTTACATCGTAATACGATTATACAATCGATGGGAGGTTCGTATGACAGCTGTTACCATATCCCCCAAATTTCAGGTCGTTATCCCTTTGGAGGTGCGCAAGGCTTTGCGTCTGACGCCGGGGGAAAAGCTTCAGGTTTTTTCGTTTGAAAACCGTATTGAGCTTATTCCCATGACGCCAATCAAGAAAATGAGAGGATTTTTAAAAGGAATTGACACAACGATTGGAAGGGAAAGAGAAGATAGGGTATGAATGTGGTTGATTCTTCCGGTTGGTTGGAGTATTTTGCCGCTGGTTCCAATGTTCGTTATTTTGCCCCCGCCATAGAGGATACCAAAAAACTTATTATCCCGGTCCTGTGCTTATATGAAGTTTTTAAACGGGTTTTTCAGCAACGCGGGGAAAATAAAGCGTATGAGGCCATTGCCATTATGCAGCAAGGGGGGAATGTCGCGCCTTTAGATATGAGACTTTCCATTGAAGCGGCGAAGATTAGTATTCAATCCAGATTGCCCATGGCCGACAGCATCATTTTGGCGACCGCCAGAAGTTTTCAGGCTGCGCTTTGGACGCAGGACGCTGATTTCAAAGGGATGGAAGGGGTCAAATATTTTGCCCGTTCAGGATAAGGAAGAAAATGAGAGAAGAACTCAAAAAAGATTTGCCGGATTTCAAGACCTTGCGGGCAGAAGAGAAGCTTTCTGTTTCCTTCGAAGAGCGCCTTCAAGGCGAAGGGAAGTAATGCGGGTGTCCCCTTTACCCTTGAAGTATTTTATTCCGGTCTGTTTGACAGTTCGGCAGTTACGTGCAGCGTCTAGAGGTCCAATAGAAGTCATCAGGCGAATTAACGAAGCCGGCTTTAATAAGCGGCTCCGCGATGGTCAATAGCGGTCATAAAAACTATTCTCTTGCGATCATCAATGGCATAAAAAAACCTGTAGTCACCGATCCGGTGGCGCCAGGTTTGAGGAGTGTAATTTTTAAGCTTTTTTATATTCTTGCCCCAATCTGGCTGGTGCTTTAATTGGGGGTAAACATCGGCGAGGAGTTTGGTTTTTATGCGTTCCTGCTGGCCGCCAAAGTCCCGGTCAAGATCTTTCAAGAATTGGTCTGTCTCAAATATCTTGAATCTACCCAACAAGTTTGCCCTTCATTTTCTGAACATCGCTGTGGCCGGCTTTAAGTTTTTCCAGCAATTCTTTGTCGGACTTGATCTGGGCCATTTCGACAGGGTCCGCATAATAAGATTCTTCTATTCCTTTCAAGACTTCAGTGGTGATAAAATTAGAAATAGGCCGATGTTCAATCTCCGCCGCGGCGGCTATCTTTTTATATTCGTCTTCCGTCAGCCGCAATGTAACCACCTTGGACATCTTCAAATACCTCCTTATTCTTTTGTATTCAATTGTAGTATAAAATATTCACCACCATTTGTCAAGTGACTGTGCTGCTATTGAAAAAATGGTGTAAGAGGCCGTCCCGCATTATGAATTAAACCGGCCGGGCGCGGGCCGCGTCAACCTGTCCCCTCAAAAAGTCGAAAAGTGCCCGGCACGTTATGTTTGTTTTAACGCGATGGCTGAAGGCCCAGCCGTTCCGCTACCCAGACTTTAATAATCGATTGACGAGGCACACCAAGACGTTTTGCTTCTTTGTCTAAAGAGTGGACCATCCACTGAGGGAAGTCAACATTGACTCTTTTTTGCTCCTGTTCAGGCCTCCGCGCCTTCGACATGTCCAGATACCTGGACACATCCCGGCCTTCATCAAATTTTTTGTCAAAATCTTTAACTTTCATAAATCTCGGCCTCCTCTTGACGGGATCTTCTTACAGAAATAATCCTGATTTTATTCGCCCGATACGTAATAACGCCTGACCAATCCGCTCCCCGAGTCCCCCGGGGAGCGGCCGGACTCACTACTTAACCCGGATGCCAGTCGCGAGCGCTGTGGATCACGCCTGTAACCCAGATTTCGTCTCTGGTAATGCGATACATGACGCGATAGGCGCCATAGATGATTTCGCGGCAATGCTTATCATTGATCTCAGGAATAACACGTCCAGATTGAGGGAAATCGTCCAAGCGATCAGTCATTTCAATAATTCGCGTCACAAATAAAGACGATTGATCGATCTAATCCCTTTCAATGAACCTGACGATCGACTCTATATCTTTTAATGCCGAAGGGGCCCAGATTATTTTACCCATTTACGGAGCCTTTTCCTGGCATCCTCATGCGAAATCCTTTTTTTCTGCCTGATCTCCCGCTCTCCGTGCTGAAATTTCGCGTGAACATACAAGGCGTGGATAACATCATCGATCGTGGCTTTGGGGGATAAAGAATTAATTACATTCATTGCAATATCTTTTACGGTCATGTTCCCTCCCTGTTTTCATTCTTCATAGAACTTTTCACGCTTCAACATCTTCCAAATCTTCCAACCTCTTTGAAGAACGGCCGCCGGACACTCCCGGGGCGGCTTTGGGCACTTAACCTGTCCCCTCAAAAAGTGCCTGGCACCTATATATATACTTTACTCATGGCGCCACACGCTGGCAAATAAGATAGTTTTCATACCAAGTAGAGGTAGAGTGGCTTGATCCGATTTGAGCATATCCGTCTGGACATCGATCCTCTACATAACAGTTATTACAATTCTGCGTCGCCTTATGAACAATGTCGCCCGCAACTAATCCGACTTGCATACACTGCGCGCAGGCCTCTTTGGGCTTGGTGATGTACGCAAAGATCGCTCCACCCAGGACGGATCCGGAAAAAAGGGCGAGAAGCATCAAGGCAAAACGCAATGTCTTTGAATGAAAAATGCTTGTTTTGAGATTGGTCATAGTATTTCCTCCATTTAAGTTCTTTTATTGTTCGTGTTGTGTCCCGCTATTTTCCTCTACTAGTGTAGGCAGTAGTTAGAACCCCAAAGCGCGCACGGGCCTTGCAAGCAATACCCGTCAGGGCAGACGCCCTGGACGGCATAACCGTCGGCGCACACGCACACCCCGTCTACAACAGTTTGTCCCGAAGGACAGCCGCAA
>JACROV010000104.1 GCA_016214285.1 Candidatus Omnitrophota bacterium | reverse complement strand
CAAAATCCAGTTTATATATTCCTCAACTCCCGATTAAAACATTCGGGGGGTGACAAAAAATTGCAAGATCCTTTATCAAAAATTTTCATATCATCCGCCCTCGCCACGTGTACTTTTCATAGAACTTTTGACACTATCTTTCTAGGAGATAGCTGTCACTTGTCTGTCAATTTATTTACTTTCAAATTCTTTTGACTTTTCTACTCCCTCCTGAGTAACTCTTACTACAAACGGAGAATCAAACCGCATCTCTGGGATCAATTTCATATATTCACTAGGCATTGACAAGATTAAGTCTGATAAAGCCATTGCATTCTTCTCCGTTGGCTCCTTTTTAAAAACTTCTCGAACCAAATTTATCGCTGTAAGTTTTCTAGCTTGATCGTCAAAAATAGCTCCATCCGTTGAGGATATAACAACCTTATTTGTGGGAGTCGTTTTCTGGTGTTCATAAACTATTTTTAGGAGTTCCAACTGTTCATTGCTCAAAGATTTAATCTCTTTTCCATACTTTTTCTCCAAAGCGTCTAATCGCTCTGCCTTTAGTTGCAATTCTGCTAATTCGCCTTGATGCATAGCATGAAAAAACTTCATCCCTAATAAGAATACAATTATAGGGTTATGCCTTTGATGAACAGTGCAACAGGATTTCGTGCCCATCGTATGCTGGAAGTGGTAGTCAAGGGCATAACCCTATACAATTATTGCAAGGACATAAAATATTGGCTCCTTCAGAAAAAGAGATATCTTATCAAAATGCTTAACAAAAAAATCATACATATTTTCCTCCCTTATTTTCTACTTCTGATGATGTGTACCTAATCCCTTTTTTTGCTAACCGACAACAATCCCAATAACTAATTCTGCCAATTTCCGCCGCGCGGCGGAAATCCACATACACGCCAATTTCGAACGCGCGTTCGAAATTCATCCAATTGCGTCCGCGCGGACGCAATCTCCGGACGCTGATCCATCACTCATAATGCGTCCACATCCGGACCACTTTCACCGTTTTTATATTCTTCAACACCTGATAAACAAGCCGGTGCCGGATATTGATCCTTCGCGAATATGCGCCTTGCAGATCTCCGACCAGTTTTTCATAGGAAGGCGGATTCTGGAACGGATCAGTGGCGAGAATTTCCAGGAGGATCTCCGCTTGCGGCTTAAGGCCCGCCCTTGCCAGTTTTCCGGCGTCTTTTTGGGCCTGCTTGGTGAAGACCAGTTTCCAGCGCACGGCTACCACGTTAATTTCTTGCTGCATTTTGGGACGGAAGTTTTTAATCCTTTGCGGATGGATTCGCGCATGCCGGGGATAGAAAGCAGATACAACGTTTCCTGGATAGCCTGCCAGTCCTCATCGGATACCAAAACAGCGTTATGCCGTTTGCCCGCGATCTGGACCGGGTGGTGTGAAGAAGCGATCTTGTCTACCAATTGGTACAAAGCCGTTCTAGCCTGGCTTACCGTTAATGTCGTCATGTCGTTTGCCCTCCTGTGGAAAGCGTACCATTTCCCGTACGTCTTGTCAACCTCTAGTCTTTTCCTTCGTCCGTTAAGGAAATATTGAGCTTGCGCACCGTCCGGCGCGGGACCGCGCCGGGATAGAGCGACTGCACGGAATCCGACTGCCAGTACTCTTTCGTGTGAACATCCATGATGGTCAGCTTGCCCGCCCAGCCCGCGCCGGTGTCCATGTCCCAGATATTGCACACCTTCAAAGGTTCGGACCAGTTAAACAACTGCGTAGGCGTGTGACCCAAAAAAATTTCTTTAACCCGCGTGTACTGGTGGTCCTCGCCACGCAGATATTTTTTCCACGCGTCGTTGATCAGATTCCGGTCCCAGATCAATGTTTCCAGACTTTGTCCGGACAAAGATTCCCCGGGAGCAAACCCGCCGTGGACGAATAATTTATTGTCCCATTCCAGCCAGGGATGGGCGTTCTTCAATAATTCCACGTGCGCCGGCGGCATTCCCTTGTCCCCATAGGAAGCGACCGTGTTCTCTCCTCCCTGGCTTAACCAGATCTCTTCCTTGATCCCGCGCGTGGCCCATTCCCGCGCCCAAAAGTCATGATTGCCCAAGACAAGGTCAAGGTTTTTTACTTTAAGCAATTCATCGAAGCATTGTTTGACATCCGGATACCCATCGCAGACATCGCCCAGGACGATGAGCCGGTCGCGCGCATGATCGAATCCCGAGCGCTTCAAACACTGCACCAGCGCCTTGTATGTCCCATGAATATCGCCGATGACGAAGGTTCGCATATATTATACTCTCAGGTGATCTGGATATCCGATTATCCGGGACTAGGTAACCCGGGAATCAGGATATCAGGGACATTTCTTCCAGATTGATTTTGAATTTCCGGATTCCCTGCTCCCCGGATCACCTGATATCCTGAAACTTTATATTCCAACCCTGACCCGATACGTCACCTTCACCTCACCGTCTTTAGGGACGTCAATGTCAAAGCGCAGCGTAAAGGCATCAAGTTTCTTTGAAGGATGGCTTTGTTCCACGATCTGCCAGCTGCCGTGCAACGGTTCGATGATCCCGACGCGGACTGGTTCCTCTTTATGATTGCGCAGCGTCAGTTCCCACGCGCTTTCATACATCCGGGTCGTCAGCTGTTTGAAATCCGTCTGCCGGCGCTCGGCCACGACATCAAAGGCCTCGCCGACCTTGACCTTGACCTCTTCGTCTTTGGGCGTGTGCTCGATATTGTCCTCGCCGACAAATTGCAAACTTCCCTTGGAGTCCTGTTTATACAATCGCAAAATCCCGGCTGGCAAAGGCATGCCCAGATGATTTTCCTCGGAGTTCTTAAACTTCACATACACCGAGACTTTTTGCTTGGGATTCTGTTCCTGATAATACTGCATAAAATAATATTGCTGACCGTAAACCAGAAGCTCCTTCTCGGCCTTGATCCCCGAGGCCTCCAAGAGACTAATCTGCTTGGTCTGTTTGTCTTTGATCGTGGTCCGGCGTTGCAGATCATAAATATGGTATTCAAAAAAGGCCTGTTCGGCGAACTGGCTGTCCATCTCCATGCCTTTGGCCATCATCATTCGGCCGGCTGCTGGCATGGCCGCCTGCGCCCGCTGGACTTCCCCGGCCACCAATTTCAACCGGGCGTCTTTGTATGTTGCCCCGCTTTTATTATCGACCGTCACCCAGCCGGAAAGGTCGCCGCCGGTATCGTTTTTGTTAAGGACAAACACGTAATCCGCCTTCCAGCCGATATTGTCCGTCAGGTACGACACCTCCAACTTATGCGCGTCGCTGGCGCTGTTGGCATACCGCCACATCAAGGTCGGCCTGGCAATGAGATTCTCCGGGATCTCCGGCAAGACCTTGTAGCCCGGGTGACCCAAATAGATCTCGTCATTGATCTTGAAAACGGGATTACCGTTGTTGTTGCTGATGAGTGTACCTTCGACGGTCTCCTTGCGGTCCTGGTACTGGTTCCAATCCACGAGTTTTACTTTTTTGTCCACGAACTTATCCATCAGCTTGTTGTAGTCCATCAGATCGTATTCGTAATTCTGCTCCAGCACCTGGAACTTGTCTGGCGCGTTGAGCGATTTGGCGTGCACGGTGACTGGAATGATCCCCGAGGCCACGTCCATGAACCGCAGTTCCCCCTCACCGGCGGGAAGCGCAAGGCTGCGCGTATCTTTGACCAGTCCGAGATTATTGTTATAGACAGTCACCTCAACGTTCGTTTGATCCTGTTCCGTACTCCGGGTTGTTTGCGCACCTTGCGCAGCGCAGACCCACAACACCACCGCCCCTGCCACAAGAACACCTGTTTTTCTGTTCATCTTTGCTCCTCATCGTTGATCTTCTCTCCTCTATCGTCTATCTTCCCTCTTCTTCCTTCTCACTTCCCACGATTACAGATCTTCCAATTTCTTGCGCGCGCGGGCATCGTGCGGATTCAGCTCCAGGACCTTTTCAAAATCCGCCCTCGCGCCATCGATATCGTCTTTTTGCGCAAGAGTCAACCCGCGGTAAGAATACGCGTTCGCGTAACGAGGATTCAGTTCAATGGCCTGTGTGTAATCAGCGACCGCTTTCTCGTAATCCCCTTTACCGTCGTAGGCCTTGCCGCGGTTAATGAACGCGAAAGTATATTTTGGCTTAAGCTCTATGGCCTTGTCGCAATCGGCGAGGGCTTTATCAAATTCCCCCTGAAGCGTGTATACGTCGCAACGGCCGTTATAGGCCGTGGGAGATCCCGGGTCGGCCTCGATGGCTTTGGTGTATTCGACAAGCGCGCGCGCGTACTCGCCCATTTCGGAATAAGCATTGCCCAAGCCCGTAAGCGCCTTAACGTCCTTGGGGTCTTTCGCGAGCGTCGCGTTAAACGCCGGCAAACGCCGGCCCCACTCGCCCAGATGAGCGTAAATATCCGCGGCCTTGATTACCGTAAATTTCTTCTCGGCCATTTTTCTGCCGTCCGACCATAGCTGTAAGGTCCACGCGCCCGGCGCGATTTCCCATTCCTTGGTGAAGACCCAGCTGAGCGCTTGTATTTCTCCCGGGCGGACACTTAACGGCATTTCATGCGTGGTGGTAATTTCCCGCGTCAGCGCGTTGGCCATCGGTGGATGAAGATACCGCGCCGTCAAAGAGAGCTGGTCGTCGCCCCTGGCCGTAAAGATGATCCCGAAGGCCGTACCCAGCGTGCCCGGCACCGTATCTTTTTCGTCCACGAATTTACGGGTGCGCAAATACCGGCTGTTATTCTTAATAGTATACCCGCCTTCTTCCTGGATGATCTCCTTTTTTACGACACCGGCATAAAGGACCTCGACTGGCGAGTCCGCGTCAGGAAACGCGGCCGTATCCGTCGCGCCCGACGGGGCGGCTGGCGCCGCTTGGGATTCCGCAAAATCAAACAATTTATCCGCGAGAGCGCTATTGGCTTCAATATCCCGCCACTCGGCGGCAAAAGAGGCCCGGCCGTCTTCGTAAAATACAGATTTAAGGATACGCCAGTCGGCGATACGGATCACATACGCGTATTCTTCTTTGGTATTTTTAGGTTTAAAGGTAAGAACATACGCCGCCCCGCCCGCAGCGGCGTCATCACGCAGGATCGTGTAGGGAGTATTTTTCACCATATATTTTTTAAGATTCGCGACGATCCGCTCCTGACTCGGCCACACCGGCCAGGTATCTTGGGGGAGTTTCTGGCGCACCGTCTGGCCCGTTAAGTAAGCGTACTGATAGCTGAACCATTCCGGGCCTTCTTTGCGGATAATGACCTTGTAATCTCCGGCGACGATCTTCATTTTATCCGGCTTTTTGATCCAAATGGACATCCGGGTCTCCTCCGGCAGGCTATCCTGGCCAGCTTGCTGCGCGGCCTCGTTCAACTTCTCGATGCTCGAACCCTTGGCCGTGGCGGTGACAAAAACAAAGGTCATGTCCCTGACGGATTGCTGCGCCCATTCCATGTTCCATAAAAGATCCCGCAGTAGAATATCGCTATCGCCCTGCCCGCCTGCCTCACCGGCAGGCACCGCCGCGGGCGCGGCCTGCAGCAGCGCCGCGAGAATAAAGACATACCATGCTCTCTTGATCGGCATAACTTCTCCACGCTAATATTTACAAAAACTCACTCCAGCTGATTCATCCCGGGAATATTGATATTTCGGGATGAATCAAGCGCTGCAGGGCGGTACTTCAAGAAGTCACCCCCTGCTGTTTTGTTTCTGGTTTTTGATATTAAGGAAACAAAACAAAGCGCAGGGGTATTTGCCCGCCTCTGCGGGCAAATAAAAACCCCGTTCCCTGACGGGAAAACGGGGTTGAGTCTCCCATAATTATGCGTTCATACGATCACTTAACGTTAAAAACTTCACTTTCCCACCGCGACTTGAGTTTCGGATTGTCGATCCAGGACAAAATGTATTTCGTATATTCCCCGCCGGTGGCACCCGCGTCGCGTCCTGTGATCGTTATCTTCTTCTCGAACTGACCGCAGACCTCCAGGGCCATCTCGACGTTCTGGGCCTTTTGCGGATACCCGATATGACGCAGCAACATCGCGCAGGCCCGGATCATTGAGGAAGGATCGGCGTATTGTGCCCGGCCTTCCTTGACCATGCGTGGCGCGCTGCCGTGGATCGCCTCGAACATCGCCCAGCGCGTGCCGATATTGGCACTGCCCGCGGTGCCCACCCCCCCCTGCAGCTGCGCGGCCTCATCGGTCAAGATATCACCATAAAGATTCGGCATGACCATGACCTTGAAATCCTTGCGCCGGGCCGGGTCGATCAATTTGGCGGTCATGATATCGATATACCATTCGTCGCACCGGATATTCGGGTATTCCTTCGCGATGCGCTTGGCCGCGCGGGAAAATCGTCCGTCGGTCGTCTTGATGACGTTGGATTTTGTGATGACCGTCACGCGGTCGATATTATTTTTCCTGGCGTAATCGAAAGCCATGCGGATGATGCGCTCGGAACCCTGTTCGGTCGCGACGGTAAAATCCACGCTCAGATCCTCAGTGACATCGAAACCTTTGGAGCCCAGGATGTACGCGCCTTCGGTATTTTCCCGGAAAAAACACCAGTCGACACCTTCGCGCGGGATCTTCACCGGCCGGACGTTGGCAAAAAGATCCAGCGCGCGGCGCATGGCCACATTCGCGCTTTCGATGTTCGGCCATGGGTCGCCGACTTGCGGAGTCGTCGTTGGGCCTTTTAAAATGACGTGGCAGGCTTCAAGCTCTTCCAAGATATCATCAGGGATAGCCTTGTTGTGCTTGACCCGGTTCTCGATCGTCAGTCCCTTGACCTCCCTGAACGCGATCTTGCCCTTTTTGACCTCGTCTTTAAGAACATGCGCGAGGATCTCCTGTGCGTTCCTGGAGATGAATTCCCCAATGCCGTCACCCCAACAAACGCCGATCAGGATCGGAGACAATTTCGCGTAATCACTGAAGGGGCCGCCTTTTTTCATCTGCTCGACGCGTTTGAGTTGTTCTTCAAGGAGCGCGCCAAACTTCTTTTGTGCCGCTTCAATCGATGCCTGGGTCATGAGATCCTCCGGAAAGAATGAAGATTACTTCTTTGGCTTTTTGCTGCGTTCCAATAAATGTTTGAATTCCTCGGCGTTCTTGACCTGCGTCATCGCGTCTTCAAAGGTGATGGCGCCCTGCTCGAAGAGGTTGCGCAGGCAGGAATCCATCGTGTGCATGCCCCACTGGCTGCCTGTCTGGATGGCGGTGGGGATCTGCTCCACGGCCTTTTCGCGGATGAGGTTGCGGATGGCCGGGGTCGCCACCAGAACTTCGGTCACCAGGACGCGGCCTTCGCCTTCCGCTCGGGGCAGAAGTCTCTGACAGACAACACCCTGAATACACGCGGATAACTGCAAACGCACCTGTTGCTGCTGGTGCGCGGGAAAAACGTCGATGATACGTTCAATTGTTTGCGCCGCGTCGGGAGTGTGCAACGTGGCCAGAACCAAGTGCCCGGTTTCCGCCGCGGTCAAGGTGGTACTGATCGTTTCCAGATCACGCATCTCACCGACCACGATCACGTCCGGATCCTGGCGCAGGCAGCGCTTGAGCGCCTCGGCAAAAGAATGCGTGTCGCTGTAGACCTCGCGCTGTTTGATAACGGCCTTTTTGTTTTTATGGACATACTCAATGGGGTCTTCAATCGAAATGATCATGCAGGAACGCTCGCGGTTGATCAGATCGATCATAGCGGCCAATGTGGTCGTCTTGCCTGAACCCGTAGGCCCCGTAATGAGGACCAATCCGTCGGGCCGGCGCGCGAAATCGGTGATGACCTGCGGCAGCGCCAGGTCTTCGATGGAAGGCACATACAAGGGGATACGGCGCATGGCCGCTTCCACGGAACCACGCTGGATGTGGATATTGACGCGAAAGCGCTCCATCCCTTCCAATGCGAGTGAAAAATCCAGTTCGCGGTCGCGTTCAAATTTTTCTTTTTGGATGTCGGTAAGGATGCCGTAGATGGCTTTTTTGAGTTCTTCCCGGCTGACCGGCGGGTGGGTCATAATGGGGATGAGTTTGCCGTCGACCCTTAAAATAGGGGGACTGCTCTCGGTCAAATGCAGGTCGGATGCGTTTTGACTGATCGTTACCTTAAGCAGCTCTTTGAGGTCCACGGAAAGCTCCTTCCTGCGTTTTTTTCAACAGGCCGCCTGCTGGCGGATCCATTCTTTGATACGTTTGGTCCCTTCCTGGATCCTCTCGGCCGAAGTGGCAAAACTCAAACGGATGAATCCCGGCGCGCCGAAACTGTCGCAGGGAATGGCCGCCACCTTGACGTCATTGAGGATCTGCCGGGCGATCTGCTCGGAGAACCCCAATTTGGAAAAATCGCAAAACAGGTAAAACGCCCCCTGGGGCAGAACATAGCTGATCTGTGAAACATCCTTTAACCCGGCGGCCATCAGGTCGCGGCGTTTGCGGAATTCATCGCGCATGGCGCGAATACCGTCCTCGGGTTCTTTGAGCGCCTGTACCGCCGCCGCCTGGCTGATGGACGCCGGATTTGACGTCGCGTGATCCTGAAACTTTTTAACGTACTCCATGACGTCCTCGCGTCCGGCCGCGTAGCCGATACGCCAGCCCGTCATCGCGTAGGCCTTCGAAACGCCATTGACCGTGATCGTCCGTTCAAAAATATCTTTGCCCAACGCGCCGATGGAAGTGTATTCCTGCGTATCATAAATGAGCTTTTCGTAAATTTCATCACTGATGACAAAAATATTGTTCTTCACGCAAAACTCCGCGATAGGTTCAAGCTCCTTCCTGGAATACACCATTCCCGTCGGATTCGAAGGCGAATTCAGGATCAAGATCTTCGTCTTATTGCCGGCATAACGGCGCAGATCTTCAGGCGTGATCTTAAAGCCAGCTTTAGCCGTGGTGGGAATGAATTTCGATATCGCTCCGGCGGCTTTGACCATCTCCGGGTAACTGACCCAGTAAGGCGCCGGGATAAGCACTTCCTCGTCCTCATCGGCAAGGACCTGGATAATATTGAAAATGGAATGTTTCGCGCCGCAGGAAACAACGATCTGCGATGGTTTGTAACCAAGCTGGTTGTCTTTTTTGAACTTCGCGGCGATCGTTTCGCGTAATTCCTGCGTGCCGGAGGTGGGCGTGTATTTCGTAAGCCCTTTTTCGATGGCCGCGATGGCCGCGGCCTTGATGGATTTTGGGGTGTCAAAATCGGGTTCCCCAGCGGCGAAATTCACCACGTCGTGGCCATTGGCCTTTAATTCGTTGACTTTGGCCGTAATGGCAAGCGTGGTGGACCCGATGATATCTTTAATGCGGCGGTTTATGCACAATGTCAAGGTGCCCAATCGTGCTTCCTTTAAGAAAATCAGATTGAACGTAAACTACCCTTCGACTCATTCTCCTTCGACCTTACCCAGGACACTTCCAAGGACACTGAGCGAAATCGAAGTGCTCACTGCGTTCGTCGTTCGCTCAGGGTTCGTCCTGAGATAACCGAAGGACGAAGCACTACTTCCCCGAGGAACTGGAACCCCGGTTGAACATATTGCGGATGCCGCTCAGGAATTTACCGCGGGGCTTGTCCTTGTCGGGCAATGACTTCTGATCTTTGATCACGTCTTTCTTCGGCTGTTCCTTGATGATCGCCTTTGGTTTCGGCTTAGGCTCATGCTCATGCGCGTGCTCGTGATGTTCGTGTCCGTGATCTTCATGCCCATGTTCGCGCTGGCCGGCCTCGGGCACTTTTTCTTTTTTGGCGGTCACCGCGGATTTTGGCTTGCTGATAATGATGATCTCTTTTTCCGTAAGCTCAAGATACGCCAGCGCGGCGTTGTCGCCCCGTCGGGTCCCCAGCTTGATGATACGGGTGTACCCACCGACACGATTCTTGAAACGCGGCGAAGTTTTGGCAAATAGATCACTGACAAGTTTATGGTCCGTCAGAATGGAAAAGGCGCGGCGTTTGGCGGCCAATGTCCCTTTTTTGCCGAGCGTGATCAATTTATCCACAAGCTTGCGGGCCTCTTTGGCCTTGGCCTCTGTTGTGCAAATCCGCTGCGCAATAAGGGTTGCTTTGGCCAGGTCGCGGACGGTCGCTTTACGCAAAGTGGAATTCCGGCTTAATCTATTTCCTGCCATACCGTGTCGCATGTTACTCCTTCTTCAGTTTTAATTTCTTGACGTCCACCTTCATGCCGAGGCTCAATCCCATGGCCTTGAGGAGATCATTGATCTCTGATAAAGATTTCTTCCCGAAATTGCGGAAGGTCAGCAATTCAGATTCGGTTTTGCGGACAAGCTCCGAAATCGTTTTGATGCTGGCGTCCTTTAGACAGTTGGCGCTACGGACCGACAATTCCAGCTCAGAGATAGGCAACCGGAGCTTTTCGTACATCGCCTGTTCTTCGACCGAGATCTCCTCGTCCTCTTCCTCTTCTTCAGGAAGCTGTCCGTAGCTGACAAACACGTCCAAATGCCGCTGGAGTATGTTCGCGCCGTAGAGCAACGCTTCTTTGGGATTGATGCTGCCGTTGGTCCATATCTCCGTGACCAAGCGATCGTAATCGGTACGTTGTCCCACGCGGGTATTCTCCACCCGAAAATTGACTTTGGTGATGGGGGTAAAGATCGAATCAATGGCGATCGTATCCACGCCTTCTTTCTTGTTCTGCTCCGAAGGGACATACCCGCGGCCACGGGCAACTTCCATCTCAACGAAAAAACGCGCGTCACGGGTCAGCGTGGCGATATGCAGATCCGGGTTCAGGATCTCCATGCTCTCGTCACAAACAATGTCGGCGCCCTTGATCCCGCCTTTTTTCTCGGCCCGGATATGGATGATCTTGGGGACCTTGGAATGCGACCGGATGACCAGTTTCTTGATGTTGAGGATGATTTCCGTCACGGACTCCAGCACGCCGGGGACCGTGGAAAATTCATGGCGCACACCTTCAATGCGTACCGAAGTGACGGCGCTTCCCTCAATGGAGGAGAGCAAAATCCGTCTTAAGGAGTTCCCGAGGGTGACCCCATAACCTTTTTCGAAGGGTTCGGCAATGAACTTTCCATACGTATCGGTGTAAACGGATTCATCACAATCAAGCCTTTTCGGCATTTGAAAATCTCGCCACTTCACTCCCATGTGTATTCCTCCTTGAATGAACCCTGTTATCGTGAATAAAGCTCGATGATCAACTGCTCGTTGACGGGGAAATTGATATCCTCGCGCGCCGGTAACCGTTTGATCTTCGCCTTATAATGCTCGCGGTCGATCTCAAGCCAGGCCGGGACCGCGCGATTTTCCGAAAACTTAAGATTATCATCAACGGTCTTTTTCCCTTTTTTCTTGAATTTCAAAGCGATCTCGTCATTTTCCTTGACCTGACACGAAGGGATATTGACCTTATGGTCATTGACGAAAACAAATCCGTGACTAACGATCTGCCGTCCTTGCTTACGGGATGTCGCGAAGCCAAGCTGATAAAGGACATTATCCAGCCGGCGTTCCAGCATCTGGAGCAAAACGGTACCGGTAACGCCTTTGGTAGTCACAGCCTTGCCGAAGTAATTATTGAACTGCTTTTCGAACATGCCGTAAATTCTTTTGACCTTTTGCTTCTCGCGCATCTGTAATCCGAAATTCGAAAGCTTTGCCTTACGCGCATTACCGTGCTGACCCGGGGCATAAGCCCGGCGTTCCATGGCGCAACGATACGTCATGCATCGTGTTCCCTTTAAAAAGAGCTTTTCTCCCTCCCTTCTGCATAATCGACAACTTGAACCTAAATATCTTCCCATAAATTAATTCTCCTTAGAATGAGCCCAAAACTTATGGAATCCTTCGGACGAACATAAGTTTGTTGGGCGGATCAAACCCGCCGTTTTTTCCGGGGACGGCATCCGTTATGCGGCAAAGGCGTCACATCTTTAATAGAGGTGACCGCCAATCCGTTGGCCTGCAATGCCCGGATGGCCGATTCGCGTCCGGCGCCGGGACCTTTCACGAGGACCTCAACGGTCCTCAACCCCAGATCTTTCGCCCTGCGGGCGGCATCGGCCGCGGCAACCTGCGCGGCGAACGGCGTCGATTTTTTCGAACCGTTAAAACCGACCATGCCCGGCGTCGACCAAGTAATGACGTTTCCCGCGGCATCGGTGATAGTGACGATCGTATTGTTGAACGACGCTTTGATGTGCGCCACACCGGAAGTGATTCCTTTGAGGGCTTTTTTCTTTGCCTTATCTTTGGCCTTTATGGCCTTCTCCGGCTGCGCTTGCGCCGCCGCTGCTACGGCTGGCTGTTGTTGCTGCTGTTTCGGTTCTTTTTCCATAAACAAATGTCCTCTTTAGTCGATACTACGATTTCGTAACGGGCGCGGGCATTTTCTTGCCGCCGGGCCCAGCCCGTTTCCCTTTACGGGTACGGGCATTGGTGCGTGTGCGCTGGCCGCGCACCGGCAACCCCTTGCGGTGCCTCACCCCGCGGTAAGCCCCGATATCCATGAGCCTTTTGATATTCTGGCTGATCTCCCGGCGCAGATCGCCTTCGGTGATATAGCCACTTTGAATGATGGCGGTGATACGCGAGATCTCTTCATCGGTCAAATCCTTGGCCCGACGGTTAAAATCGATCTTGGCCTGTGTTAAGATATCACGGGTCCGCGCCGGTCCAATACCGTAAAGGTACGGCAACGACGCCTCGATCCTTTTTTGCTTGGGAATATCAATACCTAAAATTCTTGGCATGCTGTTTTACCCCTGTCTCTGTTTGTGTTTCGGGTTTGAGCAGATCACGCGAACGACACCTTTTCGACGGATGATCTTGCAATGCCCGCAAATTCTTTTGACCGACGATTTTACTTTCATGATTTTTTATGCCCTGAATGTTATTCGCCCCCTTGTTAGGTCATAAGGCGAAAGTTCAACTTTTACTTTGTCTCCCGGAAGGATCCGGATAAAATTTTTCCGGATCTTTCCGGAGATATGTGCCAGCACCAAATGCCCGTTATCAAGCGCCACGCGAAACATGGCATTGGGCAATGCCTCTTTGACGACACCTTCAACTTCGATCAGTTCTTCTTTAGCCATACGTTACGCTCGGGTCAGGATCTCCGGCCCTTTGGCCGTTATAGCTACCGTATGTTCGAAATGCGCCGACGCCGCGCCGTCCTGGGTGACCACCGTCCACCCGTCCTCTAAAATCTTTGTCTGCCAGGTCCCCATGTTCACCATCGGTTCAATGGCGAAAACCATGCCTTCTTTGAGGATCGGCCCGTTGTGCGCCGGCCCGAAATTCGGGATCTCGGGATCTTCGTGTAAACTCTTGCCGATGCCGTGTCCGACAAAATCACGCACGACCGAAAAATGGTTCGCCTCGACAAAGGTCTGGATCGCGTGCGATATGTCCGACAAATGATTTCCCGCGCGGGCCTGTTCTATTCCCTTATCAAGGGACTGGCTGGTCACATCCAGAAGTTTCTTTAAAGCGTCTCGAATCGTTCCTATCCCCACCGTCAGGGCCGTATCGGAATAATATTCCTTATGGATAATTCCAACGTCCAGGCTCACGATATCGCCCGCGCGCAGCAAGCGGTTGCTCGGTACTCCGTGCACGACTTCCTCGTTGACCGATATACATACACAACCCGGAAAATCGCGATATCCCTTAAAGGCGGGAACAACTGCCCTTTGACGGATCAACTTCTCGGCCACCTGATCCACTTCCCTGGTGGTGATCCCCTCTCTTAAAGAACGTTTTAAATCTTCACTGATCTCCGCCAGGATCTTCCCGGCATCACGTAAAATTGCGATTTCCTGGGCTGTTTTAATGCTTATTGAGTTTGCGGTCTTCATGAAATATTTGCATTAAAACAGCCTGTACTTCTTCGGAATCTTTATCGCCATCAAGCTTTTTTAATTTGCCCTGGGCCTGGTAATAATCGATGACCAGCCGGGTACTTTTCAAATAAACATCCATGCGCGTACGGATCGTGACTTCATTGTCATCGGCCCTCTGGTACAATTCCCCGCCGCACAGGTCACAAATTTTGTCCTTCTTCGGCGGTTTGTTCCGGATATGGTATAAGGCGCCGCAGTTCTCGCACACCCGCCGTCCGCCCAGCCGCTGGATAATGACCGGCAGAGTCGACTCCATATATAACGCGTAATCCAAAGGCTGCCGGATCTCTCCCAATATCCGGTCCAGATCTTCCGCCTGTTTGCGCGTCCTGGGGAAACCATCCAGCATGTAGCCGTGCTCAACACGTTTGCCGCCGGTCAATTTCTTTTCAATGAGCTTGATGACGAATTCATCAGGAACAAGTTCACCTTTTTCAATGAACTTCTTCGCTTCCTGGCCGATCGGCGTTTCTTTTTTCATCTCCTCCCGAAGCATATCTCCGGTAGAGATGTGAACCAACTTCAGGCTTTCCTTTAACAGGGCGGCCAACGTCCCTTTCCCGGCGCCGGGCGGGCCGAGCAACACCAATCTCATCGCCTGCCCCTTATCATCTGCCCGGAACGCATAAAGCCGTCGTAATGACGTGTCAGCAGATGCGATTCGATCTGTTTCATCGTGTCGAGCATGACCCCGACAATGATCAAAACACCCGTACCGCCAAAAAACGATGCCACTAAATAAGGTACTTTAAAAGAAGCCATGATCGCGTCCGGCATAATGGCGATCACGCAAATAAAAACCGCCCCCGCCAACGTGATACGCGTCATGATAAAATCCAGATATTCCGATGTCTGCGTTCCCGGGCGCACTCCGGGGATGAACCCGCCGTGCTTTTTCATGTTCTCAGCCACGTCGACCGGATTAAAAACAATGGCGGTGTAGAAATAGCAAAAAAATACGATCAGCAAGCCATAGACCAAATAATACCAGAAATGCCCGCGCATGAAGATGCTTGTCAAGGCTTGAAACCCCTGATGTGGGATAAAACTGGCCAATGTCGCCGGAAAAAGGATGATCGATTGCGCAAAAATAATCGCGATGACACCCGAGGTATCCACTTTGAGCGGAATATACGTATTCTGCCCGCCGTACACCTTGCGGCCCACGATGCGCCGGGCGTATTGGACCGGGATCTTGCGCTGCGCCTGCGTGATCAGGGTAATGGAAACAATAACACTGACCAAAAAACAAACCATAATTACCAGCGTCAACGGCTGCAACTGCGCGGAACCAGCGCCGGCAGAAGCAGGCGCCATCAACCGGATCAACATCTGCATGGCCGAAGGAGCCGCTGAAAGAATACCCGCCGTTATAATAAGGGATATCCCGTTACCGATGCCGTGTTCCTGGATACGCTCACCAAACCACATCAAAAGGAGCGTCCCTGTCGACAACGTCAAAACGGTCACGATGCGGAATCCCCATCCCGGATTATTGACGACCTGCAATCCCTGAAATACCGTTCCCGATTTATCTTCAAGCCAAAGAGCGATAAAAAATGACTGAACGAGCGCCAAGACCAACGTGCCGTAGCGCGTGTACTGATTGATCTTTTGATACCCGGCCTGGCCTTCCTTGGCCAGACGTTCCAGCGCCGGAATAACGGCCGTCAAAAGCTGCATGATAATGGAGCTGGAAATATAAGGCATGATCCCCAAGGCGAACACTGTCGCCTTTCCCAACGCTCCACCGGAGAACATATTCATGATCCCGAATATGCTCCCTCCGGATGTGGAACTAAGCCGCTGAAAGAATTCCGCTAAAACCGAGCCGTTAACGCCCGGAGTGGGAAGATAACATCCTGCCCGGTAAGCCACAACAATGGCCAACGTAAAAAATATTTTCTTCTTGAGTTCAGGTATCTTAAAACAATTGGCGAATGACGCGATCATGCCGCTGGGACCTTACCCCCGGCCTTGAGGATCTTCTCCCGGGCCGTCAGGGAGATACTCCCCTCTTCAATAACGACGGATTTTTTCAACTCGCCGTCTCCCAGAATCTTGAAGGGTTTATGGATACTTTCGATCAACCCCTGGGACTTCAGGAATGCGGCATTGATGACCGTTCCGTTCTCTAACTGATCCAATTGCTTGAGATCAACGACCTGATTAAGGACTGGGCGCTTGCTGCGAAACCCGACCTTCGGAAGACGTTTGGCCAAAGGCATCTGGCCTCCCTCCGAAGTCCCCACCAGCTTACGTCCGCTGCTGCGGGAATTCTGCCCTTTTTGTCCGCGGCCACTGGTACGGCCATGCCCGGATCCGGCACCGCGCCCCAGGAGTTTTTTCCTTTTCCGTGAGCCAACAGGTGATTTAAGTTCGTGTAAATGCATTTTATTCTTTCTTCAAATTATGACTGGTCTTTAAACGGCTAAGTCCGTCCATCGTCGCCTTAACGACATTGATCGGATTATTCGAACGATGGCATTTCGTCAAGATATTACGGATACCGACGCCGTCGCAAACCGCGCGCACGGGCCCTGCGGCGATAACCCCGGTTCCGTCCGCCGCCGGTTTCAAAAGGACGGTCGCTCCACCGCAGCGGCCGATGATTTCATGAGGTATCGTTGAACCGCTCAAAGAGACATTGATCATTTGCTTTTTCGCCGATGCGATGGACTTACGGATAGCGATAGAAACTTCCGCCGCCTTCTCCAGGCTATACCCGACACGTCCTTTGGTATCTCCCACAACAACCAAAGCGCTGAAAGAAAGCTTCTTGCCTCCCTTGGTTACTTTGGTAATGCGGTTAATGGAGATGACCTCTTCGACCGGTTCTGAATCCGCGGATTTCTCAAAAGCGATCTTCGCTTTTTTACCAAAACGATTTTCTTCACCGCCGGTTTTTTTCCTGCGTACAGGTTCCGGCGGCTGTTCTTCAACCACAGGAATTTTATTAATACTGGCTTCCGCCGTATCCGCGGGATCTTTGATTTGTTCTTTTTGCTCTTCCATATCTCCTTTATCCACTCTTAGAATTCCAATCCGCCTTTACGCGCGGCTTCGGCAAAAGCCTTCACGCAGCCGTGGTACAAATAACCGCCGCGGTCAAAGCAAATTTTCGTGATCCCTTTTTTCTTGGCCTCGGCGGCGAAGATCTCACCCAGACGAGCTGCGGCATCCACGTTCCCGCCATTTTTGATCTTTGTGCGCACGTCTTTGGTCAAAGTCGACAAACCGAAGAGGACCTTGCGGCTGACATCATCGATGACCTGCACATAAAAATTGCTGAGACTGCGGTGCACGCACACCCTGGGGCGCTCGTTGTTCCCGATGATCCTGCGGCGAGTCCGTTGGTGCCGGTAAATCCTTCCTAATTCTTTTTTCAAAAGTACCATAAGAATTCGATCCTTATTTCGTTACGGATTTTCCTTGTTTCCGACGGACAAACTCGCCCGCATAGCGAATGCCCTTGCCTTTATACGGCTCCACGGGCTTGATGGCGCGGATACTCGCTGCCACCTGGCCGACAGCCATGTTGTCCGGGCCTTCGATCGTGATAGAGGTCTGAGTCGGCACCGCCACTTTGACAGTGTCCGGCACCTCAAATTCAACCGGATGGCTCAACCCCAGGCTAAAAACGATCTTTTTCCCCTGTAACTGCGCGCGAAAGCCCAAGCCCTGTATTTCCAGATCTTTTTTGTGACCTTTAGTCACGCCGGTCACCATGTTGACCAGATAAGCGCGGATCGTTCCGTGCGTCGCCTTCATTTGTTTGATGTCCGACTGACGGGTAACCAGCAACTGCCCGTCTTTGGATTCCACCTTGATTCCTGACGGAATGTTCAACTCCAGTTTTCCCTTCGGCCCTTCCACATGCACTTTGGAAGCGTCAAGGATGATCTTGACTTCCTTGGGTACCACAACCGGTATTTTTCCTATGCGTGACATGGGTTAACGTCCTTCGATCACCAAATGTAACACAAAATTTCTCCGCCGACCTTTAATTTTCTGGCCTCGCGATCTGTGATAACCCCTTTTGAGGTCGAGAGCACCGCCGTCCCCAGGCCGTTAAGAACATGGGGAAGCTCATCGTTCTTGCGATAGACCCTCAGCCCGGACTTCGAAATTCTTCGCAATCCCATAATAGCCGGCTTTTTATTGTCATATTTTAAATAAACCTTGAACGTCCCCTGCGTGTTATTTTTCATCAGGCGCACGTCCTCGATATACCCGTCGTTCTTGAAGATCTCAAGGATCCGTCCGTTCAATTTCGAGGCCGGAATATCAACGGTTTCCTTGTCGGCCCCGACGCCGTTACGGATCGTAGTTAACAAATCACTGATCGGATCGTTTAATGACATATCAAGTAAGTCCTCGTTTTATCCGCCAGACAAATTACCAGCTGGCCTTTTTTACTCCTGGAATTTCACCGCGCCAGGCCAATTCCCGGAAACAAATGCGGCATAGCCCGAATCGACGATAATACGATCGTACGCGGCCGCATATCTGACAACGGTTATATTTTCGGCTTGAAAATTTCGGTTTTCTGGCTGCCTTCAGTACTAATGCTTTCCTGGCCATATCACTCTTTCTTCTTACTTTTTGGTAAACGGCATCCCCAAAAGCCTGAGAAGTTCTTTGGTCTGCTCTTGTGGTCCCTTGTTAAAAACTAATATAATATCCATTCCTTGCGTGTTCGAAAGCTTGCCCGTTTCGATCTCCGGGAAGATCGCCTGTTCCGAGATCCCGATGGCATAATTCCCCTGCTTGTCAAAAGATTTGGCCGATACGCCGTTAAAATCGCGGATACGCGGCAACGCCACGTTAACCAGTCGATCTAAAAATTCGTACATCCTGGCCCGGCGCAAGGTGACCTTACAGCCGATGGGCAATTTTTCTCTGATCTTAAAATTCGAGATGGCTTTCTTCGCGCGCGTGACGACCGGCTGTTGCCCGGTAATGGCGGCCAGATCCTTAACGGCAGCATCCAGGATCTTCACATCGGCGATAGCTTTTCCAACGCCCATGTTAATGACGATCTTTTCAAGGCGCGGGACGGCCATAGGATTCTTGATGCCAAAGGTCTCTTGCATTTTCGGCACGGTTTTTTCCCGATATTCCTGCTGCAAACGCGGCACCATTGTTAAACGCCCTCCCCGGTTTTGGCAGCCACGCGCTGTTTCGTCCCATCTTTAAGCAAAACGGCCTTAAAACGCGTCGGCTGATTGCTTTTTCTGTCGATGAGCATAATATTGGAAATATGGATCGGGGCCTCGATCTCCACGATCCCTCCCTGGGGACTTTGCTGGGTCCGGCGCTGAGCTTTTTTGACCAGGTTGATACGCTCGACAAGCGCCCGTTGCTTCTTGGGGAAAACCACCATGACTTTTCCGGTTTTACCTTTATCCTTACCCGCAATCACTTTGACCTGATCATCTTTTTTGATGCGCAGCATATTAAACGACCTCTGGCGCTAAAGACACGATTTTCATGTATTCCATATTCCGCAACTCACGGGCGACGGGGCCAAAAACGCGCGTCCCCTTCGGGTTACCCGTTTCGTCCACGATAACGACGGCGTTGGTATCAAAACGGACATACGTGCCGTCCGGACGGCGAATAGGCGCTTTCGTGCGAACGATGATCCCCTTGGCCTTTTCGCCCTTTTTAACGGCGGCATCGGGCGCGGATTCTTTGATATTGAGGCTCACCAGATCCCCGATACGCGCACAAAGCCTTCCCTGGGCGTGAATAACGCCGATCAACGAGGCCTTGCGCGCTCCCGTATTATCCGCCACATCCAATAATGTCTTTAAATAAAGCATGTTTATCCTTGTATTGAATCCGCCGGCTGCTGTGAAACGACGGCCTTCTGGACAATGTCCATGATCACCCATCGCTTGTCCTTCGAAAGAGGCCGGGTTTCCATGATACGCACGACATCTCCCAGCTTCGCCGCATTTTTCTCGTCATGGGCCTTGTACTTTGAGGCCTTTTGCATAACCTTCTGGTATTGAGAATGCTTTGTCGTCCAGCGCACCTGGACAACACGCGTCTTGTTCATCTTGTCACTGACGACGGTGCCCTCCAAAAATCTTCGCCGGTTAGGCCTTTTTGCTGTTTCGCTCATCTTCCAATTCTCTTTCCCGTAAAATGGTCAAGGCGCGGGCGATCTCTTTTCTTAACGCTTTGAAGCGGGCCGGTTTTTCCACGTTGCCCATTTTGCGCTGATAATTCAGGTCGTACAATTCTTTCTTAAAATCTTTGTTCTTTTTCGCCAACTCTTCGGAATTCAATTCCCTTATTTTCTTGTCTTTCTTCATGCGTGGGCTCCCATGCGGGTAACAAACCGCGTCCGCACCGGCAACTTAAAGGCGATCAGACGACAAACTATTTTGGCGAACTCCTCCGGCACGCCGCTGATCTCAAAAAGCATTTTCCCGCGATATATCGGGCAGATCCAATGGGACAGATCCCCTTTCCCTTTTCCCATGCGCGTTTCCGCGGGTTTTTTGGTCACCGGTTTATAGGGAAAAATGTTGATCCAGATCTTGCCGGACCCTTTCATCTTGCGCGCCGCCGCCACCCGGCAGGCCTCGATATGATTCGACCGTATGATCCCATTTTCGATGGCCTTCAAGCCGTACTCACCGAAGTGCAGCCTGTTACCCGATGTGGCGATCCCACGGACCTTGCCCTTAATGGCCTTTCGGTATTTAACTTTTCTGGGCATCACAGCCATGGTAATTCTATCTCCAGACTAAAAAATCCTTAAGACCGCGGAGCATCTTTTTTATTAAAAGGGGCTTTCTTAAAACCTGTTTGATGCTGCGGTTGCTGCGGTGTATTTGTTTCGCCTTGACGTTTAATTTCCTTGATCACTTCACCTTTATTGGCCCACACCTTCACTCCCAACAATCCGTACGTCGTCAACGCCTCGGCGAACCCATATTCGATCTGGGCGCGAAATGTTTGCAAAGGAAGCTTGCCGACGCGATAGGATTCGCTGCGCGCCAACTCGGCGCCATTAAGGCGTCCGGAACATTTGATCTTGATCCCCTTGATGCCGGAAGACAAGGCCTGGTCAATGGCCCGCTTCATCGCGCGGCGAAACGCGATACGTTTTTCCAGCTGTAGCGCGATGTTCTGCGCGATCAATTGGGCGTCAATGGACGGATTCTTGATCTCCTGCGGATCGATGGTGATCTCTTTAGAAGTGATCTCGCCCAATTCGCCCCGTAACTTGTCTATATCCGCCCCGCGGCGGCCGATAATAACTCCGGGACGCGCCGTATGGATAATGACTCTGATCTTATCGCCCAGACGCTCGATAACGACCTTGGAAACGGCGGCCTGCACGAAGCGTTTTTTGATGAACTGACGGATATTGTAGTCCTCGAGAATATACTGCGCGAATTGTTTTTTATCCGCGAACCAAAGGCTTCTCCAGTTCTCGATGTATCCGATACGTAACGCCAAGGGATTAACTTTTTGTCCCACGCTTATTCTCCTATTTGGTTTTCAGATCCAGTTCAATCGTTAAATGGGTCGTTTTCTTCAAGATCGGCGTTGCCCGTCCGAACGACGCCGCACGGAACCGTTTCCAGGAAGGCCCCTGATCGGCCACAATCCTGGAGATGAACAGCTGGTCTTCCATAAGACCTTTTTGTTTGGCGTTGTCCACGGCCGAGTTTAAAACCTTACTGATCATCTGCCGCGATCCCTTCTGAACGTGCGTGAGGATCGCCTGTGAAGTCAGCACATCCTTGCCGCGGATCAGGTCAATGACCTGCCGGACTTTCGTGGGTGAAACGCGCATAAACTTTGCTCTTGCCAAGGTAATCATCGCTCGTTATTCCTTAAGTTTTATCCGCCGCTTTCTTGGCCTTGACGCCGCTATGCTTTTTGAACGTGCGCGTATGGGCAAATTCGCCGAATTTGTATCCAACCATATTTTCCGTAATAAAAACGGGGACGTGCTTGCGGCCATCGTGAACGGCCACCGTGTAGCCGACAAAATCCGGCGTGACGGTAGAACGTCTCGACCATGTCTTGATCGGTTGCCGCTGACCGGATGAGATCATCCGGTTAAGTTTCTTTAATAATGATTCCTCAACGTACGGGCCTTTTTTGACTGAACGCGTCATATTACCTGGATCCCCTTCTTCGAATGATATATTGGTTCGAATATTTTTGTTTCTTGCGAGTTTTATATCCCTTGGTCGGTCTTCCCCATGGTGTGACCGGATGCGGATTTCCCTGCGGAGCCTTACCTTCGCCGCCGCCGTGCGGGTGGTCCACCGGATTCATAACAACCCCGCGGACTTTCGGGCGATGCCCCCGCCAACGCATTCTTCCCGCTTTTCCTATTGAACGCGTCTCATGCTCGACATTGCCGATCTGCCCGATAGATGATCGGCAATCGATCAGAACCTTTCTTACCTCGCTCGATGGCATGCGGATAAAGGCATAATTTCCCTCTTTGGCAACGAGTTGAATAGATGTTCCCGCGGATCGGGCGATCTTTCCGCCCTGTCCGGGCTTAAGTTCAATATTGTGCAACGCTGTCCCCAACGGGATACGACGTAACGGCATGCAATTGCCAGGCTTGATCTCCGCTTCCTTGTTAATAGTGCTGATCACTTTATCGCCTGGTTTTAGATCCAGCGGGGCAAGTATATAAGACTTGATCCCGTCCGGATATTGGATCAATGCAATGCGCGCGGTACGGTTCGGATCGTATTCTATGGCCAGGACTGTGCATTCCTGGTCGACACGATCTCTTTTGAAATCGATCAGGCGGTACATTCTTTTGTGCCCGCCGCCACGATAACGCATGGTGATGCGCCCGTACATATTGCGCCCGCCAGAGCTTTTTAACGGCCTGAGGAGATTCTTTTCAGGCTTTCCTTTGGTGATTTCCGCGAAATCGGCAATGGCCGTATGGCGTAACGTACTTGTGACCGGTCTAAATCTTCGGATACCCATATCTTACGTGACCTCGATCTTATGCCCGTCTTTGAGAGTGACGATCGCTTTTTTCCAAGGGGTCGTTCTCCCCAGTTCCTGCCGGACGCGTCTGAGCTTTCCCGGGACAACAGAAGTATTAACCGCCTCAACCTTAACCTTATAAATTTCTTCCACGGCCTGACGGATCTGGATTTTATTGGCGCTGTTGGCCACCTGAAAGAGGTACTTGCGCTGCGGTTCCAGAAAAGTCGCCCGCTCGGTACGCACCAGATTTTTGACGACATCGTACGCGTGCATCATTTGCTTATCCGCTCCAGCAAATTATTGAACGCGGTTTTGGTGACCAAGATCTTTTTATGGCGCAGGATATCATACGCGTTGACATCCTGGGAACGCATCAAACGAAACCGTGGAATATTACGGGATACTCTCTGCACGCTGGGGTCGCAGCCATCCAAAAGCGCGAGCACTTTCCCGCTAAGGCTCAAATTCTTCAGGATCGCGGCGAATTCTTTTGTTTTCGCAAACGGTTTTTTAAGATCATCGACACAGATCAAATTCTTGCCTTGATATTTCACGTTCAAAGTTTCACGCAAAGCCCCCTGGCGGACCTTCTGGGGAACGCTGTAGCTGAAATCCCTGGGATGCGGGCCGAAGACAATGCCGCCTTTTTTCCACAACGGCGAACGGATGGAGCCATGACGAGCGCGTCCGGTCCCTTTTTGACGCCACGGCTTGATACCTCCGCCGGAAACCTCTTTGCGGGTCTTTGTCGAGGCGTTACCCTGCCTCCCGGAGGCCTGATACATGAGAACCGCCTGATGGATCACGTCCCGCTTGATATCCTCACCGAAGATCTCCCCGGGAAGATCGATAGTCCCCGAGCTTTTCCCTTCAATGTTTAAAACTTGCAGACTTGACACGTTATTTCCCCTTACCCGTTGCTTTGGCCTTGCTTTGCTTCATAGGATTGACTTTACGGACAACCGTTTTGCGTTCTTCGTCCAGCGGTCTGAAGGCTTTTTTCCTGGAACGATAAATCTCAATGTACGCGTTCTTGTACCCTGGAACAACGCCCTTCAGAAGAATGGTATTTTTTCCCGCATCCACACCCATCACGCGCAATCCTTGGGCCGTGATCTTGCGCGCGCCCATGTGTCCGGGCATGTTCGTCCCGCGCAGCGTTCGGGAAGGATCGGCGCTGGCGCCGATGGATCCCACGCGACGGTGGTGCATGGAACCGTGCGCGGCAGGGCCGCCCATCCAGTGCCACCGTTTCATCCCGCCCTGGAACCCTTTACCAATGGAGGTTCCGCGGACATCGACGAACTCGCCGGGTTTAAAAACATCAGCCTTCAATTCCTGCCCGACCTTGTAATCCTTGTTGTCCGTTGATTCAAACTCTTTAATGACACGCAAAGGCGCCACACCGGTCTTTTTGTAGAAGCCAAGCATGGGTTTGTTAACACGTGATTCCTTGACCTGTTCAAAACCCACTTTCACCTTTTTAGGAGAATCCTGCAATCCCAAGACGATACACGGACCGGCCTCGACAACAGTGACAGGAATGACATCGCCGTCCTTGTCGAAGACCTGCGTCATGCCCAATTTCTTCCCTAATAAACCGCGAATCATGATTGTAGCGCCGCCTTTATTGTTTGATCTCAACATCCACGCCCGCCGGCAAATTCAATTTCCTTAATGCTTCCACGGTCTTGGCCGTTGGATCAATTAAGTCAATGAGCCGTTTATGGGTGGCCAGTTGAAATTGTTCCCTGGACTTTTTATCGATGACAGGCGACCGCAATACCGTGTAGAGCTCCTTTTTCGTCGGCAAAGGCACGGGGCCGGAAACTTTGGCACCGGTGCGAATGGCCGTATCAAGGATCTCCTGGGCGGATTGGTCGATCAACCTGTGATCGAATGCTTTGAGTTTTATGCGTATTTTTTGCTGTTGTTGCATGATGATCTCAATTTTTATGCGATGATCTGGTGAATAACGCCAGCACCGACCGTATGGCCACCTTCACGGATAGCGAAACGTAATTCCTTTTCCATGGCGATGGGCTGAATTAACTCCACTTCCAGTTCAACGTTATCACCGGGCATACACATTTCAACACCGGCCGGAAGATTGGCCGATCCCGTGACGTCCGTCGTACGAAAATAAAATTGCGGACGATACCCTTTAAAGAACGGCGTATGACGGCCACCCTCTTCTTTGGTCAAGATATATGTCTTGGCCTTGAATTTGGTGTGCGGCGTAATGGATCCGGCAGCGGCCAAAACCTGGCCTCTTTGGATGTCGTCTTTTTCAACACCGCGCAGAAGCAAGCCGACGTTGTCCCCGGCCTGACCAAAATCAAGTTCCTTGCGGAACATTTCAACGCCCGTGACAACCGTCTTTTTAATGTCCTTGGTCATTCCCACGAGATCAACTTCTTCGCCAACCTTGACTTTACCGCGCTCGATACGCCCGGTAGCGACCGTTCCACGACCCGAGATGGAAAACACGTCTTCGATGGCCATCAAGAACGGTTTATCCAGTTCGCGGACAGGTTCGGGGATAAAATCGTCAACGGCCTTCATCAGATCGATGATAGGCTGGGTCTTTGCATCATCATTAAGGTTATTTATGGCCTCCAAGGCGCTTCCCTTGATGATCGGCGTTTTATCGCCATCATATTTATATTTGGTCAGAAGATCACGAATTTCCATCTCAACGAGCTCAAAAAGTTCTTTGTCCTGAACTTGATCGCACTTATTAAGGAAGACAACAATGGAAGGAACGTTTACCTGACGGGCCAAAAGGATGTGCTCTTTGGTCTGAGGCATGGCGCCATCGGCGGCGGAAACGACGAGGATCGCGCCATCCATCTGGGCCGCACCCGTGATCATATTCTTGATATAGTCGGCGTGGCCGGGACAGTCGATGTGAGCGTAGTGTCTTTTCTCGGTTTCATACTCGATATGCGAGATGTTGATCGTAACCCCGCGCTCTTTTTCTTCCGGAGCGTTGTCAATGGAGTCATAACTGCGCGCCTGGGCCAACCCTCGCTTTGCCAATACGTTGGTAATGGCGGAGCTTAGGGTCGTTTTCCCGTGATCGACGTGCCCGATGGTTCCGATGTTCAAATGCGGTTTATTTCTTACGAATTTTTCCTTGGCCATCTTATGCCTCCTTCTTTCCCATGAAAACTCTAGAATAATGATGCTTTATGATTTTATTTTCTATTTATGTATCAGCCCTTTTTCCCAAGAGCTTCCTGGTGCGCCCCAATGATCTTATCGGCGACATATTGAGGCACTTCCGCATAAAAGGCGGGCTCCATGCTAAAAGTCGCCCGTCCTTGAGTTAAGGAACGTACCGCATTGGCGTAATTGAACATCTCCGCCAAAGGCACTTCACAGCGTGCCGTCTTGATCTTTCCACGTGTTCCCATGTTAACGATCTTGGCCCTTCGCGTCTGCAGATCACCCACGACAGCCCCCATAAATTCTTCTGGTGCCACAGCTTCGATATCCATGATCGGCTCCAGGAATACCGATTTGCCTTTTTGAAGCGCTTCCCGCAAAGCGAACTTCGCGGCCAACTGGAACGCCAACTCATTGGAATCGACGTCGTGGTAAGAACCATCAATCAATGTGACAATAAGGTCCGTTACCGGATAACCGGCCAAAACACCGGCAGAAGCGGCATCCTTGATCCCTTTTTCTACACCAGGAATAAATTCGCGCGGGATCGCTCCACCCTTGATCTTGTTGATAAATTCAACACCTTTGCCGCGCTCTTGAGCAGGCTCCACATTGATGACGACGTGGCCGTATTGCCCCCGGCCGCCACTCTGGCTGATATGTTTACCGACAACATCATCCACTTTACGCGTGACCGTTTCTTTATAAGCGACCTGCGGCCGGCCGATATTCGTTTCCAGATTGAATTCGCGCCTCATGCGGTCAATGATAATTTCCAAATGCAATTCTCCCATCCCGGAAATGATCGTCTGGGCCGTCTCATGATCATAGTGCACGCGCAACGACGGATCCTCGTCCAAAAATTTCTTTAAAGTAAAACCCATCTTGTCCTGGTCGGCCTTGGTCTTGGGCTCGATGGACATCGAGACGACCGGTTCCGGGATACGCATATTCTCGAGCAAGATTTTCTTTTCCTGGTCGCACAACGTATCGCCGGATTTGCTTTCCTTTATACCGACCAACGCCACGATCTCCCCGGCTTCCGCTTTGGGGACGATCTCCTGCTTGTTGGCGTGCATAATAACGATTTTGGAAATTCGTTCCTTGACCTGTTGCGTGGAATTATAGACCCCTTCGCCGGAAATAATCTTCCCTGAATATATGCGCGTAAAGAACAATTTTCCCACGTAAGGATCAGTCGCTATTTTAAATACCAAAGCGCTCAAAGGAGCACCGGCAGACGGCGGACGAGTGATTTCTTCTTTCGTCGCGGGATCAATGCCTTTAACCGGCGGAACATCCAACGGCGAAGGCAGATAATCACAAACCGCATCCAAAACCAACTGAACACCTTTATTTTTCAAAGAAGATCCGCACAGAACCGGCAAAAATGCACCCTTGATGGTGCCGCGCCGAATCGCCTTTTTGATATCCTCAACGCTGATCTCTTTTTCCTCCAGAAATTTATCGGCGATCTCATCATCGGCATCCGCGAGGCGTTCGATCAGCGTGTGGCGATATTGCTTTAATTTATCTTTGAGTTCCGCGGGCACGTCGCTTAATACACGCTTGACGCCCAGGTCATCTTCATACGTAATATATTTTTCCAAAATAACATCCACAATGCCTGTAAAACTATCTTCCGTTCCATCGGGAAATGTGATCGCGGCCGCGTTGGCGCCCAAGCGCTCAAGAACATCGCTTAAGACACGTTCGAAGCTCGCACCCAAACGATCGAGCTTGTTGATAAAAGCGAGCCGTGGAACATTGTATCGATCTGCCTGACGCCAGACCGTTTCGGTCTGGGATTGCACGCCGCTGGTACCGCACAAAACGATCACGGCCCCATCCAGGACTTTCAAAGATCGTTCGACTTCGATCGTAAAATCCACGTGGCCGGGGGTATCGATGATATTGATCTTTTTCTTGTTCCAAAAACAGGTCGTGTTCGCCGCCGTGATGGTGATCCCGCGCTCCTGTTCCTGCTCCATCCAGTCCATGGTCGCGTTACCATCATCCACGCTTCCCATTTTATGGATGACACCGGTATAAAACAGGATGCGCTCGGTCGTCGTCGTCTTACCCGCGTCGATATGCGCGATGATCCCGATATTTCTTACATCATATAATGGTGTTGCGTCTGCTGCCATAGTCTTTAAAACTTCCCTATATTAATTAAGAACTGCTTCAGCTTTAATTTCTGCATGCAAAGCCGATGCAGTTTCAATATTACCAGCGCAAGTGCGCAAAGGCCTTGTTCGCCTCTGCCATTTTATGAGTGTCGTCTCGCTTCTTGATAGCTTGACCTTCTCCTTTGGCTGCCGCAATAAGCTCATCAGCCAATTTAACCGACATGGGCTTGCCTTTTTTTTTGCGCGCGAAATCACGGACCCAGCGCATCGCCAGGGAATTTCCCCGGGCAACCGGCACTTCAAGCGGAACCTGATACGTTGCCCCGCCGACGCGTCTGGACTTGACTTCCAGCTTGGGACGGACGTTGTCGATCGCTTTAATAAATACTTTCACCGAGCCCAATTCGTGATTCTTTTGATCGATCAGATCGAACGCCCCGTAAACAATATTTTCGGCCGTCGTTTTTCTTCCTTCGAACATGATGACGTTGACAAATTTGGTCACCAGCCGATTGCCGTATTTCGGATCGGGGGCTGCTTCTCTTAGTTCTGCACTGCGTCTGCGCATATGTTATTTACCTGTATCCTTTTTAGCTCCGTACTTCGACCGAGATTTCTTGCGCTTCGCCACGCCGGCGGTATCCAATGTCCCACGCACGATATGATAACGCACGCCGGGCAGGTCTTTCACGCGGCCGCCGCGTACCAGCACGATCGAGTGTTCCTGAAGATTATGCCCTTCACCCGGGATATACGAAGTAACCTCAAACTTGTTGGACAAACGCACTCTGGCGATCTTGCGCAACGCCGAGTTCGGTTTCTTCGGCGTCATCGTTTTAACCTGCAGGCAAACTCCCCGTCGGAACGGACAGTTCGTGAGCGCGGGCGATTTACCCTTCTTTATTTTCTGTACTCTTTGTTTCCGGATGAGCTGCTGTATCGTCGGCATATTTCACCACTTCAACATTTTCGTATTCTTTAAGGCCCGTTCCCGCCGGGATTAGATGGCCCACAATAACATTTTCCTTCAAGCCGCAAAGGAGATCAATTTTACCAGATGAGGCAGCCTCTGTCAACACTCTTGTCGTCTCCTGGAAACTTGCGGAAGATATGAAACTCTCTGTGGTTAGAGACACTTTCGTAATTCCCAAAAGCAGCGGCGTCGCCTTGGCCGGCTTGCCCTTTTTCTTCATGACTTCTTCATTGGCCTTCTTAAAAGTGACCCGATTGATCTGTTCCCCGATCAAAAATTCCGTATCGCCGGAATCTTCGATCTTAACTTTTTTGAGCATCTGTCCGATAATGAGCTCGATGTGCTTATCGTTGATACGTACACCTTGCAAACGATAGACTTCCTGGACCTCGTTGAGCAAATACTCCTGAAGCACTTTATCACCGCAGACACGCAAGATATCATGCGGAACGACGGGGCCGTCCGTCAGCTGCTGCCCGGCGAATACCCTGTCGCCTTTATAGACATTGGGATGTTTTCCATGAGGGATCGTATATTCCGAGTTCATCCCCGTCGGACTTCGGACAATAATGGTCCGGCGCCCCTTCTTGTCTTGACCGAACTCAACTGTCCCGTCGATTTCACTGATGACGGCCGGATCCTTTGGACGTCTGGCCTCGAATAATTCCGCCACGCGCGGAAGACCGCCGGTAATATCACGCGTCTTACCGGCACCACGCGGGATTTTCGCGATCAGATCACCACCATTGATCTGCTGTTTATCTTTAACGAGAATATGCGCGCCGATGGGGATCGAATAAATACCGACGATCTCTTTTTTCTCATCGGTCATGATAATCTGCGGATGATATTCCTGCTTATGTTCAACGACAACACGCTCGGTAACACCGGTCACCGGATTCTGCTCTTCCTGGACCGTCACATCGGGGATAAGGTCTTCCGAATTGACGACACCCTTGACTTCCGTGATGATCGGCACCGTATAGGGATCCCACGTGACAAATACTTTATCTTTGGCAACCGTCGCGCCATCCGGGATGTTCAAAACCGCACCCTGCGGAAGCTGATAGCGCTCAAATTCACGTCCATATTCGTTGTTGATACTGACCGAACCGTTGCGGTTAAGGACGATGAATTCGCTGCCCTTAGCGACGACTCTCAACTGGTGATATTTAACAGTTCCCGCGTTCTTGGCTTTATAGAAAGATTGTTCGATGGAGCGGCTTGCCGTTCCACCGATGTGGAACGTACGCATGGTCAGCTGGGTCCCGGGCTCACCGATACTTTGAGCAGCAATGGTTCCAACCGCTTCGCCGATCTCGACGTGACGCTGGGTGGCTAAGTTCCGCCCATAACATTTCACGCAAACGCCGCGCGCGGCCTCGCAGGTCAAAACGCTGCGGATACGCACCTTTTCGATACCCAAATGCTCGATAAATTCCGCCGTTTCTTCGTCAATGACTTCTCCGGCCTCGACAACTTTCTGATCGGTGACAATGTCAACAATACTGTCCAAAGCCACGCGTCCAGTAATACGCTCTTTAAGGCTAACGACCAGTTCATCGCCTTCAACAATGGCGGAAACCGTGATACCATTGAGCGTCCCGCAATCCTCAACGGTAACGACGATTTCCTGGGCCACGTCGACTAAACGACGGGTCAAATATCCGGCGTCGGCTGTTTTCAAAGCCGTATCCGCCAGACCCTTACGCGCGCCGTGCGTTGAAATAAAATATTCCAAAACCGTCAAACCTTCACGGAAACTCGCCGTGATAGGGTTCTCGATAATTTCACCCGAAGGTTTGGCCATCAGCCCGCGCATCCCGGAGAGCTGACGTATCTGTAAACGAGATCCGCGCGCGCCCGAATCGGCCATGATGAAAACGGGGTTAAACGGATCCATCTGTTTGAACACGAGATCCGACATGGTTTCCGTCGTATGCGTCCAGATATCAATGATCTTGTTATAACGCTCGCGCCCGGTGATGATACCTTTACGGTACTGATCTTCGACTTTCGCGACTTCCTGCTTCGAATTCTTAAGGATCTCCGGTTTTTCCTGCGGTATGGTCATGTCGCCAATACCGATCGATATCCCCGCCAGGGTCGCGTTGATGAATCCTAATTCCTTTAAATCATCCAAAAGCTTAATGGTCTTTCCTTGACCAAAACGCTTGTAGCAATCTGAAATGACCGCGCCGACCTTCTTTTTATCCAGCAGTTCATTGACAAAACCGAACTCGGGAAAAATGGACTCATTAAAAATAACACGCCCGACGGTCGTTTCGATGATGGACGGCTCACTTTTTTCTTCCTTTTTAACTTTCTCTTCCTTCTTTGTCTTCTTTTCATCCGCTTTTTCCAAGGCTTCTTCCTGAGAAATGACCAAAGAAGGCTTTTCCTCACCCCAGGCAGAAATACGCGGGCGCAACTTAATACGTTTATGAAGCCCCAAGAAGCCGTCATTAAAAGCAACAATAACCTCCTGCGGCGTGGAATAGATGCGGGTATCCCCTCCGCTCTTCTCGTCTTCCTTCGTAAGGTAATAAAGACCCAAGACCATATCCTGTGAAGGGGTGACGATCGGCCTGCCGTCGGCGGGTGAGAACAAATTATTAATCGATAAAAGTTCCAATCGGCATTCCATCTGGGCTTCCAGGGAAAGCGGCACGTGGACGGCCATCTGGTCACCGTCGAAGTCCGCGTTGAAAGCCGCGCACACCAACGGATGCAATTTGATGGCTTTCCCTTCGACAAGCGTAGGGTAAAACGCCTGGATACTTAAACGGTGAAGCGTGGGAGCGCGGTTAAGCATGACCGGATGGTCCTGGATGACCTCATCGAGGATATCCCAGACTTCTGCTTTTTCTTTCTCCACCATCCGCTTGGCGCCTTTGATGGTATGAACATATCCTTTTTCGCGCAATTTGCGAATGATAAATGGCTCGAATAATTCCAGCGCCATCTTTTTGGGCAACCCACACTGGTGCAATTTCAAATTTGGCCCAACGACGATGACGGAACGTCCCGAATAATCGACGCGTTTTCCCAAAAGGTTCATCCGGAATCGCCCTTGTTTTCCCTTTAACATATCGGAAAGGGATTTCAAGGGACGGTTACCGGCACCCAAAACAGGCCGGCCATGACGACCGTTGTCCAAAAGGGCATCAACAGCTTCCTGGAGCATCCGCTTTTCGTTACGGCAGATGATCTCCGGCGCCTTAAGATCGATCAATTTTTTAAGACGATTATTACGGTTGATAACGCGACGATAAAGATCGTTAAGATCTGATGTGGCGAACCGGCCTCCTTCGAGCGGGACCAATGGACGCAAATCCGGCGGAATGACCGGCAGAACGTCCAAGACCATCCAGTCCGGTGAATTGCCCGATTTCTTGAAATCTTCGGCGACTTTGAGCGTCTTGGCAATCTTTTTATGGTTTGTCCCGGCCGGATTGGCTTTTTCCAGGTCTTTGCGCAGCTTCTTGCATAACACGGTCAGATCAAGCTCTTTTAAAAGGTCACGCACGGCTTCGGCGCCGATCTTGGATTTGAATCCGCCGCCATATTTGATCAACGCTTCTTGATATTCATCCTCGCTTAAAAGCTGGTTCTTCTTTAAAGGTGTATTTCCGGGATCGACAACGATGTATTCCTCATAATAGATGAGTTTTTCCATATCGCGCAAGGTGACTTGCAACAAAGCGGACAAACGGCTGGGGACAGTCTTATAGAACCAGACATGCGTAACCGGGCAGGCCAATTCAATATGCCCCATGCGCTCACGGCGCACGGAAGAACGCGTCACCAAGACACCACAACGATCGCAAGTGATCCCTTTGAACTTGATCCCTTTATATTTACCGCAATTACATTCCCAGTCGCGTACCGGCCCGAAGATCTTTTCGCAAAAAAGCCCGTCTTTTTCCGGTTTCAACGTTCTGTAATTAAGCGTCTCCGCTTTCCTGATGACACCAAAAGACCACGAGCGGATCTTTTCCGGTGAGGCTATACGGATTGTGACATAATCATGATTCTGGAGTTCTTCTTTTTGGCTAGCCATTTTCTTAAGCTTTTTCTCTAAGTTTAGTTAGAAGTTTATTGTCTGCCTTATCGGCCTTATCGGCCTTCTCGGCCTTCTCGGCATTGTCTACCTCTTGTTGCTGCTCGGATGCCATTTTAATAACCTGGATGTCCAAACATAAACCCTGGAGTTCTTTAACGAGAACGTTGAAAGATTCCGGCGTTCCCGTTTCAAGCTTGTGTTGTCCCTTAACGATGGACTCATACATGCGGCTGCGCCCGATAACATCGTCACTTTTGACCGTCAACATTTCCTGCAGCGTGTAGGCGGCCCCATAGGCCTCGAGCGCCCAAACTTCCATTTCTCCGAAACGCTGTCCGCCAAAATGCGCTTTTCCACCCAGCGGTTGTTGCGTGACCAGCGAATACGGGCCAATGGAGCGGGCGTGGATCTTTTCGTCAACAAGGTGATTCAGCTTGAGCATATAAATGTATCCCACTGTGACTTTCTGCTCGAATGGGATTCCAGTATGCCCGTCAATGACAGTTGTCTTGCCGTCTTCCGGCAATCCCGCCTCTTTGAGACAGGCGCGTATCTCCGTCTCGGTCGCCCCGTTAAAGACCGGTGTGACGGCGTAGAATCCCAACGCCTTCGCGGCCCAGCCCAGATGGGTCTCCAAAAGTTGACCGACGTTCATACGAGAGGGAACGCCCAACGGATTCAAGACAATATCGACCGCCGTGCCGTCTTCCAAAAACGGCATGTCCTCTTCGGGCAAAATCCGCGAAACAATACCTTTATTCCCATGACGACCGGCCATTTTATCGCCTTCGGCGACCTTGCGCTTGGTGGCGATATAAGCAACAACTCGTTTCAAGACGCCCGCAGGCAATTCATCGCCGCGGCGGATACGTTCGGTTTCCTGGATCTCTTCCTCGACTAATTCGGCGATTTTATCGTCATAAAAACGGACGACTTCATACTCCTCGGAATCCTCTTCGAATTCATCAAAACGGATATTGCCGATCTTCCTCTTGTCGATATTCAAAAGCTTGCAGATCTTCTTTTGCTTCTCTCCCTCGGCAAATTCGATCTCCTGCTTGTAATAGGCCTTGACCTTCTCAACGGCATCTATTTCTTTTTTCTTGTCATCTTTGGTCTTGCGTCCGCGCTCTGCCCGCTGGAAGATCTCCGCGTGGACAACGACACCTTCAATGCCGGGAGGAAGCGTCAGGGAAGTATCGCGGATATCCGCCGCCTTCTCGCCAAAGATCGCGCGTAAAAGCCGTTCCTCCGGGGAAAGTTCCTTTTCGCTTTTGGGAGTTACTTTGCCGACCAAAATATCCCCGGCTTTGACCTCAGCCCCGATGCGGATAATGCCGTCTTCATTAAGATTCACGAGGGCGTCTTCTCCGACGTTGGGAATATCCCGCGTGATTTCCTCGTTACCCAAACGCGTTTCACGGCATTCGACCTCGAAACGTTCAATATGGATCGATGTAAATTTATCTTCACGGACCAATCGTTCGTTGATCAAAATGGCGTCTTCGAAATTAAACCCGCGCCAGGGCATAAACGCGACCAAAACGTTACAACCAAGCGCCAATTGGCCATCCTTGGTCCCGATGCCGTCTGCGATTGGGTCGCCCGCCTGAACTTTATCGCCGACGTTGACCAAAGGTCTTTGCTGAATGCACGTGTTCGCGTTGGTCCGCTGGAAATTTTTCAATGGATAAACGGTATCGCCGATTGTGATCTCGCGCGCGTCGACTTTGGTAACAGTGCCCGATTGCCTGGCCAGAACAACTACGCCGGAATCCTGGGCCACTTTCCCCTCCATCCCCGTCGAGACATAAGGGACTTCCGGGATCATGCCCGGGACAGCCTGGCGCTGCATGTTGGAACCCATCAACGCGCGGTTAGCGTCGTCATGCTCGAGAAATGGAATCAGTGCCGCGGCGACCGAAACAACCTGAAGCGACGAAACATCCATGTAAGTGACGTTCTTCGGAGCTACCTTCGGGAAATCTGTCTTATAACGGCAGGAAACTTCCTTTTCGGAGAAATTCCCGCTCTTATCGATCAGGGAATTGGCCTGCGCGATATGCTCGTTCTGATCTTTATCGGCGGTCAAATATTCAATCTTATTGGCAACGTGTCCTTCGCTGACTTTGCGATACGGGGTTTCAATAAACCCCAATTCGTTGACACGGGCACAATTGGTCAATGACGCGATAAGCCCGATGTTCGGCCCTTCAGGGGTTTCAATAGGGCACACCCGTCCGTAATGCGTATGATGAACGTCGCGAACTTCAAAACCCGCACGCTCGCGGGACAACCCGCCGGGACCCAGGGCGCTCAAGCGTCTCTTATGGGTCATCTCGGAAAGCGGATTGACCTGGTCCATGAACTGGGACAATTGACTGCGGGCGAAGAAATCCTGGATCTGATTCGAAAAAAGTCTGGAGTTGATCAAATGATGAGCGGTAAGATTTTCAAAATTGCTCATGACGACCAAACGCTCTTTGATCGAACGCTCCAGACGAGCAAGGCCGATACGCACCTGGTTCTGGACCAATTCGCCGACCGTTTTAATGCGCCGGTTGCCCAAATGGTCGATATCATCGGTCTCGCCGACGCCATTACGCAAATTCATCAAATAGCGGATGACCTCGATGACCATCTTGATGTCCAAGACGCGATTTTCAAGAGGTGAATCCATATTCAATTTACGATTGATAATATGACGTCCGACTTTGCTTAGATCGTAGCGTTTGGGGTCAAAAAATAACCGAAAAAACAGCGTATCCGCCACCTCAACCGTTGCCGGCTCGGTGGGACGCATCTTACGGTAAAAATCAAGGAGAGCTTCTTCTTTGGTGGCGGTATGGTCTTTCTCGAGGGTTGGCTTGATTTTCTCGAAATTCTCACCGAGCATGGCCTTCATGTCTTCGATGGTCGACAGGCCCATGATGCGCAAAATCTGTGTGGCCGGAAAATTCCTGCGGCGGTCAACGTAGGCCAGAAAAACGTTGTTGAGATCATATTTGATCTCAAACCAGGCTCCGCGCGTCGGGATGATTCTTCCGTGAAAAATGCTTTTGCCTGTGGGGTGAAGTTCTTCCTCAAAAGAAACCCCTGGCGGACGCTGGATCTGGGAAACAACGACTCTTTCGTCACCGTTGATGATAAAAGTCCCCGTATCGGTCATTAACGGGAACTCGCCGAAATATACTTCCTGCTCTTTAATATCAACGGGTGTGATCAGGCGCAGTTTGACCTTCAACGGCGCCGCGAAGGTCATGCCGCGTCTTTTACATTCCACGGCGGAATATTTTTCTTTGCCCAAAGAATAATTCATGTATTCCAGCTTGATCTGCCCGTCATAACTTTCCAACGGGAAGACATCGCGGAACACTTCCTCCAAGCCCTGATACTTGCGCTTGTCGGGGGCAAGGCCTGCCTGCAGGAATTGTTCGTAAGCATCCGTCTGGATGCCCAACAGATGCGGGATCTCAAAATCCTCCCTGAACTTGCTGAAACTTTTAACTTTCAGTTTTTCCATATTCCCCACGCTCTAAAGAGTCGATTGTCAATGAACGGAATTATTTCAATTCCACTTTTGCGCCGGCAGCTTCCAGCTTCTTCTTGAGGTCTTCTGCTTCCTCTTTGGTCGCGCCTTCTTTGACCGTCTTGGGTGCGGCCTCAACGAGGTCTTTGGCTTCCTTCAACCCGAGGTTGGTCGCGCCTCTGACTTCCTTGATGACGGCGATCTTGTTGGGGCCGATTTCTTTAAGGACGACATCAAAGGCGGTTTTCTCCTCGGCCGCGGCTGCGGCACCGGTACCGGCTGCGGCACCCATAGGCATCATCATGCCAGCCATGGGGGCGGCGGCTTTAATACCAAATTTGTCTTCAAGAGCTTTGACCAATTCGGAAATTTCGAGCGCTGTCAAGCCTTCGATCGTCTTAACGACTTCCTTTAATTTTGCGGAAAGCTCTTTTCCATGAGCTTCCTGCTTTTGTTCCGTTGTTGTATTTTCGGACATTTCAATTCCCTCCCTTTTTTTCGCTTAACTGCTTCAATATGGATAAGAGTTCCTGCGTTTTGCCGCTCAACGCTCCCGCCAGCCGGGTCAACGGCGACTGGATCGTCGATAAAAGCATCGTTAATAAAACCTGCCGCGACGGTAACTCAGACAATTGGATAATTTGATCCTTCTCCAAAATCTTGCCATCCAGCAATCCGCCGCGGATCTTGATATTTGCGCATTCTCTGGCGAATTTGACCAGGGCCTTGGCCACTTCCGCGGCATCAGCCTGGCTCCAGACAAACGCCATCTGTCCGGTTATTTTCTCCGCCAACCCGCTTTGATTCAAATCTTTAAGAGCGATCTGGGCGATGGAATTTTTGGAAACATAAATATCCGCTCCAGCCGTTTTGAGGCGTTTACGAAAATCGTTGATCTGGGACGCGGGAACCTGCGAATAGCTGATGACAAAAATGCATCCGTTCTGGCCTATGCCGTCTTTAACCCGGCTGACAAGGGTTTCACGGAATATCTGACCGATTCTTTTCATATCGCCACCTTTAATCCCGGCCCCATTGTCGTGGACAAGGATATATTTTTCAGAAGATTTCCCTTAACCGAAGCCGGTTTGACATGATTAATGGCCTCAATCACATGGCTGGCGTTATCCAGCAGCTTTTCCCTGGCGAAGGATCTTTTTCCGACGATCACGTGGATACCCGCTTGTTTATCCGATTTAAATTCAATTTTACCGGCTCTGACTTCTCTGATCGCCTTAGCCACATCCGCACTGACCGTTCCCGCCTTTGGAGTCGGCATCAGGCCTCGCGGCCCCAGAATTTTACCCAATTTACTCAAATCCCGCATCATATCCGGAGTGGCGATCACCACATCGAAATCCATAAATCCTTTGGATACTTTTTCAATAAGATCTTCAGCTCCGATAAGGTCGGCCCCGGCTTCTCTGGCCTTTTGCTCCTGCTCACCTTTGCAAAAAACGGCGATACGCACGTTCTTTCCCGTTCCATGCGGCAGGACAACCGTCCCGCGAATAACCTGATCGGAATTTTTGGTGTCTATATTAAGGGAAAAGTGCAATTCGACCGTTTCATCAAATTTCACTTTGGGGAATTTCTCGATGCTATCAATGGCCTCTTGAAGAGAATACGCCCGGTCGGCGCCAAACTGTTGAGCTGCGTTTTTCATGCGTTTGTTTAATTTAACCATGTTAAGCCACCACCTCGATGCCCATACTGCGGGCCGTTCCTTCAATAGTTTTTACCGCTTGGGCGAAATCAGCCGTGTTCAAATCTTCCATTTTGGCCTTGGCGATCTCTTCGACCTGCTTGCGCGTGATCTTGCCGATCTTCTCACGCCCGGCCGTCCCTGAAGCCTTGGCCAGATTGGCCGCCTTTTTGATCAAAACGGCGCTCGGCGGCGTCTTGATGATAAAGTCAAAGGACTTGTCCTTGTAGACGGTAATGACCGCCGGCAGAATAAGCCCCTCGCGGCCTTTCGTCTTTTCGTTAAAGGCCTTGCAGAACATCATGATGTTGACGCCATGCTGACCTAATGCCGGACCGACCGGCGGCGCAGGATTTGCCTGCCCCGCGGGAACATATAATTTGATTTGCGCGACAGCTTCTTTTGCCATTTTACAATTTTTCCACTTGCCAGTATTCGAGCTCTACTAGCGTTGACCTGCCAAAAATTGAAACGCTTACTTTCAACTTGCCTCTTTCCGGATAAAGTTCCATGACCGAACCGTTAAAATTTGCGAACGGCCCCTGGGCGATACGGATCGACTCGCCGATCTCAAAAACAATTTTGGGGGTGGGTTTGGTTTCCGTGTCTTCAGTACGCTGCAGAATAGCTTTGACTTCTTCGTCAGAGACGGGCGTCGGTCTGCGCCCGGGACCGATAAAGCCGGTGATCCCCGGCGTTGTCTTGACCAGATACCAGCTCTCCTTGTTCATGTCCATCTTGACGATGAGATATCCGGGGAAGAACTTTCTGGCGGTGATGCGCTTTTTCCCGCCGCGGATCTCAGCCACCTGTTCGGTCGGGACAATGATCTCTCCGACATATTTCTTAAGTTCCGTCGTGGCCATACGCCCCTGCAAACCAGCCCGAGCCTTCTCTTCCGAGCCTGTTTGAGTGTGCACCACATACCATTTCATTTCAGCCATGAACTTACCCTACCTGATGATCAAACTTAATAATTTGGAAAGAACAAAATCTGCGCATCCAATGAATATCCCCAAACAAATTGAACTTAAAAGGACGATCCAGGTCGCGTCGATCAACTCTTGACGGGTCAACCAGGAAACTTTTTTAAGCTCGACACCGACCTCAGATATAAAATTTTGTATTTTTCCAAACATCTTCATCAACCGGAATCGCACAGGCCTGGTAGGACTCGAACCTACAACCCACGGTTTTGGAGACCGTCGCTCTACCAATTAGAGCTACAGGCCTACAAGAAATTTCCCGTCATTTTTTTAGCTCTTTATGCAGAACGTGCTTACGGCAGAAAGGACAAAACTTCTTGACCTCGATCCGATCCGGATGTTTTTTCTTATCCTTCGTAGCGCTGTAATTAATACGGCTGCATTCTGTGCACTGAAACTGGATGGGTTCACGCATTATATTAAAATTATAGTGATAAAAAATCTGGGTATTAAAATACAAATTAAAAGAAAAATTGTTATTACTCCGTCGGGGTGTGAAGCCCCCGACCGGAATTGAACCGGTGACCTCGTCCTTACCAAGAACGTGCTCTACCGACTGAGCTACAGGGGCAGAACCAATCGAGTCAGTCAAGTATACCCATTTTCATTACCTTGTCAAGTTTTTTTTGTCTATTTGCTGGAACTTAATTTACTAGAATTACTGAAGTTACAAATTTCTGTCAATTTTTAGATGAGCCTTAGAAAACGGCGTTTCCCCACCTTAACGACCCCTGCCTGGGGCCGCCACCGGGCATCGAGAATGGCGTGATTATCGTGACTGATGGCGCCCTGGCCAAGCAACCGCTGGAACTCGCGCCTGGAATCAACCAGTTTCGCGAAGAGAAGAATATCGGCCAGGGAAGCAGTGTTCGCCCCAAGTTTGTATTCAGGCGCGTCTTCGGGGGTTTGCCCTCGCGCAAAAACCCTTTCGAAATTCTTTCTGGCCGCTTCAGCCTTTTTAGAATCATGAAACCGCGCGATGATCTCGCTCGCCAATTTCACCTTGGCCTCTTTGGGATGAAGCGTTTTGATCTCTGCCATATCAAAATCCGTTAAAATTTCATAATAACGATACATCAAATCATCGCTGATCGACATCACTTTGCCGAATATCTCGTCAGCCGGTTCATTGATCCCGATATAGTTGTTCAAAGACTTGCTCATCTTGCTGACGCCGTCGGTCCCTTCGAGGAGCGGCGTCATGATGATGACCTGGGGTTCCTGGCCATAAGCTTCCTGCAATTCACGGCCCATCAAAAGGTTAAATTTCTGGTCGGAACCTCCTAGCTCAATGTCCGCTTTTAAATGGATCGAGTCGTATCCTTGCAACAAGGGATAGACAAATTCAAGCAGGCTGATCTCTCTTTTTTCCTCAAAACGCTTTTTGAAATCAGAACGGGCCAGCATCCGGGCAACCGTAGAATGGGCCGTTAAGGAAAGGATTTCCTGCGAGGACAGCTTATCCAGCCAGGCACTATTGAATACAACCTCAGTCCGCTCAGGATCAAGAATCTTGAAGACCTGCTCTTTGTAAGTTTTGGCATTTTGGTTGACTTTCTGCCTGTCCAACCGGGGCCGGATCTGGTCCTTGCCCGTTGGGTCCCCTATCTGGGCGGTAAAGTCGCCGATCAAAAAAAAGACCCGATGACCGAGATCCTGCAATTGACGTAACTTGCGAAGAAGAACGGTGTGACCGAGGTGAATATCCGGGGCTGTGGGATCAAAGCCGGCTTTAACGCGAAGCGGTTTTTTGTTTTTTTGGCTGGCGAGAAGTTTTGCCTTGAGACCTTCCGAATTGATGATTTCAGCCGTACCACGCGAAATGCGTTCAAAAGATTCGTCAATGGCCGTTCGCGTCATGGAGTATAAAAGGAAGGTTTTAGGGAAAGCTTATACTTTTGCGCTGACCCCGATTTTCATCTGCTCAACGTCAACCTTGATGATGCGCACCTTTAACCTGTCGCCGGCCTTCAGGGCGGCGGCTTTTTCCTTCTCGATCTCAGAAGAATAAACGAGCGCCTCCACATCATCGTCGAGCTTGACAAAAACGCCGAAATTCGAATTTAAAACGACCTCGGCGTCCACTTCGGAATCGATCGGGTATTTCCGGGCGATTTCCGGCCAGGGATTTTCCATGAGCTGCTTGAGACCGAGATTGATCTTTCGGCTGGCGGGATCAACGGCCAAAACGCTCACCTCTGCGTCCTGCCCCTTTTGCAAAACATCCTGCGGATGATTGATCTTTCTGGTCCAAGACATATCCGAAATATGGATCATCCCTTCCAGACCGGAATCAAGCTCCACGAACGCGCCATAATCGGTAAATCCGCGTACCTTGCCCTTGACTTTGGATCCTGCCGGATATTTCTTTTCCGCACCCAGCCACGGATTTTCTTCGAGTTGTTTCATGCTCAAGGAAACCCGTTTGGAATCCTTGTCCACGTTGATGATCTGGACTTCGATCTCATCGCCGACTTTGAACATTTCCTGGGGATTCACGAGCTTTTTCTGCCAGGTGATCTCCGAGGAATGAAGCAGCCCTTCGATCCCGCGCTCGATCTCAACGAACACCCCGTAAGGCATGACGTTAACGACCTTGCCCTTGGCTTTCGTTCCCGTCGGATATTTCTCGTAAACACCATCCCACGGATTGGCGACGATCTGCTTTAACCCGAGCGAAACCTTCGAATTCTCTTTATCGAAATCCAGGATCAAGACTTCGATACGATCTCCGACCTTAACGAGCTCAGAAGGATGACTGATACGCGTCCAGCTCATATCGGTAATATGCAATAATCCATCGACGCCACCCAGATCGATGAACGCACCAAAATCCGTGATCCCTTTGACCATACCGCTTCTGCGCTGCCCTTTAACGAGTTCATTCCAAAGCCTGTCACGAACAAGCTCTCTCTCTTTCTGGACAACTTCGCGGCGGGAAAGGATAAGATTGCGGCGTGCTTTATTGAGTTTGGCGATCTGAAATTTATATTTCTGGGTCATGATCTCATTGGAGGAAACACCCTTAAAAGAAGACAATGACATCGGCAGGAACGCTTCCACTCCATCGACATCCACGATAAACCCGCCCTTGACCTGTTTGACGATGCGGCCGTCAACGATATCACCTTCGCGGATCACATCGCCCATTTTCATCCAGCCGCGTAATTTCTCCGCTTTCATGTGAGAAAGGACAAGACGCCCCTCATCATCTTCAATAGACTCGATCAGGACATCGATCTCTGCGCCTGCTTCGAGCTTCTCTTCATTACGGAATTCTTCGATAGAAACAAAACCTTCGGACTTAAATCCGATATCGACAACGGCCTCCTTATTGCTCACAGAGATAACACGGCCCTTGACGATCTCGCCTTCCTTAATATCGTGGAACGTTTCGTTGTACAAACCTTCCATCAAAGCTTGTTTTTCCTGACTCATATAAAATTACCTTCTTCCTTTTTGATCCGATTTTCAGTCGTAACCTTGGAAAAAACGATTAGGGCTAAACTGAAGGACACCATTATCGCAAAATTGATTATTTTGTCAACTAAAAATATTTGTGCGCTCCATGGCCAGGGAAGAGACCCTCTCCATGACCTGGCGGGCGACATCCGTGTGGGACTGGTGCTTGGCAAAACGCAAAGGTTCTCCGAAGATAACGGTGACCCGGTGACGCTTTAAGATCCTGCTGCCCGGGGGAAGAACTTTCTCGGAATCCTTAATATAGGCGGGAATGACCGGCACACCGGCTTTGGCCACGATAAAACCGATTCCCTCATGGATCTTTCTTTCCACACCAGTGGTTTGGCGGGTCCCTTCAGGGAAAAAAACGATCGGCGCGCCTTTTTTGAGCCGGCGTAACGTCTCGCGCATGGCCCGAAAATCCGCCCCGCCTCTTTTAACAGGGAAGGCATCTACTCTATATAACAGGTATCGCAGGAACTTGTTATAAAAAAGCGAATCCTTGGCAACATAACTGAGTCTGCGCCGGCTGGCAAGGCCAAGAATAAACGGGTCCATATTGCTGACATGATTGCTGGCAATGATGAACCCTTGACCAGCCGGAAGGTTTCCCCGCCCGGTAACGGTCAGGGGGAAGAAAAACGCGCTTAAGAGTTTAAAGAAAAAATAGGAGACGTAATAGATCACGGCTATTTTATTTGCAATAACTCACGGCCGTACTTAATAAGGGCCTTGGCCCGCGCGGGAGTTTTCGCTTCCGAATAGGCGCGCACCAGCGGTTCCGTGCCCGAAGGCCGCAGCATCAACCAGCTTTCATCGGCACAAGTTAATTTAATACCGTCGAAATCCTTTATCCCAACGACGGGTTGTCCCAGAAGGGTCTTCATAGACCTGACCCTCTCGGCGTCAAATCTTCCCTGACCTAATCCGAGGTCACAGCGCTCGTAATAATACCGCCCGAATTCCTTTTCCATATCGAGCAGGATCTTCTTGATGTTCTTTTTCTGGTAAACCATCATCTCCAGGAGCAAAAGACCCGCCAGCGTGCCGTCGCGTTCGGGGATGAATCCCTGCACGCCCATCCCGCCGGCCTCTTCGCCGCCGGCAACGATATTCTGGGAAACCATCAGATCCGAAATATATTTGAATCCGACCGGCGTTTCATAAAGCTTTACGCCGAGCTTCTTGGCGATATTATCGATCATTGTCGTGCCGCAAATAGTTTTAACGATCCCGCCGGCGCGGCCCCGGTTACGGATCAAATGTAACGCCAGAAGACCAAGGATCTTCTGGGGGTGAATAAAATCTCCGCCGTAAGCGACCGCCGCGATACGGTCGGCATCGCCATCGAGGACCAAACCTAAATCGAATTTCTCTTTTTTGACGCGCCGCAAAATGCCGGAAAGATATTCGACGACCGGTTCCGGCTTCCCGCCATCGAAATAAGGATTGATGTCATCGCGCATCAACGACAAACGGATATTCGTTCCTTTAAGGATCTGCGCCATCAAACCGTTGCCGCTGCCGTGCATGGCATCGGTCAATACTTTGAATTTAGCCTTACGGATGCGCTTAAGGTCAATGTACCCTTTGATGAATTTCAAGTAATCGACCTTAAAATCATGTTTTTTGATCTTCCCTTCCTCAATGGCTTGATTGAAATCCATCGTCTGAACAGGGGTCTGACAAAGATAACTTTCGACTTTGTTAGTGATCTCGGCCGGGGCGCCGCCGCCTTTATCCGTCTTGATCTTCACACCGTTGAATTTGGCCGGATTATGGCTGGCCGTGATCATGATTCCCGCAACACTCTTGGTGCGGATAACACCATAACTCAAAGAGGGGGTCGGAATCGGGCTGTTGGAAAGAAAAACATTGATCCCGTTTTGCGCAAGGACACAGCTAACCAGCTTGGCATACTCTTCGGACAAAAACCGCGTGTCGTAACCTGCCGCCAGCGTTTTCACACCGGCCTGAATATCACGATTTACCCATTCGCTGACGGCCTGGGCAATGACGCGGACGTTCTTAAACGTAAAATTATCGGAAATGACTCCTCTCCATCCGTCTGTGCCGAACTTGATCTCGGTATTTTTGCTGTCTGGCATGGCCACTCCTCTTTTATAGTTACGATTTGTTCAGCCTATATAATTTGTGCTTGCGAATATATCCAAGAACATTTTCCGGTATCAAATGTTTGACCGTCTTGCCTGCGGCCAGCCGGCGCCGGATATCGGACGACGAAGTATGCACGCCCGGGATGATCATCGATCTGACCCGCAACTTCGAACGGATCGTCTTGAATCCGGGCCGATACACGGCGACAAAGGAAACCATCTTGACAACTTCCCGGATATTCCTCCACGTGTGTAATTTGGGAATATGGTCGCTGCCGATGATAAAAAAAAGTTTCGCGCCGGGATAGCGCCGCCGAAAATGCCGGACCGTGTCAACACTGTAAGATTTTCCCCCTTGGGCGATCTCGAAACGCGAAACCTCAAAATGACGATTGCCGCGCGCCGCCAGGCGCGTCATGGACAAACGATGCCGGGCATCGATAAGATTGCGCCCGCTTTTATGCGGCGGCAAACAAGACGGGACAAAAACAACCTTGTCCAGATTGAACTTTTCTAAAACCGCCTGGGCGATCATCAGGTGCCCAATATGAACCGGATTAAATGTTCCCCCTAAAATTCCTATACGATTCATGATGATGTCGGCAACGTTTACTTTCGTATCTGCCCTTTCCCGTAGACCTGATATTTATACGTCGTCAATTCCTCCAGGCCCATCGGCCCGCGGGCATGCAGCTTGTCCGTGCTGATGCCGACCTCCGCGCCGAAACCGAACTGATAACCGTCGGTAAATCGCGTGGAGGCGTTCGCGTAAAGGCAGGCGGAGTCGACCGCTTTCAAGAATTGGTCAGCCTCATTCTTATCCTTCGTCACAATGGCATCCGAATGATGTGACCCGTAGGTGTTGACATGCTCAATGGCGCCCTCGAGGCTGTCCACGACCCTGACGGATAAAATCAGATCGAGATATTCTTCCGTCCAGTCTTTTTCTGCCGCCGGTTTGATCCCCGCGCCGGCGATGCGCCGTGTGCGCGGACATCCGCGGATCTCGACACCCGCCTTGCGAAGATCTTCGATCATCACCGGCAAAAAACGTTTGGCAATGTTACGATGAACCAGCATCGTTTCCATCGCGTTACACACGCCGGGACGCTGCACCTTGGCGTTAAAACAGATCGACCGCGCCATATCGATATCCGCCTTGTCACTCACATAGGTATGACACACGCCTTTGGAATGCTTAACGACCGGGATGCTGGAATGCCCAGCGACAAAACGGATCAATTCCTCCCCCCCGCGGGGAACGATCAGATCGATACTCTGATCCTGACGCAAAAGGATGTCCACGGCCTGACGGTCCGTTGAAGCAACAAGCTGGATAGCCTCGGCAGGCACTTTCGTGCGCCTTAGCGCGCTTTTGAGCACGGAAAAGATCGCGCGGTTGGAATAAAACGCTTCTTTCCCGCCTTTTAAAATGACGGCGTTGCCCGATTTCAGGCACAATCCGATGCAATCGCTGGTCACATTGGGACGAGACTCATAAATGATCCCGACGACGCCGAAGGGGACACGCACTTTCTTAATGACCAGACCGTTAGGCCGCTTCCACGCGTTTAGAATTTCGCCGACCGGATCTTTGAGCTTCGCCGTGTCGAGCAGGCATCGCGCCATCTCATCAATCCGTTTACTGTTGAGGGTCAGCCGGTCAACCAGGGCCTTGGAATAATTCCGTTTTCGCGCCGCATGCAAATCTTTCCGGTTCTCCTTCATTAAACAGGGCTTGCGTTGGACCAGCGCTTTTGCCATCGCGTGCAAGGCGGCATTCTTCGCGGAAGCCGGCAACAAAGACAACTTCCTCGAAGCGGCCTTGGCGTTGGCCGCCATTCGAACGATCGTATTCGTGGAAGATTCAGTACGCATAGATCAATTTATTATCGCTGGCACAAAACAAGATTGTCACAATGAATGACTTCCAGTCTGCCTTTTTTCTCTTCGATCTTCGCCAGATCGGCGGTGGAATAATTGATAAGCCCGCGCGCGATCTCCTGGTCATTCTCATCGGAAACGACCACCACGTCATCCGCGCTGAAATTCCCTTTCCAGGAAATAATCCCGGGCAATAACAGACTGCGCCCGCCTTTAAGCAGCGCCTCCCGGGCGCCGTCATCAACGGTGAGAACACCTTTGGGTTTGGCGCCGAAGGAGATCCAATGCCGCCTGGCCAGATTCTTGCCTTCCTTCTCAACGAAAAATGTGCCGATACGTTCTCCTTTGAGAACACGCGACAGGACATCTTCGCTTTCGCCGTTGGCAATGACGCACGGGATGCTGGCATGCGTTGCCATTTTGATCGCCTGCAGTTTGGCTGTCATGCCGCCTTTGGACATATGCGTTTTATTCGTGCCTGTAGCAACACTTTCGATATCACCGGTGATCTCCCGTATTTCCTGAAATAATTCCTTTTTCCCATCCTTGAAGTTGAACAACCCCTCGACATCCGAAAGGATAAGAAGCAAATCCGCCTGGACCAGGCACGCGACCAAAGCGGATAATTTGTCGTTATCGCCGAATTTGATCTCGTCGGTGGCGATCGTGTCGTTCTCATTGACGACCGGTATGACATGCCGGCGCAGGATCGCCTGAAAAGTATTGCGGGCGTTATTGTAACGCGTACGGCTGTTAAAATCTTCCCAGGTCAACAAAACCTGGGCGCACTTGGCTTTGTTCTCTTTGAATAAATGGATGTATCTGTTCATGAGCGCGGCCTGACCGATGGCGGCCAATGCCTGTAACGACGCCAGGTCCGTCGGACGTTTTTTCTGTCCCAACTCCCCCATCCCCAGAACAATGGCGCCGGAACTGACCAGAACCACTTCAACGCCATCACCCTGGACAGAAACGATCTGCCTGGCCAAAGAAGCCAGATGCGCCATCCGCGGCTTCATGGCGCAGGTGGCGATGACGCTGGAGCCGACCTTGATGACGATACGTTTGACGGGTCTCGGGAATTTTCTTAACATAAGATGTCCTGCATCCGCTTGATCAATGGTTCAAATCCTTCTTTGTTCAAACTGGAGATCGGGAAGATCTTCTCTTTCTTATATTCTTTCTTAAACCTTTTGAGGTGTTCCGCGGCCGCCGGAAGGTCCATTTTATTCGCCACAACGACCTTGTGCTTGGCTATCAGATGGTCGCTGTATTCCCTCAATTCATGTTCCAGCTTCGCGTAATCGTCCAAAGGATCGCGACCTTCGGTGCCGGCCATATCGATCATATGAAGCAGGATCTTCGTGCGCTCGGCGTGCCGCAAGAACCGGTCTCCCAGCCCTTTCCCCTGGTGCGCGCCCTCGATAATGCCCGGCAGATCGGCGATAACAAAATCCTTGCCATCGGGGTCATCGTCCGCGGCGCGGACGATTCCCAAAATCGGCTGTTTGGTCGTGAACGGATAGCCGGCGATTTTCGATTTGGCATTCGAGATCCCCGTGAGGAACGTGGATTTCCCGGCGTTGGGAAAACCGATGATCCCCACGTCGGCGATCAATTTCAGCTCTACATCGAGGGTGCGCTCTTCGCCTGTTCCGGGCTGCGTGATCGTCTTGCGGGCCTCATTGCCCAGCCCGCCCGGCGCGCCTTGCGCGACGACAACGGATTGTTTGTCCGCGGCCAGATCGCGGATCAACAGCCCTGTCGCGTGGTCTCTGAGGATCGTTCCTACGGGCACGCGGATAACGCAATCAGCGCCTTCTTTGCCGGTTTTTCCCTTGCTGCTGGCGTTACCGCCTTTGGCGGCGCGATAATGCTGCTTGTATTTAAGGTCCAAAAGCGTCTGCATGCCGCGGTCGGCGATCACAATAACGTCGCCGCCCGGGCCGCCGTTGCCCCCATCAGGCCGGGGATACCGCATCCATCTGTCCCGGTAAAAGCTTTCACACCCCTGCCCGCCGTCACCCGATTTGACGCGTATCCTTGCTTCATCGACGAATGTCATCACTGCCCGTTTACCCGGCGATCTTCGTGATATTAAGGACCGTCAATTTCTGCCGGTGCCCGCGAAGCGTTGAGGAATCTTTCCGGCGGCGGAATTTGAAAGCCAGTACCTTGCTGCCCGCGGCATGACTTTGGACTTTGGCCGTGACCTTGACGCCTTCAAGGAATGGCTGGCCCACGCGCACCCCGGAGCCATTGGCGAACAAAAGCACCTGATCCAGGGTGATCTGGCTGCCTTCGTCGTCTTGAAGACGGTTCGTGCGGATAACGTCACCTTCGGCGATCTTGTACTGGGAACCACCTATCTGAACTACGGCATACATGAGAAACCTCCTTTTAATAAATATAAATCGTTAAAGTAATACACGGGGGAAATTATACTATAAAACATCCCCGCTGTCCCGTTAAGAATTTTGGATTTTTCGATTTGAACAGTCGCTTGTACTTTGGTCACCAATCAAGCGAGGTGACCAATGAATTATGGAAAAACCGTTTTTTCTCAAATCATGGATTTTCTGCCCATGTGCGAATCCCACAAATGCGTCGAACGTTATCACGGCAATCGGCGCGTACGGAGTTTTTCATGCGAAGATCAATTTCTCTGCATGGCCTTTGCCCGGTTGACTTATCGCGAAAGTTTGCGCGGCATCGACCGGCGCGATGAAAAAAAGAATAGGGTTATGCCTTTGATGAACAGTGCAACAGGATTTCGTGCCCATCGTATGCTGGAAGTGGTAGTCAAGGGCATAACCCTAAAAAAGAATTAAGAAAAATACCCCAATCCTAATCACAGTTTTTCCCGGTCCCCAAGGTTGCGCGTTGTAAAAATGAAGGCTATACTTCTTCATGATCATAACTTTTAAACAACAGGTACTGACAGGGAGGCCGCTTATGCGCCCCAACCAATTCTTCACCTTTTTCGCCCAGATGACCCACCACGAACTGATCCAGCAGCTTCAATTTATCCGTACCGAAAATCAAATCCTCCGCTCCAAACTGCCGCCTCACATCTCTTTTACCCTGAGAGAAAAGAACCTCTTGCTCAAATTCGGCATGCCCTTGGGCGGCAGGATCAAAAAGATTCTCTCCATCGTCCATTACTCCACTTTCCGCCGCTGGGTGCGTGACCTTTATGCGCCCAGACCTTCGGCAAAAAAACGCGGCCGTCCCCGTATCTTTTCCGGCCACATCCGCGTCCTCATCGTCACCATGGCCCGCCGTTCCAAATGGGGCTATTCCAAAATCCTTGCCGAACTCAAAAAACTCAAAATCACGATCAGCAAAACCACTGTTAAAAATATCTTGATTGAATACGGCATCCCGGCATCCCGCATCCGCTCCCGGGATTCCTTCTCCGACTATCTCAAACGCACCTTCGATACCCTCTGGGCCTGCGACTTTTTTACCCAATCCGTCTGGTCTGTCTTCGGCAAACAAACTTTTTACATCCTCTTTTTCATCAACATCAAAACCCGCAGGGTTTATGTCACCGGTATCACCGAACGCCCCAACCAGCAATGGATTCTTCACCAACTTGAAACGGTCTCCCAAAATCTGTCCGTCTCCGGGAAAACTGTCTTGATCCGCGACCGTGATACCAAATTCGCGGGAACGTTTGATCAATTCTTCAAACAAAAAGGGTTCCATATCCTCAAAATTCCTTTCCGTTCCCCCAACATGAACCCCTGCGCCGAGAGCTGGGTTGCCACCATCCGCCGCGAATGTCTCGATCACTTTTTTATCCTCGGAAAAGTTCATCTCGAATATCTGATCAAGGAGTTCGTCCACTACTACAACACCCTGCGCCCGCATTCCGCCATGAACAATGAACCGCTGACGCCGGCCGATTATCCCCCCGACGGGGAAATCCGCGATCAGCCGATCCTCGGCGGACTGCATCATCATTACTACAGGGCGTGACTCTTAAAATGCCCCCCTCTTTGCGGAAGGAGGGGCTGAGGGAGTTTGAAACATGCTTTACAAAAACGACTCGATCACGTTGAAAGGACACCAGCATGCTGAAAAATTAACGCTCGCATCGCCATAAAACCAAAAAAGCACGACTTTTTTCAATCGTGCCCACCTTTCCCCGCTCCACTTTTCCCGCCGCCGTCATCCCGCCAGTCCATATAATCCCGGTCGCATCTTTTTTTGTACCTGCCTCAATTTTGGTTCAAATTTCCCATCAGGTTTTCGACACTGACAGGTAATTATGCGCCCCGTCGGGCGCGGCCATGGTCAGGCGGTTGCCGACGTTGTCGTGTGTATAGCTGAAGGAGGAGATGACGCTTGTATCGCTGCGCTGATTGATCAGGCCCGTCAGGCGATTGGCGTTGTCGTAGGCATAAGCGGTCGTGACGCCGTTGGGGAGAGTTTTGGTTAAGAGCCGTCCGGCGGTGTCGTAAGCATAGGTGATAGTTGACAGTGGATAGGTGATAGTCGTCAACCGGTTAAATTCGTCGTAGCCGTAGGCGAGCGGGCCTGGCCCGTCGGGGGTGTTGAGGGTTTCGCGGTTGCCGAAGCGGTCGTAGGTGTAACTGACGGTCTTGGTCCCGAACGGATAAATGGTGGTCATCGATACAACATGGTTAAGCTCATCGTAGGCATACGTGGCGGAAGATGTCCCATCGCTGGTCGTCAGCATGTTGCCGGCATTATCATAAGTGAACGTCACGGTCTTGACCGGACTCGCCTGCCCTCCGTAGTAAACTGCCGTGAGCTGATTATAGGCGTCATACGTATATTCCGTCAACCGTCCGTTGGGATCTCTTCGCCGGATCAGGTTGCCGTTGTTGTCGTATTCAAACTGCGCGGTCTGGCCCAGCGGACTTTGCACAGAGAGCAATCGTCCGGCCCCGTCGTAGGTGTGGGTGGTGACACGGCCCTCGGCGTCGGTCACGGTTCTGACATTGCCCACGGCGTCGTAGGTGTAGGCCGTTGTCATGTCCCGCGTCCCGTCGTTTTGCGTGACGGTTT
>JACROV010000095.1 GCA_016214285.1 Candidatus Omnitrophota bacterium | reverse complement strand
ATTTTGAGCGTGACCATTTTCGAGAAAACGCCTATATCTCAAGCACTTACGAAAACTAATATCAACAAACAAAATGCTCAAAACGCTAACCAATTGACTATGTTCAACTTATAATGGGACAGTCGTGATCAAAAATATAAAATCCTAATATCCCAAACCATCATTTGGAATTTTAAATTTTGGATGTAGATATTGCTTCAAGTTTCGAAATTCGAATTCCGGATTTTAAAAAATTATGCCTGAACGACTTGCTCTTTCTTAACGCGGGCGGCTTTGCCGGTGCGTCCTCTTAAATAATACAGCTTGGAACGCCCGGTAACGCCTTTGCTGACGACCTGGAAACTGTCGATGACCGGTGAATGGATCGGGAATATCCTCTCGACCCCTTCTCCAAAGGAGATCTTGCGCACGGTAAAGGTGCTCTTTAATCCCCGTCCGGTCTTGCTGATGACGGTGCCTTCAAAGGGGTGCAGGCGGACCTTGTCGGCCTCGCGCACTTTGACCTTCATCTTGACCGCGTCGCCGACCTTGAAATCGGGCAGTTGTGTCCGCAGTGACTTATCATCAATATCTTGTATAATTTTTTTAGCGCGTGTGTCGATCATTTGGAACTACCTCCCTTATATACTGTTAAGAATTTTTTATTAAATCCGGGCGATTACGCCGGGTTACGCGGCGCGATTGCTCTTGACGCCATTTTTTAATGGCTAAATGATTGCCAGATAATAGCACATCAGGAACTTTCGCGCCACGAAAATTTGCGGGACGCGTATAGTGCGGATACTCCAGAAGACCTCCTTCAAAAGATTCATCCGTGAGTGAGGCTTCCTTGCCCACGACACCGGGAAGAAGCCGGGTGACGCAATCAATGAGGACCATCGCAGGGATCTCGCCGCCGGTCAAGACATAATCTCCGATCGAGATGCTTTCATCCACTAATTTTTCCCGCACCCTCTCATCCACGCCCTCGTAATGTCCACAGAGAACGATCAAATTCTTGTCTTTGGCCAGGTCGCGGGCGAGTTTTTGGGTGAGCCGTTTGCCGGAGGGGGACATCAGGATGACCTTGCCCTTGCGTTTGCCTTTGATCCTTTTGACTGCGTCGAAAAAAGGCTGCGGCGTCATGACCATACCGGGCCCGCCGCCAAAGGGGCGATCGTCGACCTTCTTGTGTTTGTCTTTGGTGTACGCGCGCAAGTCGTGCACGCGGATAGCCACCTTTTTTTTCTGTCGCGCCCGCTTGACAATGGACTCATTGAGCACAGGCTCGAACATCTCCGGGAATATCGTGATGATGTCAAAACGCAATTGTTTCTCCTTCGCTGGCGCAATACTGCGTCAGAAATTGTTTCTGAAAATCCGCGTAATCATCCGCTTCGATGGCCGCGCGAATTTGTTTCATCAAATTAACATAAAAATAAACGTTGTGGTACGAAATTAATTTTAACCCCAGGATCTCGTTGACGTTGACCAGATGCCGGATATAAGCGCGGGTATATTTGCGGCACACGACACAGGCGCATGCTTCATCCAGCGGAGAAAAATCGGCCGCGTATTTCGCGTTGCGGATCACCTTGCGCCCCGAGGAAGTAAACGCCGAACCGTTACGTCCGTAGCGCGTCGGGATACAGGTGTCGAACATGTCAATGCCCTCTCCCGCGGCGCGGACAATCTGGTCCGGCATGCCAATGCCCATAAAATATCGCGGCCGGTCTGCCGGCAAAAGGGGCATCACCCAATCCAGCGTCTCGAACATGACCTCCACCGGCTCTCCTACGCTTACTCCGCCCACCGCGTAGCCGTCGAACCCGATGTCGATTATTTCTTTTGCGGAACGCCCGCGCAGGTCTTTATATGTCGCGCCTTGAACAATGCCAAATAAATGTTGTTTAGCCCGCATTTTTCGCGTCAGGAAATGGTCGCGTGAACGCTTGGCCCAAAGCGTTGTGCGTTTGACGGAAATCTCCGCCTCCTTTCGTTCGCACGGATACGGCGCGCATTCATCCAGCGGCATGATCATGTCCGAGCCGAGGACATCTTCGATCTCGATGACCTTCTCCGGCGAGAAAAAATGTGTGGAACCGTCGATATGCGACTGGAAGGAAACACCGTCGTCATTGAGTTTTCTTAACTTGGCGAGGCTGAAGACCTGATAGCCGCCGCTGTCGGTGAGGATCGGACGGTTCCAGCCCATAAATTTATGCAAACCCCCGGCTTGGCCGATGACCTCCATCCCGGGGCGCAGGAAAAGATGGTACGTATTCGAGAGGACAATGGGTGAATCCAGCTCCAGCAGATCTTCGTTGGTAAGCGTTTTGACCGTGGCGTTGGTCCCGACCGGCATGAAAAACGGCGATTGGATATCGCCGTGCGCGGCGCGGATGACTCCACGTCGGGCGTTCGTTTTCGCGTCTTTTTTGATTAATTGGAACATATTTTGTCCGTATCTCGTATCCCGTAATCGGGGCTTATTTCCATTTATAGTTATCTGCAAACCCTTCCTAATTCTTCCAGTATCTCAATCATTCCCTTCGTATCCAAGTCGCAATATTTCTCAAGTGCCGCCCGGACACGCTGGCGTTCTTCTTCGCCAACGTTTTTCCCGAAGGTTACCCGACAATACTCAATACTAGCCATGCCACCATCCGCGATTTCCATGTCATCGTAGCTTGATTCTGTCATTACGGGAAGGACGTCCTTAAGCGAGGCGCTTCCTGCCTGATCCGGGTGATAATAAAGAAAACCTCGGAAAGGAGTAAGTAAATCGACAATACGTTCCTCCAATGATGCTACCCAACTTTGATATTTAGGATATGCTTCGCTTGCGTGCCGAAGCGTCGTTTTCTCGAAAGTAGCATTATAGGCTATGACTGACCCTGAATTGCCCAATAATGTTTTTAATTGCTTCAGAATCTCAGCTCTTGGGTCTTTGTCGCCCGGGGCAAGATACGAGTGGCGCTCGGGCCTCGCATCCTTATTTTTAGGCTCCTTTGAATTTCAAATGGGTAAGTAATGCTTATTGAGTTGAGCAAAATTGAGTTTACCCGTTATTAAAAAGACAACAATCTTAAAATAACGAAAGGTGCGAAAACCTCGGGCTTTAACCTTGGCCGCTTGAAT
>JACROV010000091.1 GCA_016214285.1 Candidatus Omnitrophota bacterium | reverse complement strand
CGAGAGATTTGATCCATGGGCTTGGCCCTCCGGATAATTAAGATAGTTGATTTCCTGGGGGGAGGCAAGCACAAAAATCAGAACTCTCTGTAAAAACAGAACTTAAGAAGATCAAAAGCTAAAACTTTTGACAATACGACCCCAAAAACGAGGAGAGAATATGTATTTCAAGAAGCTGGAGCTTTTCGGGTTTAAATCGTTTGCGGATCGGACAGTCCTGAATTTTGAGCCGGGCATCACGGCGGTCGTGGGGCCAAACGGCTGCGGCAAGAGCAACATTTTTGACGCCATCCGCTGGACCCTCGGGGAGCAAAGCACCAAAGAACTGCGCGGCGCTTCGATGGAAGACGTTATTTTTAACGGCACGGCCCAGAAACCGTCTTTAGGGTTTGCCGAGGTCAGCATGACTTTTTCTAACCCGAACCGCGCGCTGGCCATTGACTATGATGAAGTGACGATCACGCGGCGTTTATTCCGTTCCGGCGAGAGCGAGTATATGCTCAACAAGACGATCGTGCGTCTTAAAGACATCCAGGAATTGTTGATGGGGACCGGGATCGGCGCGGAGGCGTATTCGCTGGTGCAGCAGGGGAAAGTCGACCTGGTCGTCAGCGCCAGGCCTGAAGACCGGCGGATGATTTTTGATGAGGCCTCGGGCATTACCAAATATAAATCGAAGAAAAGAGAGGCATTGAACAAATTAAGGGATACCGAGAACAATTTGCTGCGTCTTAATGACATCGTCATCGAAGTCCGCCGGCAGATCGGTTCCATCGAGCGCCAGGCCAACAAAGCCCGTAAATATCAGGAGGAGTTCAAAAATCTTGAACGCCTGGAAGTCCGTCTGGCCCGGTGCCAGGTCGGTTCTTTTGAGCAAAAACGCGCCGGGATCAATGAGCAGATCCAGGCCCTGCAAGCCAAAGAAGCGGCGATGAACAGGGGCCTGGAAGAGCGTACCAGTCTTTTGACCGGTGAGATGAATTGCCTCGGCGAACTGGAACAAAAGATCAACGACGTGCACGCCCAAGAGATCAAGCTCGACGGACAGATGGACCTGGACAACCGCCAGATCGGGTTTAACGAGGAGCGCGTCGAAGGGATCCGGCACAACGGCGAACGGCTCAAGGAACAAAAGAAGCAGTTGATCGAGCGTTGCCGCACCCAGCAGGAGAAGGTCGAGAAATTAAGGCAGGAATTGAGCGTTATTCAGGGCAGCCTGCAATTTAACGAACAGAATTTGAAGGAAAAGCGTGTTGAACTCAAGCGGTGCGAGTCCGCGATCCAGGAGGCAAAATCAAAGATCCTGGAAAATGAGGAAAAGATCATGACCCTGACTTCCCAGCAGGTCAGCGTCCGTAATGAATTGACCGATGTGATGAAGGAGATCCAGGGAGCTCTGGCCCGCAAGCGCCGGCTGGAGATCGAGCGGGAAAAGGTTTCCATCGAACATAAGGACATGGAAGAGCGGCTTTGCCAGGTGGAAGGCGAAACCAATGCGATCAATGAGAAAATCTCCCGGATGGAAAAAGCAAAAGACGATCAGGACGCGTTGCTTGCCCGGTTAAAGGACGCCCTGGTGGCGTTGAAGGCGGCGATCTATGAGCTGGAAAAGAAAGAATTATTTTATACGTCGCAGAAGGATTTTATCGAACGTCTTCACGCGCAGTATCAGGATATCACTGATCCGATCATTGAAGGGCGGTTGATCACCCCGAACGCGCCCCTGGAGCACCACACGGGGATCATCGGGAAGGTCAAAGAAGTCCAGTCCGTCCAGAACGGCAAGCTTGGATCTTTTAAGAACCTTTTTGCCCGTAACGATGTTCAGCAATTGTATGAGATCACCTGCGAGGCGAAATTCATCGAACTGGACCCGCAACAAATCTCGAAAAAGATCGAGGAAATCCGCGTGGAGATCCAGAACCTGAAAGCGCAGGAAGAGACCAGCGCGGCGCAGATCGGGCAAGAGGTCCAGGCGTTGCGCAGTATTGAGCAGAATATCCATGACCAGGAAAGAGCTCTTTCCGTCGTAAGATCGCAGAAAGAGGATGTCCTGGAAAAGGCGAACAAATTACGGGAAGAATTGGAGCTGGCTGCTTCGGAGTTGCAGGAAGTCGAGGCGACCCTTGCCGCCGTCAAAAAGCGCGAAGAACAGTTGAGCTATCAGTTAGATACGGTCAACCAGGACATTGAATGGTGTCAGGCCGATATCAAGGACAAACAGAACTGGATCACGGCGAAGTCGCAGGAAAAAGAGGAAGTCACGGTCGCCATCGCCCAGATGGAAACCGAATTTGAATCTCAAAAAGATAAATTGAGCAATTCCCTGGAACATTTGGGAATGTTCTCCAAAGACCTGGACAGCTGGCTGGAGGAGATCAAGCGTATCGACGATGAGATCGCCACAGGCGAATCACGCGGCGCGCAACTCCAGCAGGAGATCCAGGCTTTGGTCGCGAAAATCGATTCTCTTAAGCAGAAAAAGGAATCGTTTAAAGCGGTCATGACGGACTTCGCGCAAGAGAAGCAAGGAATCGCGCAAAGGATCCAGGCCGCCCGCACGAACATGTCCGCCATGGAGCAGGAGATCGATGGGATCAAACAGGAGGTCCACGATCAGCAGATGAAGGAGCAGGAGCTGACCTTCGAGGAAAAAGGTCTCAAAGACCGCTTGCACCAGGCGTACAAGATCAATATCGATGAGGTGCCGCAGGAACCTTTGGGGCAGACAGAGGCCCAAGCGCCGCAGACGGAGGAAATTCCTTTGAGCGGTGAGGCGCTGGTCCAGGAGATCGAACGCCTGCGCAAGCGCTGCGACGCTTTCGGCAACGTGAATCTCGTCGCCATCGAAGAATATGAAGAGCTCAAGAAGCGTTTTGAGTTCCTCACCAGGCAGCAGAGCGATCTTTTGGAGGCCAAATCGCAGTTGATGGAAACGATCACCAGGATCAACCGTTCCACACGCCAGATGTTCATGGATACTTTTACGAAAGTGGGGGAGGAATTCCGGACCCATTTCAAGATGCTTTTCGGCGGCGGAGAGGCGGAGTTGGTTCTCCTGGACCCGGAAAACGTTTTGGAATCCGGCATTGATATCATCGCGCGGCCCCCGGGAAAGAAGCTGCAGAATATCAGCCTGCTTTCCGGCGGCGAGAAGACCTTGACGGCCATTGCCTTGATCTTCGGTGTCTTTAAGGTCAACCCGAGCCCGTTCTGCATCCTCGATGAGATCGATGCGGCGCTGGATGATTCCAACGTCGGACGGTTTAGTTACATACTCAAAGAATTCGCCAAGATCGCGCAGTTCATCGTGATCACGCACAATAAAAAGACCATCTCCAGCGCGAATGTGATGTATGGCATCACGATGCCGGAAACGGGTATCTCAAGGATCGTTTCGGTGAAATTTTCCGACGAGAAGAAGGAAGAGCCGGTTTTGGCAGCGGCTTAAAGATATTTAATCGGCGCAGACGCGATTTTTACCGCTGAATTTGGCGATGTACATGGCCTTGTCGGCCTTCGCGATCAGTTCTTCTTTGGTTTGCGCGTCTTCAGAGAAAGTGCTCAAGCCGACACTGACCGTCACGCGAAGTTCCCGCCCGTCGGCGTCCGCGGATAATTGGAAGGTATATCCCGCCACTTTTTCGCGGATACGTTCCGCGATGACCAGGCCCTGCTCTTTGGTGGTCTGCGTTAAGATGATGGCGAATTCCTCGCCTCCGTAGCGGCAGGCGTAATCATTTTCCCGCGAAGAATCTTTCAGGATGTTGGCGATTTCCCGCAAGACGATATCTCCATTATGATGCCCGCAGGTATCATTGAGCTTCTTAAAATCATCGATGTCCAGGATCAAAAGCGTCAGCGGACTATGGTGCGCGCGCGCGGAAGCGATCTCCCGGGAAAGTTGGTTCTGGAAAAATCCGTGGTTCCACAAATTCGTGATCGAATCGGTGTGGCTTTGATGCCGGACCAATTCGTAAAGGCTGGCGTTCTCGATGGCGAGGCCCGCCTGGTTGGCGAGCATCATGAACAGGCGCAGATCATCCTCTCTGATCGGTTTTTGCGTGAACAAATTATCCGCCACGATCAGACCATTGACTTTGTTTTTTGCCTTCAGGGGCATGATGACGAGTTCGTTGGTCTGGAATTTCTGTAAGAAGGCGTCGTCCTTGTACTGGCTGATCTTATCCGGCGTGATGTGCAAAGGCATTCCTTCATGATAGGCGCGCGCCAGCGGGCTGGGATTATCGGGACCGAGCGAAATCTTCAGTGTTTTGACCGCTTGCAGTAATGAAGATCGCTGGATGTTGGAGGTAACATTCTCCGCCTTGATCAGATCCTCAAGATGGAGTTTCACGTCAGAAATGTACTGCCAGATCTTTTGGGCGTGTTCCCCTGAATCCGGTCCGATCGCCATCTGCGGTTCCAGGCAGCGTTCCTTATGATTGACCAGAAAAAGGATCCCGCGGTTGAACCCTAATCCGGTATGGGCCGTGACGCACGTCAAAATAATATAGAGGATGTGGTCGAGATCGAGCGTGGTGCGCATGGCGTTGCTGATCTCATAGAGCACGGCCAGGTCCCTGTTGGCTCGACCGAGTTTCGCTTGAAGCGTTTCGACGTTCGATATGATCGGGTTTTCATCCATTTGTATGTTCATATTCTACCTTCGAAATGATGTAATGGCAAGGATAGCACCTTAAATATTGTTTGTCAAGTTTACACCTAAGAAATTGCTTTCTATGTCGGTCATAACTTATTGATATGACATAAGTTATAATGAAATCGGCATTTAAGCCGATTGGGTAGCGCTTTCTTGACACCCCTATATCTGTATGCTATACTTCTACCCATTCTGTTTATCCCGATGAGGTTGGGCAAGCCCGGATATTTCTTTAGGCTCCTTTGAATTTCAAATGGGTAAGTAATGCTTATTGAGTTGAGCAAAATTGAGTTTACCCGTTATTAAAAAGACAACAATCTTAAAATAACGAAAGGTGCGAAAACCTCGGGCTTTAACCTTGGCCGCTTGAAT
>JACROV010000088.1 GCA_016214285.1 Candidatus Omnitrophota bacterium | reverse complement strand
TTAAGTATTATAACGGGACGCGCGCTTCTATCCGCGGAGCGGATTTGGCTGAATTAGGCATCGCGCCCGGGCCGGCGTATCAGAAAGTATTCACCAGGCTTATAGAGGCAAAATTAGACGGCTTGGTGAGGACAAAGCAGGAGGAACTTTCTTTCGTAAAAGAAAGCGCTTTCCTAAAAACCCCCTCTACCCCTTGAAATCCCCTCCCATATATTATATACTTTAATTAAGCCTTACCTATAAATATGAATATGACTAAAACCCTAAAGAAAGTTATAGCTCTATCTTTATGTTTTTGTTTCTTCTTCCAATCCAGCGGCCTTGCTCAATCCTTCGATTCGTTTGCACTCGCTCAGGACAAGGCCCTGCCCGCGCCTCTAACCATTTCCGACCTCGGAGGTCGGAAAGGTCAGTATAATCTCTCCGTCCTAAAACCTTTCTTCTACAGTTTGGAGCCGTTTTTTAACTCTTCTCGACGGAGAAGATGCCTGATTCGGGAAAAACGTAGTGCCACGTTTTAGACTGATAGTTCTTGACTTTCGGCGGATACATGGTGTAATATTGTAGTGTCTACAAAGGAGGTAGCCATGTTTCTGCGAATCAAGAAGACATCGAGCAGGCACTATTTGCAAATCGTTGAAAGTTACCGTGAACAAGGGCACGTGCGGCAGCGGGTAATCGGGACGATAGGACGCGTGGAAGAGCTGTCGGCGAGAGGCCAGGTGGATCAGCTTTTGCGGTCCCTGGCGAAATATTCCGAGCGGGCGATTTTGCTTCTGGCCGGCGCCGGCGATCCAGAAGCAGAAGTCAAAAAAGTCGGGCCGGGTTTGATATTCGGCAGATTGTGGGAACGGATTGGAATGGGAGAACATATCCGGGAATTGTTGCAAGGCCGGAGATACCAATTTGAGGTTGAGCGGGCGATATTTGTAACCGTTTTGCATCGGTTGATGAATCCTGGATCCGACCGGCAGGCTGAGCGGTGGCTTAGTGCCTATCGGATTGAAAAAGCGGATAGTCTTCAACTTCAGCATTTTTACCGAGCGATGGCCTGGCTGGGGAACCCGCTTAAGGGTGCGGCTACGTTGGAGAGGTTTTCCCCGCGCTGCGTGAAGGACGAGATTGAAGAGAGAATCTTTGAGCGGCGGCGGAATTTGTTCACGGGCCTGGACTTGGTGTTTTTTGATACGACATCGTTCTATTTTGAAGGAGACGGCGGAGAATCTATTGGGCAATACGGCTATTCGAAAGACCAGCGGCCGGACTTGAAACAAATGATTGCCGGTGTTGTTCTGGACAGCGAAGGATATCCCTTGTGCTGCGAGTTGTGGCCAGGAAACACTGCGGATGTAAAGAGCCTTAAATTCGTTGCCAAACGGTTGAAGAAAAGGTTCGGGATTGAGCGGATGTGCGTTGTGGCTGACCGCGGTATGATTAGTAAAGAGACGATTGCGGAACTGAGAGACGAGAAAATCCATTATATTCTGGGCGTACGGATGCGGCGCAATGCGGCTATGGCGCCGCAATTGCTGGATGAGGGCGGTTACAAAGAAATTACTGGCCCGCGGAAAAACCGTAAAGCCCCCAGTCCGCTTAAGGTCAAAGAAACTTTTATTAACGCTCAGCGCTACGTCATCTGTGTGAATCCGGAAGAAGTATTGGCTGACAAAGAGACGCGCGAGCATATTCTGTCGTCCTTGCGGGAGAATATCAAGCATGGCAATAACGCGCTGATTGGCAATAAGGGATACCGCCGGTATCTGCGCCTGGAGGGTGGCGCACATTTTGTGATCGACGAAAAGAAAGTACTTGATGATGCCCGGTATGACGGTAAATGGGTATTGACCACAGACACAGACCTGCCGGCCGCGGATGTGGCGCTCAAGTATAAACAGTTGCTGCTGGTTGAAAGGATATTCTGTGATATGAAGTCTGTGCTGGAAACCCGGCCGATTTTTCATAAATGCGATGAGACGATTCGCGGCCATGTATTTTGTTCGTTTTTGGCGCTGGTGTTGCGCAAAGAATTGGAGCAGGCTCTGGATCGGGCAGGCGAGAGATTCGAATGGGAAGATATCAAACGAGACCTTAAGTCCTTGCAGGAGATGACGATCAAGGATAATGGTAAAGAAATCACGGTGCGCAGCCGGGCAGATGGCTGCTGCGGCAAGGTATTCCAAGCGGTCGGAGTGGCTCTTCCTCCAGCCATTAGAACTCCGTAAACACCAGCCATAATCGTTTATCTTAGACAAGCATAATGTAGTGCCAAACATTGATTGACCTCCATAGGTCTCGTCGATGAAATAAAAAATACTACTGCAAACTGTAGAAGATGGGTCAGGCTGCGAAAAGGTGCCTATGAAATGCCCGTTTTGCGGTTATAAGGATGATAAAGTGATTGATTCGCGCTCAACTGCCGAAGGCGCGGGCGTGCGCCGGCGCAGGCAG
>JACROV010000083.1 GCA_016214285.1 Candidatus Omnitrophota bacterium | reverse complement strand
ACTTAAATCTTTTTTCCATGTTGCCAGAAAACAATGACATGAAAAAAATACCCAGGACCTTTATGGCCTTTTTATCCAATTCCCTCGTGGGTTTCGTTTAGCTGGGCTATCTTTAACCGTGAAAAATGTCTAAAGTCGAGAAGAAACAATAACCAAATAAATTCCAATAAACAAATGGCTACAAAAAATCTTAAAATAAATTGGTTATTATTTGACTATTGTTTGCTGATTGTCTCTTGTATCTTGGATATTTGATTGAAAGATTCTACCACAAAGCCCCCGGACGACAAACGCTTATTCCGCCGCCGGTTCCCCGGAAAACATTTTCTCAAAGCCCCCGCCCGCGATGACCTTGCCCGAAAAAGCGATATTACTGATCTGCAGGTCGTCCATTTTTGTCTTGAACGAAAATCTGGCGCCGATCTCGACACCGGCGGCGGAAAGCACCCCGGAGATCAATTCATTGATAGCCGCCGCGTCCGTGGACCGCGTCACGGCAGGCAGGCTGGTCATCTTCAGGTCACCGGTCACGGTCATGTCATTATTTCTAGAGACCGCCTGGGCGGTCAATCCGGCGTGTCCGCTCGGGTCAACGACCCGCAATGTCCCTTCCATATCTTTCTTCACCCAATCCACCCAGCCGGAGGACTCGACGCGGCTTCCGCTTAAAGGATTCCGCTCCTGGGCCAAGTGACCATCGAACTTGAAATTCGTATGGACCGGCGACAAGGGAATCAAAAGTTCACCCGCCGCGAGGTGGATATCCTCGACGCGAAACCGCATCGGATTTTCCCCGCGGCCGATGTAGCTGTACACGCCACCGTTGACAACCACGCGCGTCACGCGCCGCGGCTCGGCCCATAAAGACGACGGGGCGAATTGCGCCAGGACCTCGCCAGCCGAGAAATCCGGGTCGATACGCACGTTGCCCGCGCGCACGCCAAAGGGGAACTGATACGCGATCGTCTCAAGCCGCACCTGCTTTTGCAACGACCGGCTAAGCTCCGCTTCCAGCAACGCCTTGCCGTAGAGCTTGACGTAGATCGAGGCCGCCACCGCGGCCAGAACAACGATAATGACACAGCCGATAAAAATTTTCTTGAGTGTATTCATAAATTAAAACGTCCCTGGGCCGAGTCGAACGGCCGACCCTTTGCTTAGAAGGCAAATGCTCTATCCAGTCTGAGCTACAGGGACAAAAATATTTCAAAATTCATCAAATCAATGTAAAGAATTCCAGCAAATAACAGGGCGATCATTGTATCACGTTTGGAATTCTACTTATCTCTTTATCTTTCAGGCAGGTAATTCCAGACGTAATAAACGCGTTTTTATAATATCAATAAATTTTTTCTGGCTCTCGTTCTTAATCCTGGAACCCTTAATGACTGCTTCCATCAAATTCAGACTCTTCCCAAATTTTTCATATCGGATTTTAGGTGGAATATTCAAATATTCCGCAAATTTATCAAAATCCTCTTTCTTCAGTTTATTATTCTTACCATTAATTGTTAAAGCGGAATCTGCTTCATCCGGGATCACTAATTTTGAGCAAACAATATCATAAGCAGGAGTCAGTCGGATAGTTTCCTTATCCTTGTATGTGATTGAATAATTCTTTAGATGCGCATCTCCGTTCCCAATAATGAAGTTAAAGACGGCTCTTTCAAAAAATAACTGCGCATCATACCCTGGCGCTGTTGATATTTCTTTTAATTTACGTCCGATTTGCTCAACAGAACCTTTATATTTGTCTTCGACTTCCAGTATTTGAGAGAAATCCTCTTGATGTATTTTCACGCCTGACTCTCGGTCAAATCTTTTGACGATATATGCCAAACTGCCATCCTTTAAAGAAAGCAAGCAATGGGGGGGGACATCTATCTCAAATTCTTCCGCCAGATCCATGCAACACTGTTCATTTTCTGGAATATTGGGAAAAGCGGCATTTTGTGGTTTTAAGATATACTCCCCGCCGTCAGCAACAGGAATTAAGGAATTCCTTTTTTTATCCAGTTTCATCGGTAATTTTGGCTGGACTCCAGAAATGGATAGTTTCCCGGTTAATTTCTGCGCTTTTTGGGACATATCTTCCAAGCCAAAATCTATAATTGGCAATTCAGAAGCATTGAACATATTTTTTATAAATTTATCACTCATTTCTAAAGTTATACCGCCTTTCTGCTTCGCACCGTTACCGCACCGATGGTATCTACACTCGCCGTTGAAAGCAAAACACCGAACGAATCTTTGCTATCGACTTTCCGGGTAGCACTGACAATATTTAAATACCAACCTTCGGGCAAAAGACCTTTAAAGAATGGAAATAATTCTTTAGACTTATAAGGTTCTTCTCTTGGAGGCAAAGATACTGAAACAGGAATATCCTTTTTCAAGAACTCCTTATCATATTCAAAAATATAACCGTCTTCTCTCTCTTGAAGATACCCGGCTAATTCATTCCCATAAAAAACTTGCGCTTGTCGTAACGATTTCATAGGTTCTCTTGCCCTAAGTTATTTTCCTTTTACCAAGTTTAGTGATAAGAGTTCCGGATGCCTTTTCAGGTTCATTCCTTTTTAATTCCAAGTGATATCCCAAAAAATCTAAAACTTTATTAAGTTTATCCAATCGAACAGTAGTTTTTCCCCTCTCAAGTTCTCTTAAAAAACGCAGACCGATTTCAGCCCGTTTCGCAAAATCAACTTGCGTCAGACCTAATTTTTTCCGCAAATCTTTAATTTGAAGATTAATAATATGGTAATTCATTGGTAATAATGTAACACCTGTCGGGTACAATTTCAATTAATACTTTTGTTTATTATACCCGATGGGGATTATTATGATTTTAGTATACCCGAAAGGGTGCATAATTATATATTTTTGTTTATATAGTACCCTATTGGGTACATTTATTATGCATAAAAGAGCATCTGTCACCGAATCAAAGGCCCTTGAAGTAAGGAGAATAATACAAAGCTGTCCCGATGATCAACCCAACGACATATCCCTGGGGCAGTGTCAGGCACACCAAGGCAACGAGCAAAGCTATCGCCGTGCCGCGTTTGCTTTGCGCCTGATCGCGGATAAAAAGCATCAGCGTCAAGGCTTCAAAAAATAACACGACACCCAGGATCGGCTGCGGGAAAAATTGGACAACCTGATGAAACGCCTGGCTGAACATCAGGCCGATGACGGCAAGGACCGATCCATAAATGATCACCGCCCCCCCCGTCCGTCCGCCCAGCGCGTAATGACCGGCAAGGCCGCCGCAGCCATGGCAGACAGGGATCCCTTTGAAAAACGGCACCACCAGATTGATAAAGGCATAAGTCATCCCGATCTTTTTGACCGATATGTTTCGCTCAGGGAAAAGGTCGTGGACGGTCTTGTTGGTCGCGATCACGGAATTCGATATCGAAAGCGGCAGTTGCGGCAGGGCCAGAAGGAAAAACCCGGCGAGAATATCACGGGCGCCGGGTAAAGAAAACTGCGGCAAACGCAAACCTATCCCGGAAGAAAGGCTGTTCAAATCCACCTTAAAGAAAATAGCGTAAAGCAACCCCAGGCCGATGACAAAGATCCCCGGAGGCCAGCGGCGGTTGCCCAGCAAAACGACCATGATCACAAAGCCGATCAAAGCAAGAACATAACCATCGTTGCCCATACTCGGGACATATTTCGTAAGCGCCAACGATGCTAGGGATAACCCCAAACCGAATTGGATCCCGCGCACCACACACGACGGGGTTTTTACCGCCAGCCAGTTGAGCGCGCCGCTCAAACTTAAAACCAGCATCACCAGACCGATGGCAAATCCCGCGCCGAACAATACGGAAGATGGAATGTTCTGGGAAATAACCAAAACCGCCATGGCTTTGAGCGGCTGCATGGGCATCGGCAATCCGTAAACGATCCCCGTGAGAATTTGCATCAAGCCGAACATCACAAAGACGCTGGCCACGTCAAGGTTTGACGCAAGGATCATTCCCGCGATCAACGGAAAATCGGTGCCGATATCCCCAAAACTTCCTGAAAGCTCATTGCGGTTAAACTGGATTCTGTTTTTCATCCTTCGACACACTCCTCATTTTATTCGTCGTTTGCTCAGGATGACCCTGAGCGTAGTCGAATGGGTCATAAACACGCCCGTATTATACATAGCAAATACCCTGCGCACAAAAATAAATTATTCATACCCTCTTTTTTCGAGGGAAGGTATAATGTAGCCAATTATGAGCAACCGAAGGATAAGGCCATGAGCAAAACACCGGCAACCCGGCAGCAATGGGGCTCGCGGCTGGGGATCATCATGGCGGTCGCGGGTTCGGCGATCGGGCTCGGGAATTTCTTAAGGTTCCCGGCCAAAGTGGCGGCCAACGGCGGCGGGGCGTTCATGATCCCCTACCTTGTTTCGCTGCTTCTCCTGGGAATTCCCTTAATATGGATCGAATGGACGCTGGGCCGTTACGGCGGCGGGTTCGGCCACGGCACCGCGCCGGGCATCTTCCACAGCATCTGGCGCAAAAACCGCTTCATCAAATATTTCGGCGTCATCGGCATCTTCGGCCCCCTCGTTATTTTCATCTATTACACCTACATCGAATCCTGGACGCTCGCCTACAGTTTCTTCGCTCTTTTGGGAAAATATGATGGTCTCACCGACCAGGCCGGCATGAAAAATTTTTTAAGCGGCTACCAGGGCTTGGAACAAAACCGGCATTTCCATGGCCTCGGTTGGGCGTATTTCTTTTTTCTGATCACGTTCTTCCTCAATGCCGTCGTGATCTACCACGGCATCAAAGGCGGCATCGAGCGCTTTTGCAAATGGGCCATGCCGGCGCTTTTTTTCTGCGCGGTCATCCTGTTTGTCCGCGTCCTGACTTTGGGCACGCCGGACCCGGCCCGTCCGGACTGGAACGTCAGCAACGGCCTTGGCTTTGTCTGGAATCCGGATTTTAGCGCGCTTTTATCCGCCCGCGTCTGGCTGGAGGCCGCGGGACAGATCTTCTTTACGTTGAGTGTCGGCATCGGGGTCATCCTCACCTATGCCAGTTACCTGCACAAAGGCGACGACGTGGTCCTCTCCGGCACGACGGCGGCGAGCACCAACGAAGTCGCGGAGGTCATTTTGGGCGGCAGTATTATTTTACCGGCCGCGTTCATTTTCTTCGGGCCCACACAGATCCAAACGATCGCCCAGTCCGGCGTCTTTAACCTGGGGTTTGTCACCATGCCGCTGGTGGTCAATCAAATGCCTATGCCGCATTTGATGGGATTCTTTTGGTTCTTTCTGCTGTTTTTGGCGGGGATCACTTCCTCGGTTTCACTCGCTCAGCCCGCGGTCGCGTTTCTCGAAGATGAATTCAACCTTAGCCGTAAACGCGCCGTACTGATCTTTGGGGCAGTGGCTTTTGTCTTATGCCATCCAGCTATTTTCTTTCTTAAAAATGGCGTGGTGGACGAACTTGATTTCTGGGGAGGGACCTTCTGCCTGGTCGTATTCGCCACTGTGGAGGTGATCCTCTTCTCATGGGTCTTTGGCATGGATAAAGCCTGGGCGGAAGTCCATCACGGCGCGGACATGGAAGTCCCTAAAATTTACAAATTCATCATCAAATACGTAACACCGCTTTTTCTTTTGACGATCCTGAGCGCATGGTTCTACCAGGACTGGCTTAAAATGATCCTGATGGAAAATGTCGCGCCGGAAAATAAAATCTGCGTGCTGGCGACCCGGCTGGGACTTCTGGCGATCTTCATCATTTTGATCGTCCTGGTCAAGCTGGCCTGGAAGCGCAAATATGAATGACGGCGCAACTTATGGAACGACAGTGAACATAAGTTGCTGCCGGAATTCACCCTTGACCCTTGACAACTTAATTAAGTTGTCAAGGGTCAAGGGTCCAATTCGCGCTGATCACTTACGTCGCACATTCGTGCTTCCGTAAGTGATGCGCTCATTGAAGGAGATCAAACCATGAGACTCGACGGCTGGCTGTTCCTGATCATTTCCTGGGGATTTATCACGGGGTTGACTTTTTACTGCTTTAGACGGATTTTGACGAAAAAAACGGTGTAGATGCCGCAGATCGTACTTCGAATACGATGTACGAACGACGATGTGCCTTATAAGAAAGAGACACCATGAACTTCATCGATCTTTTCCTCCACCTAGACGATCATCTCAACGCGCTGGTCCAGACCTGCGGGTCATGGACCTATCTTGTATTGTTTTTGATCGTTTTTTGCGAGACGGGCCTGGTCTTCACACCGTTTCTGCCCGGCGACTCGCTGCTTTTTGCCGTCGGAGCCATGTCCGCGGTCGGATATCTGGATATCCAGGGAGTGCTTTTCCTTCTAAGCGCGGCCGCCGTCCTGGGCGACAGCGCCAATTATGGAATCGGCCACGCGCTGGCGCCCAAGGTCTTCCAGCATCAAAAAATACCCTTTCTGAAACAGGAATACCTGGAACGGACAGAAAAATTCTTCGAGAAATACGGCGGGAAAACGATCATCATCGCGCGCTTTGTCCCCATCATCCGCACCTTCGCGCCGTTTTTGGCCGGCGCAGGGGCCATGCGCTACCGACGGTTCCTTCTTTATAACGTCGTGGGAGGGCTGCTGTGGGTCTTTTTACTGACGCTGGCGGGATATTATTTCGGCGCGCTGGAATTTGTCAAGAAAAATTTCTCTCTGGTCATTCTGGGCATTATCATTGTTTCGTTCCTGCCGGGGGCGATCGAATTCCTGCGCCACCGCAAAAAGGATATATTGTAGAAATCGGGGAGGAGAGATTTGAACTCTCGACCCCTTGCTCCCAAAGCAAGTGCGCTAGCCAGCTGCGCTACTCCCCGAATTGCTCTCACTTAACTGTCCGCAATTCGCATCGAGCCCGTTTTAGGGCGAGATGCCTATGCACATCTAGGTCCCTCGTCGCTTCACTCCCCGGGATTAATTCGCACCTATAAGTTACCTCGCCTGTCGGCTCTGCAACTTATGTGCTCATTAACGCTACTCCCCGTTATGGGAGGCAGTATAACACGCTCTTCAGGCCTTTGCAAAAATATATCAATCTGATCGCCGGGATAGGCGGCATGTCGAAATACACCCGGATGACGGGAGGCTTTATCAATCGGCCGATCGCCTACGCGCTGTTCCTCATCGCCATGATTATCATGGGGATATTGACGTGGACCTTTCTGGTCAACCAGATCAACCGCCGGAAGATCGTCAAAGACCGGGGTTATGGAGCCCCACGGGCTAAAGCTCGTGGTACCTGGTTTACCCCGACTCGCCCTTAGAAATCGCCCCTGCGATTTCAAGGGTAAAGTCCCGGAAATTTCTAAAGAAATTTCTCGGGATAAAATATGGCGAAATTCTCTTCGACAATTTCGCCATACTCGTCGGGGTTATCCGCAGACATGTCGTTGGGGCGGAATCCACCGAAGCGCCACGGCTTTTTACCGCATTCATCCACGGCTTAAAAAGCCGTGGTATTCTGCCCGTTAGGCTCCCTGCGGGAGGAAGGCGGATAAATAAGGCCGCAATTTACGGATAAAAACCGACGGGCGTTTTCGGAGGGAAGGTCAACCCGGCACCGGGGGCAATGTGCTGCCCCCGGGAGCCCGGCTTAAAAAAACTATTTTTTGCCCTGCTTGGGCTTCTTGTTTTTCTTGTCTTTCCTGCCCTTGCTCTTGTCTCCCATGCGGCCACCCCCTTTCCGATTTTTCCCGTCTCATCGACAGGGACACATCATAGCAGATTCAACCCCAGACAGACTAGAACACTTATTCCACCGGAATTTTTATTTTATTTTTCAGAGCCAGTTTTCTTAATGCGGCCACAGACCGCAGAAATTCATTGAGCGGGCGCGCGGGATGCCCGGCATATACGGCCCCTTCCGGCACGTCGCTGGTCACCCCCGAGAGCCCGCCGATCTGCGCACCTTTGCCGACGACGACCTCCGGAGCAAAAACAGCGCACCCTCCCATCACGACATAGTCACCCACAGTGACGCTGCCGGAGAACCCCGCCTGTCCGGTGATCAAAACACCTTTGCCGACCTTGCAATTATGCCCCATATGGACCTGGTTATCGATCTTGGTCCCTTCGCCGATCGTCGTCGGAGAGAACGTGCCCTGGTCGATCGATGTCCCTGATCCGATCTCGACCGAATCCTTGATCACAACCCCGCCGAAATGCCAGACCTTCAGGTGCTCGCCTTTAAAATAATTATAGCCGTACCCGTCCGAACCGACCGTCGTGTTCGCGTGGATCCGGCAATTCTTGCCGATGTGCACATTGCGGTAAATCACGACGTTGGGATAGAGCACCGTATTCTCGCCGACCGTCGAATGCGATAGTATCGCGCAGCCGGAATGAATAACAGCGCGCGCGCCGACCGTGACGCCCGCGCCGATAAAGACATTTTCCGCGACTGCGCTGGCGGGATCGACCCTGGCCGTGCCTGTTTTGCGCCCATCGACGAGATCGTTGCCCAGAGCGTTAAATTCATCATAAAATAATTTTGAAAAACGCGACAACGCCAGGTCAACGGATTCTACGGTAGCGTAAAAGGCGAAGCGCTCCAGCGCGCCGGATTTTTCCTCCGCGGCAATCGTCTTAAAAAACGAATCCTGGAAAACAACGCCTACATCATTAAGCGCCGCGCCCGTTTGCAGCTTATCCAGCAGCCGTTGGTAATATTTTTTATTTTTGATGAAGATCATGCCGCCCTGATGGAACTGGTCAAGCGAACAGAGCGTGGTGACCGGCGCGCCGTTTCCCTTCCCTTTGGGCGAACGGACCTTGAAACTGGGGTCGAGCTTTTCGAAGCTATTTAATGGGAACATATTTTTCCTTTCCGCGGCGTGAGCGTCCTTTTGCGACAGAGGTCCTTCTTTTGATTTATTTGTTCAAAGTATTATATATTGTAGCACTGCCGCGAAATAGTGCCAGACAGGATTCTTCAAGCTTCGGAAAGGATCTCCGAATCCTCGGATTCCCTCCCTTTTGTTTTGCTTTGCAACGCGTGCCGCGCCTGGTTATAATAAACTTCTAACTTTAAGTTAACCCTTCGACGCGCTTCGCTCGCTCAGGGTGGTTCGACGCTCCAATGGTGAGCAAGCGAAGCGCGTCGAACCATAAATGCCATGCACTGGACGCGCAAGACAATCTATACCCTCCTGACGATCTTTATCCTGTCCCATTTTCTTTATTTCTATATTCAGAACATCTTTTTGCCGGTCCAGTTCAAACGCTTCGTCATCGCCCGGGCGCAGGAATATCTTCAGCGTAACGTCACCATCGATGAGATCCACTTCAGCCCCTTGCGCGGGTTTATCGTGCGTAACGTCACCGTCTACCAGAAAGACGATCCCGAGCGCGTCTTTCTGCAGGCCGATGAGGTCAGTTTCCATGTCCTCCTGGCGCCGGTATTCCAGAAAAAGATCATCCTGATCCCGTCGATGCGCGTGAGCGGCCCGTTCGCGCAGATCGTGCGTGAAGACACCAACCGGTGGAATTTCTCCGATCTGCTGGCCACGGAGAAATCTCCTTCCCCTCGGCCAGAGGCTCCCCGAGGGGAGGGAACCTCCGGCAAGAGTTCATGGACTCTCGCCCCGCGCAAGATCATCGTCAAAAACGGCGAGATCGCCTACACCGACCAGACCGTGCCGGGAAATTTTCATGAAGTCATCAACAACATCGAACTCGACGCCCGGTTCTCGCTCAACAAGATCGTCCGCTTTACCCTGCAAGGCAGAATTCCCCGCCGTGAATCTACCGTCAACATCAAAGGAAATTATTACCTTGAATCACGCAGGCTTTCCGCCCGCGTCATCGCGGAGCGCGTCGCCCTGGCCCAATACTTATCCCTTATTCCCTCCCCCGCGGCCAAAGGCTCCTCCCCCTCGGGGGACCTATGGCTGCCGCAGGATATCCATTTCCAAGACGGTATCATCACCTCGCTGGATTTGAACCTGAATTGGGAGCCCGACGGGCTGCAGGTCCAGGGGAGCGCGGCCGTCGACAAGATGGACGTCGAGCTTGCCGGAGGAAAGAAAATCGTCACTTCGGCGCAGGCAACCGACGTTTCCCTGACCCGCCAGGACGGGCGCTGGACGGCCAGCGGGCACCTGGAATCTGACTCAACTTTTATCACGTTCGCGCAAGGGCGTTCGCTCAATGGCAAGATAAGCGCCGACATAAAATCGCTGGATATTTCTCCCCAGGGAATGTCCGCCCAAGGCAGCCTCATCCTGGAAGAGACGCGCGTGGTCACGGGGGAAAACAAAGGTATCCGCGCGCAAACCGTCCGGGCCAACGACTTTGTCATGCGTAACGATGAGCGCGGCATCCGCCTGGAAACGGCCCTGGACATCAACGGGCTGGACGCGGCGTTTTCCGTTGACTATAAACTGCGCGGGGATCTGACGACACAAAAAACAAAGTTCGCCTTCGATGAAGGCAGGCTCGGCATCTTAAGCGACCTGCAGTTTTCCGACGGACGTATGGATTGGGCCGCTGACAAATTTCTTCAGACGGACCTCAAAAGCCATGAAACTCAATTAATTTGTCAAGGAGGCGGCTGCGAGATCAAATCCGACCTGGGCTTGAGAAATGCTCATCTGCAATTGACGCCGCAGATCGCCCTGGAAGGTCACCCCGACGGGAACCTGACCTATCAGTATGACCCTAACGGCCAGGACAATAAATATCTTTATTCCGGCGAATTGCATTTTGCCGACGGGGTCATCAAGGACGTCCCCTACGTCGGGAGAATCGAGAAAATACGCGGGACGATCCAGATCGAGACCAACCGGCTTGCCAGCGGCCAGTTGAGCTTTCAGGCGCAGGGGACGGACATCGAGGCCTCCGGCTCCCTTATCAACTTCGGCCAGCCCCTCTTGAATATCAAAGCGAAAACGGACAACCTCGACCTGCAAAAACTTTTCGCGGCGTTCCCGGTCCTGGCGGAAAAAACGAACTTCACTGCCGCCGGGACGGCCGCCGTTGAGACGTCTTACCTGGGAGATATCAAAAGCCCCGCTACCGCGGACATCCAGCTCAATGCCAAATTGCACAACGCGACCATCACCAGCCCAAAAGTCCCGGGTGAAATTACCGGAATTTCCGGGGAGATCGATTACAAAAAAGACTTGATCGTCTGGAAAGATCTCCGGGGCCTTTACCAAAAGAACCAATACACCATTAACGGCCAGTTCGCCGACTTTTCGCGGCCGACCGTGGACGTTGAGGTGACCTCGCAAGTTCTCAACGCTTCGGCCCAGATCAAAATCTTGAACCAGGCCTTTCAGATCGTTTTCCTGACGGGGAAATATTTCAACAGCTCGATGGATATCAAAGGCGACGTGCATCTGCTGGAAAAAAATGAGCCGGATATGGACATCCGTGGAACGTTCACCTTGAGCCTCGAGGACTTGAGCGCCTTCTCGTCCGCGCTTAAAGAGCGGATCTTGAAATTCCAGCCCGTTGGCACGTTTTCCGGCGGAGGACTCTTTAAAGGAAAACCGAAAAACTGGCAGGACTGGGACCTGACGTTTACCGCCCGCGCGCCGACGGTATCTTTCAACGGCTTTCATCTCGATGACCCTGTCATTGAATACACGCAGCGCGACCGGCACGTCAGCAAATGCGATCTCACGGGCCGCGTCTATAACGGCAGCCTTAACCTCATTTCCTCGGCGGACCTGGCGCAGGAAGAAATCCTCGCGCAATTGACCGGATCGCTGGAAGGCATGGACCTGGCCATTTTACGCGAAAGCAACCTGCCGAGAAATAAATTCCTGGCCGGACGACTTTCCGCTTTCCTGAATTTAAGCGGCATCCTCAAAGACCCCGCGCGATGGAAAGGCGGCGGCTCGTTGTCCGTCACACAAGGACATCTTTTCCGCTGGAACATCCTTGACGGTCTTCCGGATGTGCTGCTCATCCCGGAGTTCAAGGACGTCGTCTTTACCGACGGGCAGGCAAATTTTACAATGGCCGACGGGAAGATCGCGACCGCCGACGCCGCGATGAACAGCAACAGCATCAGCCTTAAAGGACAGGGATGGATCGATCTTGAGGGGAACATCAACTTCGACATCGCGCCGACTTTTGGGGAACTGGCCGCCGCCGAATCCACATCGCTCAAAAAAATCCCCTCGCTTTTGCTGTCCCAGGGAGATTATGTTTCCATAAAGCTCACCGGAACCCTGCGCAATCCGCAGTACAAAGTCCAGACCCTTCCTTTTAAAATCCTCGAAAAAACGACGGATGTCCTCAAGGGAGGCATCAAGGAAGGGATTGGGACGATATTGAAGGAAATTTTCTAATCGTATCTCGTATTTCGTCGCTCGTATTTCGTACGAAATACGGTATGCGAGATACGAAATACTAACTATCCGATGTATTTCTTTAACACTTTCTTTACTTTGCTTAATGCTCTCGCCCGATGGCTGATCCTGGCTTTGATGGCAGGGGCCAGCTCTCCGAAAGTTTTGTTGTATCGCGGAAGGAAAAACAGCGGGTCGTAGCCGAAGCCGTTCTTGCCGCGGCCGCGAAGCGCGACAAGCCCGGCGCATGAACCGTTCACCACGTCGATGACACCTTTCCCGTCGACAAGGGCGGCAAAACAGCGGTAACGCGCCTGGCGTTTTCTCAAAGGCGCGCCGCGCAATACCCGCAGCAGTTTGGCGTTATTCTTTTTATCCGTCGCGTCGGCGCCCGAGAAGCGGGCCGAATGGATCCCGGGCTTGTTATCCAAAGCCTTGACTTCCAGGCCGGAATCCTCGCCGAGGGTCAGCTTCCCCGTGTACAACGCGATCGTGGCCGCTTTCTTGAGCGCGTTCTGGGCGAAATTCTTGCCATCCTCTTCTACTTTGGGCGCGTCCGGATAATCGGACAAAGACGTGATCTTAAGAACAAAATCTTTGAGGAGTTCCCTGATCTCCCGCAGCTTGCCTTGATTGGTTGTCGCGATGATGAGTTCGTGCATTGGATGAGACATCAGACGTCAGTCATCAGTCGTCAGATTAGTCTGAAGACTGAAGTCTTATGACTGAAAACTAAATGGTTCCAACATACTTTCTCTGCATTTTTATCAATTCCCGAATACCTTGCGCGGCCAGATTCAAGAGCTTGTCCATCTGCTGCCTGGAGAACGGCGCGCGCTCCGCGGTACCCTGCACTTCCACGAATTTCCCGCTGCCGACCATCACCACATTCATGTCCATGTCCGCGCAAGAATCCTCCTCATAATTGAGATCAAGGAGCGGTTGTCCTTTATAAATGCCGGCGCTCACCGCGGCCACGTAATCCGTCAAGGGCGCGCGGTCGATCAAGTTTTGTTTCTTAATTTTGTCAAGCGCCAGGGCCAGGGCGATAAACCCGCCGGTGATCGATGCCGTGCGCGTTCCCCCGTCGGCCTGGATGACGTCGCAATCGATCTTGACGGTGCGCTCGCCCAATTGTTTTAGATCAATGACGCCGCGCAAAGACCTTCCTATCAGGCGCTGGATCTCCAGCGTCCGTCCGGAGGTGAGCGTTTTTTCCCGGCGCATCCGCGTGTCCGTGGATCGCGGCAGCATCCCGTATTCGGCGGTCACCCAGCCGGTGCCTTTGCCTTTTAAAAAAGGCGGGACGCTTTCCTCAACGCTCGCCGTGCAGATGACCCGCGTCAATCCGCATTCGATCAGGCAGGAACCTTCGGCGTGTTTGACGAAATTCTTCGTAATTTTAATTTTACGCAGTTGATCCGGATTGCGGCCGTCTACTCTGGACATAATCCCCCCTTTACCAAATTCAGCCTTTAGACTTACGTTCACTTCGTTCCGTAAGTCTAGGCTTCATTTGGTACTCCGCCACCACCGTCGCCGTAATGCCGCCGCGCGGGTTCACGGTCGCCTCAACCTCCGCCCAGCGCGGACGACAGGCGGCGACGAGATCATCGAGGACCTTATTGACCAGATGTTCGTGAAAGATCCCGACATCACGGAAGGCGATAATGTACATTTTAAACGATTTTAACTCGACACACGTCTTATCCGGCCCGTAAGTCACATGGATCGTCACAAAATCCGGCAGGCCCGTTTTGGGGCAAATGCAGGTACATTCGGGAACAGACAGCTGCACTGTGTAATCTCTGTCGGGATATTTATTTTCCCAAACCTCGATCTCCGGCGTCTTGAGCGCGCGGATATTATTCTGCCGGTCTTCGTAAGAACTTTTTCGTTTGGGCATTGAAAAACCTCGCTCTTAGTCGTCAGACATCAGACTTCAGTCTTCAGACCAATCTGACGACTGATGACTGAAGACTCATCTTATTTTCCACACCTTGTGCATCTGCGACATCACTTTGACGTCGGTGAGATATTGCCGGCAATAATCCTGATAATCCAGACAGCGGTCCAGGGCGCCGTTTTGCCGCTCAAAATAATTCGGCTGCAGGATAAAGGGGATGTTCGGGTCGATCCCCGCGACCAGCTCCACGGAACGCGCGATATCCTCTTTGTCCGTGTCGCTGGAGATGACCGCTTTGATAAAAACCTCTTTTTGCCGGGCGACCCGCAAGAACGCCGCGTGCTCCTCCCAATACGGCCGGCACTTCGTCGAGCTGGGCAATTTGAAGTCCATCGCGATAATGTCCACGTCGTCGATGATCTCGGCAAGGTGCCGGTCAAAGATCCCGTTGGTCTCCAGGCAGGAGCGCATTCCTTCTTTTTTAAAAGACGGCAAAAGCTCTTTGATAAAATCCTTCTGCACCAGCGGCTCGCCGCCGGTCAAGCTCACCGAATGGCAGCCCGGCCACAGGTCTCTCACCTCGGAGAGCAATTCCTCAAGGCCGTACTCTTTATAATGGCGGGTCGTGTCGCCGATCGACCTGGGCGTGTCGCACCAGACGCAGTGCATGTTGCACTCAAAAAACCGCACGAACACCTGCTCCCGGCCGGTGTACTTGCCTTCGCCCTGGATGGAGTGGAAGATTTCGGAAATTCTTGCTTTCATATTCAAAGTCACCAAGTCACCACGTCACAAAGTCACACGTGTGACGGGTGACCTGGTGTCCTGGTGACAAGTAGCGGATCTTTTAACCCGGTTTCTTCAAATCCCCGGCGGCGCAAGAGGCAGCTGTCGCAAGCGCCGCAAGGCCGGCGCCCGCCGCTGTAGCACGACCACGTCCGTTGGTAAGGGACCTTTAATTTCAATCCCATTCGAATGATCTGCGCCTTGGTTTTACGTAACAGCGGGGCGTAAATTTTGATCGTCTTTTTTTGCACGCCGGATCTCAAGCCCCGGTCGAGCGCCTGCTGGAACGCGCGAAAGAATTCCGGCCGGCAATCCGGGTACCCGGAATAATCAATCGCGTTGGCGCCGATGAAGATCGCCCGGGCGCCGATCGCTTCCGCGAACGACGCCGCGAAGCTTAAAAAGATGATGTTGCGCGCCGGCACGTACGTTACGGGGATCTCCCGGGGGTCGACCGCCTTTCGTTTCGGCAAGCCGATCCTTTTGTCCAAAAGCGCCGAAGCGCCCCACGGCAGACGGATCGTTACGATCCGGCACGGGCACCCCGCCTGCCGCGCGATTGCCGCCGCCCTTTTTAGTTCCACGCGGTGGCGCTGCCCGTAATCGAAGACCAAGCAAGACGGCTGAAATCCCCTGGCCCTGGCGTAATAAAGGACCGTGCTCGAATCCAGCCCGCCGGAGAGGAGAATGACTGCTTTCTTCATTTTTAGTCTTCAGACATCAGACGTCAGTCGTCAGCCTGATGTCTGAAGACTGATGACTGACGTCTCATTCAAAATACACCACGCTCGAAGTTTCCGATTCCCACACCTGGACCCTTTTGATCTTTAGCGGCGCGACCACCCCGGCAAAATTCTGGTAAATATATTTGGCGATATTCTCGGTCGTCGGATTGTTGCGCTTGAAATACCCCAGATCATTGAGGCACACATGGTCGAGGGGCATCAAGAATTCGTTCAATTGCTTCTTTAGACCCGCGAAATCCGCCACCATGCCGATCGGATCAAGGTCATCACCGGCGATCACGGCCTCGATATGCCAGGTGTGGCCGTGCAGGTTCTTGCACCGGCCCTGGTATCCTGTTAAAAAATGCGCTGAGGCAATGTGACTTTTGACAGAGAGTTCAAACATAATTTCGTATCTCGTCGTCCGTGTTTCGTATTTCGTAAACATTCAACGGAATACGAGATACGGGATACGAACGACGAACCATCAGATCTTAACTGCTTTGATATTATACCCCAAAAACTCCCTGGCCGTTTTTTCGAACTGTTGCGGCCGGTCGCTGATCAAAAAGCTGTATCGCGCCCGTCTTCCTGAGGGGAAGAGCCTGACGGCGGACGGACGCAACAATTGTCTGTCTTGCAAGATGCGTTTGACCTCGGCGGCGACCTCCGTGGCGGAATCGACCAGGGCCACCTTCGCGCCCATCACGTCTTTGAGAACACTTTTCAGCAACGGGTAATGCGTGCATCCCAATACCAGCGTGTCGACGCCGGTCTTTCGCAAAGGTTTCAAATATTCGCGGGCCACGGCCGTGGTCACGGGTTTGCGCAGCCAGCCTTCCTCCACCAATGGAACGAACAAAGGACACGCCTGGCTGGACACCTGGATCGCGCGGTCGTAACGAAAAATGGCCCTGGCGTAGGAACGGCTGTTGACCGTCGCCGGCGTGGCGATGACCCCCACCTTCCGGTTACGCGTCACCTCCGCCGCCTTGCGCGCGCCGGGATCGATAACGCCCACAATCGGTAAATGAAAATGCTTGCGCAATTGGACAAGCGCGTAACTCGATGAGGTATTGCAGGCCACGACCACCATCTTGACATTGCGTTTCAAAAGGATCCGCGTGTTCTCATGGGAAAAGCGGATGATGGACTCTTTGGATTTGGTCCCGTAGGGCACGCGCGCGGTATCGCCGTAGTAGACGATGTGCTCTCGCGGCAGCTGCCGGATCAATTCCTTGACCACAGTCAACCCGCCGAGGCCCGAGTCAAAAACACCGATTGGACTATAATTTAAAGACATTTCAGTATCCTATTCTTAAATCCGAAGCACGAAATCCGAAATCCGAAATACGAAACAATAACAAAATCCAAATATCTAAATTCAAAACGTTGTTTTGGATCTTGAATTTACGGGTTTGGAGCTTCGAATTTCGTGCTTTTACCGCCCATCCCCGTATCCCAAAATCCCGTTCGCCAGTCCCTCGGCGATCCTTTGCCGATAATCACCGGTCTTCAGTAACCGCCCCTCTTTAGGATTGGTCACGAAACCGATCTCCACCAACACCGCCGGGATCAACGTGTTGCGCAGGACAAAAAACCGCGACTGCTTATCGCCCCGATCATTCGCCTTGGCCGTCTGGGCCACCCGGTCCGCAAGTTTTGCCGTCAGCGCTGGAGAAACGCTCTGCTTGTGCGTATAAAGCATATCCTCAACGATATCCTCAAGGTTCAAAGAACCTTTTTCCATGGCCAGATTTTTGAACATCAATTTATGGTTCGCCTGGCGCTGGGCCTCATTTTTCTCAAGTGTCCCTAAATCCTTCAAACAATACGCCTCCACGCCGTGGACGCTGCGCGCGGAGCTCGCGTTCGCGTGGATGCTGATAAACAGATCCGCCTTGGACCGGCTGGCGATCTCGGTACGCTCCTGCAGGGAAATGAACGTATCGTCTTTGCGGGTCATCGTCACCTTGACCCCCGCGGCCTCCAGTAACTTTTCTAGCCGCTGGGCGACATCAAGGACGACCGTCTTTTCCTTCATGCCCGCGACGCCGATGGCGCCGGGATCTTTGCCGCCGTGACCGGCATCGATGACCACTTCCCGGAGCTTGCGGAACACGCGCGTGACCCGCGTGACCCGTGATCGCGATGGCGCCTTCGCGGTAAATAAATTCGGGAATCTGTCCATGACCTTTGCCCTGAAATCATGCGGCAGTATCACCGAGCTCTGATCGATCAGAACAGGAGCGTTCAACTTGACCTGCTCCTTGCCCAGCAATAAAATGTCGCTCCCCATCAGAAGACGGACGGCGGTGCCGTCTATTTTCAGATCCACCGTCTGGGAAATATGGTCCCATTGCCAGGCGAGCGAATACCGGTCGCAAAGATCTTTCAGATAGATCCGCCTGCGCGAATCCGTGATACGCCCCCCGGGGACCGTCGCGCAGCCGCTCGTAAACAGGACAAACGAGAGAACGAAAAGCCAAAACTGAAAGTGGTTTAAGTTGCTAAATGTTAGAAAAGGTTGGAAAAGGTTGGAAAAGGTTTTTAGGTTTCTTGAAGTTGCATAAGGTTTCGTTATCTTCTTGCAACCTTTGGGTAACCTGAAACTTTTTGTAACCTTTCTCAACATTTTAAAACCTCTTTTAACCTTATTCTTTTACTATCACTTTCGGCGTTAAAAAGACGATGATCTCCGTTTCCCGCAGGCGCTGCCCCTGCATCCGGAACGCGAAACCCAATAACGGCAGATCGCCGAGCAAGGGGATCTTGCGTGTTGCCTCAACATGAACGCTCTTGAACAGCCCGCCGACGACAACCGTGGTGCCTTCCTGAAGTTTGAGCGTTAGACCTTTTTTCTCGCCGACAGACTCACCCAGCACCTGCGGCTGGATCTCCAGCATGATCTGCGCGTCATCTCCCAGACTGGAACCAACGCCATAAAGCACTTCCGTTTTGCCCGTCAATCCCTCTTGCGGCTCCTGCGGCTCAAAATCCGCCAGCAAGTCCCTGGCCCGGATCAAAATTTCATTACGCCCCGCGTCACCCGCCGTCATCTTCAAATTCGATACCGTATTAAGCATACCGACGGTGTCCAGGGCATCCAGGAGCACGACATAATCTTCTTCCGAAACAGTTCCCACGCTTAGAATGCCGGTCCCTTTTCCCTCAAAGCCCGTGAAAAGAAAACTCTGATAATCGGAAACGATCGCCTCCCAGTCAACTCCCTGGCGGTTTTCGTCGTTGAGGATGATCTGAAGGATCTTCACCTCAAGAAAAACCTCCTTGGCGGGTTTGTCGAGTTCTTCAATACGTTTATCGATCTCCACGAGCCGCGCCGGCGTGTCTTCGATGGTCAGAATCGTTTCACGCTCACCGAATTCGACCCTCCCGACGTTCCTGGTCAGGAATTCCTGGATACGCGCGGCCATGTCCTTGGCTTTTACGTGACGCAGATCAAACGTTTTAGATTCCACGGGAACGTCCATCTCCCGGATAAGATCGCTCATGGACGCGAGCTGTTGCGCAGCGTCGATGAGAATAAACGATCTGGTGCCCTCGCTGTAAATGACCTTGCCGGCCGCGCCTTTCATCTTGTCCAAAAGCGCGCCTACCTTCTCAGGCTGCGCGTGGGAAAGCGGGATGATCTTCGTTTGGACCTTCTGGCTGAACGGATAACCGAAGCGGCTCTCGAAACTCCGGGCCGTCATCACATGCACGGCACCGGACGGTACGGGCGCTCCCGCCGACGCGGCTGCCGGCGAGACATCCTGGCTATATGCGAGTCCATTAGTATCCAGGATGATCCGCAAAGCGTCAAAGACATCGACGTTCTTCAAACAGATCGTCACCCGCGCGCTGATATCTTCGTCTGAAATGATCTCAAGACCGCTTTGAAAAGCTATTCTCTTGAGGACCTCTTTAATGTCCATTTCCTGGACATCCAGTGTGTCGAGTGTTGTTTTAATGACTTTCGCGGCAGTCACTTCAGCGGACGGTTTCGCCTCAGGCTCATCCGCTTCCAGGACGCTGTTTGAAACCGCGTTCAAAGATTGCGCCCGCGCGCGGCCCGCAGGGGTCCCGCCCGCGATCAAAATGACCATCAGCGATATAAAGACACTTTTTCTAATCATCATCGTTACCTAATCCCGGCCCTCTTCGAGGCGTCGGAGCCGCTCGCAGATCTCTTTTAAGGAATATTTCTCCTTCTGGAGCCGGCGTATCCTTTTAAGCCGTTCGCAGGAAGTATCGTCGAAATACCGGAAATTCGTCGCTGGAGAACGGCCAATCTCCTTGAAAAGCCCGAGCCGCAGGTAGTATTTCAGGGTGTGCGTCGAATGCCCGCTGAGCTTGGCGAGGTCTTTGAGGAGGTAGATATTCTTCATTTTTACGACACGTTCCGGATATCCGGTTATCCGGATACCCGGGTATCCGGGACCAATCTATGGCACTATCCAAGTAGATAGCATTCTCATACATTTACCCAAAACTGTCAAGCAGGATGATAGCTATTTGACCAGATAGAAGGGAATAATGGTCACCCCGGCGTTATATGCGTAGTGAGCAATAATGCTTGCCAGTGTCGTACCGCTCCAGGCGCGCAGCATCGTAAGGGCAAATCCAAGGAGCATGACCATCACGATCGCGGCCCAGTCGCCCCAGTATTGCCCGATATGAAGAAAGGCAAAGACCAGCGCGATCACGTAAATGGCGAAGCGCTCGCCCCTGGCCCGGCTAAGGACATGAAAAAAATACCCGCGGAAAATGACCTCTTCGATGAAAGGCGCCGCAAGGATCGCCATGGCCAGAAAGACCGCGAACAGCCAGACCGAATCGGTCGCGTCAATGATCTTGCTTAAAGGAGTGACCGGCTGCTCGTGACGCAACCAGATGATGAGCGAAGAAACAATGGCAAAAAATAACCCTGTCAGTACCGGGACAACGAACACTTCAACGACGGATCGCCCGCCTTTACGTAATCCGATATTATAAAGGAACCCCCGGCCGGAAAATTCTTGCGACGCCCTGACGATCAGAATAAGCGCGATCGCCGAGGAAAATACCGCGGAAAGAAGCAGCTGGCCCATTTCGGAGCCAAATGCCGGGAAGATCTGCTCGACACTCTTTAAAAAAGCGCCGATGACGACCATGGCCAGAAACCAGATCAGAATGACGTTATACGCGTCGGAAACAAGGGTTTCGGTCTCCGTAGGGGCAGGCCGCGGCCTGTCCCTGCCACCAACGGAATTTAAAAACCGTATCCGGCGCAGAAGGTAGATCGGCAATAAAGCGATAAAAAGAAACTGCGGCAGGCCCTGTGGGGAATTTTCAACGATGGCCAGGTGAAACAAGATCAGCCCGGCGATAATGACGGTTAAAACCGGCGAAACGATAAATACGTCGTTAAACAAACGCGCGCTGCTCCGGCTGCGCCAGCATAGCTGGCGCAGCATCCGGGCATCCAGATAAACGATGAACGCCAAACCCAGAAGAACGATCGCCATCACCAGTCGGGGAATCCCATCTTTGTGCACCGCGCATCACCGCAGGGAGAGCAAACAACGCGTCCGTCGTCCAATACAGAGAGGGCATACCCTTCCGCTAGAGATACCGCCGTCGCCAAGACCGGCGTGGCAGGGCCGCCGCAGGAACTCGGATCGCCAGCGACGACATTCGGCCCGCTGAAATGTTTCAACCCCGAAGGAAACTCAACGTCGAGATTCCCCATAATCGCCGCATAGGCGCCAGTGGCCCGGTAATAATCTTTCTGCGCGTCCCAGACGGCCATAAGCGCGCGGATCGCTTCCTGGTTCTTGATCTTCAGCATCTGGATCCGGTAGCTCGGGAACGCGATAGCGGCCAGAATGCCGATGATGACGCAAACGATCATGATCTCGATCATCGTAAAGCCGGACACCCGTTTTTTAAGATGCGTATTATCCACAATAAAAGTATAGCATAGATAAAATGACGCGTAAGCATTCTCTTCTAAAATCCGAAATCCGAATCTCGAAGCACGAAACAGATCCCAATTTCTAAATTCCAATAATTAAAACCGCTAGTTTATGATTTTGGGTCATTTGAATTTGAGGTATTGTTTCGTATTTCGGATTTCGTGCTTCGAATTTTACTATTCCTCTTATCGATAATTTGTGTTAAAATTTCGCATCAATAATCATTAAAGGCATCCCCCATGTCCGAAACCCCCATGCTCGCGCAGTACCGCTCTATCAAAGAGAAGCACAAAGACTGCGTCCTGTTGTTCCGTCTCGGCGATTTCTACGAGATGTTTTACGACGATGCCAAGCTGGCATCCAGGACGCTTGATCTCGTTTTGACCTCCCGCGGCAAAGGTTCTTCGAACAAGATCCCCATGTGCGGCGTACCCTATCATGCCGCCGACAACTACATCGCCAGGATCATCAAATCCGGCTACAAAGTCGCCATTTGCGAACAGATGGAAGACCCCGCGCTCGCCAAAGGTATCGTCCGGCGCGACGTGATCCGGGTCATCACCGCCGGCACCTGGCTCGATGAGCACAACAGCGACGCGCGGTATCTGTTGTGTTTAAGTCCCAACGAAAAGAATATCGGAGTTGCGTTCACCGATCCAGTCAGCGGCACGATCCAGACGAACCAATATCCCCTGGAATACGGCCGGCTGGCGGAATTGATCGCCAAGCTCCCCATTTATGAATGCGTTTACCCGCAGGGGGAAGAAACCGAAGCGAAGATCAAACCCATTTTCGAATACCCGCTTTTGCGCGCAAAAAATATCGCCTTAAGTCCTTACGGGGAATGGTCATTCAACCAGGATATCGCCAAAAAAACACTGTGCGAACATTTTGCCGTCCACAACCTTCATGGCTTTGGCATCGAAGGTCTGACCAGCGCCACCTCGAGCGCCGGCGCGCTTTTAGAATACCTGCGGGAGATGAACAAGCAGCCGCTCAAGCACATCGACCGCATCGCCCTGTACAACGACGACGATTACGTTTTTATTTCCCCGGCGGCCGCGCGCGGCCTGGAATTAGACACGCTCATCGCTACGCTTGATTCTACCCTGACGCCGCTGGGCCGGCGGATGTTCCGGTTCTGGCTGACGCATCCGCTCAAAAGCGCGCCGGATATCATCGAACGCCAGGATGCTATCCGGGTGTTAAGCGCCCACCCTGAAGTCTGCCGGCAGTTAAAAGATCTTCTCGATAAAGTTCCCGACCTTGAAAAAAACATTTCAAGATTAAGCTGCGGCTACACCCACGCCAAAGACCTTTTAGCGATCCGCAATACGTTAGCGCTTCTGCCCGCGATCCAGAATGCGATCAACCCCGTCGTGTCTCGTAATGCCCTCTTTGACTTAGAAGACATCCCTGACCTGCGCCAATATCTGGAACGCGCCGTCAATGACACCATCCCGCTGTCACATCCCGAAGGCAAAATCATCCGCGCGGGGTATCACGCCGAACTCGATGCCTTGCGGGACCTGCAAGAAAACGGACGGCAGTGGCTTAAAAAATTCCAGGAAAACGAGATCAAACGCACGGGGATCAATTCGCTCAAAGTCGGGTTCAACCAGATCTTCGGCTATTACATCGAGATCACCAGGGCGAACCAGCATCTTGCGCCGCAGGATTATATCCGCAAACAAACGCTCGTTAACGGCGAACGATACATCACGCCCGCGCTCAAAGAACATGAAGAAAAGATCCTTACCGCCGAAGAAAAGATCTTCAAGATCGAGAACGCGCTCGTGCAGGAAATCCAGCAGGAGGTCCTGACGCATTCGGCGCGGCTTCATCAATTTTGCCAAACGATCGCCACACTCGATACCCTCTACTCCCTGCACGTGCTGGCCCAATCGCCGGGCTGCATTGCCCCGGAGATCGCCGATGATACGTTGCTGGAGATCAAAGATGGCCGCCACCCGGTCGTTGAAAGAATACTCGCCGGTTCTTTCGTACCCAATGATACCCTGCTCGATGGCGAAGAAAACCATCTTATCGTCCTGACCGGACCGAACATGTCCGGGAAATCCACCTATATCCGGCAAACCGCCATCCTGACCATCATGGCCCAGATGGGAAGTTTTATCCCGGCCTCCTCCGCCCATGTCGGGATCGTGGATAAAATCTTTACGCGCATCGGCGCGCACGATGATATCAACAAAGGCCAAAGCACTTTTATGGTCGAGATGAACGAGACCGCCGACATCCTCAACAACATGACCAACCGCAGCCTCATCATCCTTGATGAGATCGGCCGGGGAACGAGCACCTACGACGGATTAAGCCTCGCCTGGGCGATCGCCGAACATTTGCAAACGACCAAAACGCGAACGCTTTTCGCGACCCACTTTCATGAATTAACGGCGCTTGCTGATAAGAAAAGCGGAGTAAGGAACTATAACGTCGCGGTCAAAGAATGGAAAGATGAAGTGATCTTCCTGCACAAGATCATCCCCGGCTCGACCGACGACAGCTACGGCATCTACGTCGCCAAATTGGCCGGCATCCCCAAGGCGATCATCGGCCGCGCCAGGCACATATTGACGCAATTGGAATTGAAAAATGACTTGAAAGAAAATCTTAAAGGCGAACAGGCGCCGGAAAAACAACTGGACATCTTCCACATGCCCGTCGACCCGATGGCGGAAACCATCAAAGAAACCATCCGCTCGATGGACCTCGATGCCATGACGCCGCTGGAGGCGATGAATAAGATGCAGGAATTGAAAAAACTGATTGAAAAAAAGGAAAGTTAGCTATCAGACATCAGTCTTCAGACAAATCTGACGACTGATGACTGATGTCTGACGACTCAAATGTCCAAAGTCCACATCCTCAAAGAAGAAGTCATCAGCAAGATCGCCGCCGGCGAGGTCATCGAGCGGCCCGCCTCCGTCATCAAGGAGCTCATTGAGAACGCCCTCGATGCCGGCGCGGACACGATCGAAGTTTCCCTGCAGGAAGCCGGCAAAATACTGATCAAGATCAAGGACAACGGCCACGGCATCGAACGTGACGACCTCGAAAAGATATTTGCGCGCCACGCGACCAGCAAGATCGAAAAGGCCGATGACCTCTATGACATTGAGTCCCTGGGCTTTCGCGGCGAGGCCCTTTATTCCATCGGCGCCATCGCGGATGTGACCTTGCGTAGTAAAGAAGCCCCCGCAGGTTCCACCTTCGGTGAAATCAAGCGCGGGGGCACCCCGCCAAAGACGGGGTGGCAAATTCATATACGCGGTGGAAAAAGACTCGACCTGCGTCCCTGCGCCATGCCCGGGCACGGGACCGAGATCGAGGTCAAGGAACTGTTTTTTAACACCCCTGCCCGGCGGAAATTCCTCAGATCCGATGCAGCCGAAATCCATCATACCCTCAACACCTTCATCCCCTATGCCCTGCTTCATCATAACGTGCGGTTTCAATTGACCCATGAAGGCAGGGATCTGGTCGATGTCGCGCCTTGTTCAGATGCGAAAAGCCGCGTGGCGCACGTCCTGCGCGTCGATGAAAAACATCTTTTAACCGTAAGGACAGGTCCAGACCTGTCCCTGCGTATCGATTTGATCCTCGGCGATATCAACATCAAACGCGCCCGACGGGACATGCAGTTTATCTTCGTCAACGGCCGTCCGGTGCAGAATAAAGCGATCGGATTTCATCTCAACCAGGTTTACCGGCTCATCATGCCCGAAGACCTGTATCCGCTTTTTGTCGTGTCCCTGCAGATACCGGCGAAGGAGATCGACGTTAATATCCATCCGGCCAAACGCGAGGTCAAGATCCGCGAGGAACAGAAGATATGTTTGATTCTGCGCGAACTCTGTGAGGAAACACTGCTTGGTACTGGACAAACGAAAGAAGTCACCAGGTCACCAAGTCACCAGGCCACCCGGAAAGATGTTGTGGAGCGGGCGCTCATGGGCGCGCACCCGTCGGAGGTGACGTTCGATCCCCCGCTGGGGACGGAAGTGTTTGAGGCGGCCCGGGATTACGCCTATCCGACCGGAGGGAGTCCCGAGCGAAGTCGGGGGACGGCCGATAGCGCTGCGCCGGAAAGACAAAAATTTTTCGTGCCTGAATTAAACCGCCAGGAAAACCTTCAGAGTAAATTATCTGGTGCGGTTTACGTCGGGGCTTTGCTGAGCAAATACCAACTATTCCAGGCAGGACGCTCCCTGCTTGTGGTCGACCAGCACGCCGCGGCCGAGCGGATCACCTACGAACGCCTCATCCGGCAGATGAATAAAGGCCATGTCGAAGTCCAGCGGCTTTTAAGTCCCGTTTTGCTCAAACTCTCCATCCAGGAAATGCTCGTCTGGGAGAAAGCGCGGGATCAATTCAATACCATCGGCCTCGACACTAACCTCTGGGACAAGGAAACGATTGCGGTACACAGTTATCCGACGTTCTTGAAGGATATTGAAAAAGCGGCAAGATACATCCTGGGTGGTGACCCGCTCGGCCGGGGGAATCACGACGCGCTCGCCCGCCGGGCCTGCCGCTCATCGGTCATGGCGGGCGACACGCTTAAACCCCAACAAGCCCAACACATGCGCGATGAGCTGCTCCAGTGTCTGGACCCTTTCACCTGTCCTCACGGCCGGCCAACGGTCATTGAACTGTCGGAAGAATTCCTCGATAAACAATTCTTGCGCACCTGAATTCTCGGGATTGTTTCTGTCCGAAGCCCATTGTAACGGATTATTGCCGATCACCGGTATCGCCCCCTTTCGCTTTGGCCAGCACCACCTGCCAGGGAGAACTCGAATCGGCTTCTACCTGTTGACGAAATTCCTGCCAGTCCGCTTTGTCCGGATCCATAAAATTCGCGACAAACCAGGGAAAATACTTTTCATGATTTGGTGTCAGCGGATCAAGTTTATTAGTGTAAAAACGATACCAATCTTGCTCAAGCGGACTTCCCTTGGCTTCCACAGAGGCATGCACCACCGCCCCCGCCGGGGAACTCGCCGCTCGTGCAATTTTTCTCTGTACCCCGTACCCTGCACCCTGCACCTTGATCATTGACCCTTCCTTCAGGGCTTTCGGCACGTTGAAAACGATCAAGTCTCTGATTCTTTTGCGCGGTTTCAACAGCATCTTCTCCCAGATCTTGTAAAAATCCGATTCAAACCACAGCGCTTTAATATACCGCCACGCACGTCCGATCACCTTCAAAAGCTCATCGAACCGGGGACTGATATCAAACAGCAGATGCAACGGATCGACCAAATTCAATCCAGCCCAGATGATCCCCGTTTGGACCAGAACAATGTCTTTACCAGAATTTCTCCGCTCAATCGCCGTGACCGGCGAGGAGGAACACCGGTCCCCCGGCTTTACATGGACGAATGACGGCAGGATCTTAGTCAAACCGATGCCTTGAGCCCCGGATCCCCGCTGCTTAGCCCACGCCTCTTGGATGATTTTATACCACGCCACCTTGTCCTTGCCGCGATGAGAAACCTTTGCCCCTGTATAAGCGTCAGCGACTTTTACGCGGAAATCTTCAGGCCAATCCTTCGAGTGACCGGCAAGCGTCTTGTGGTTTCCCCTTTTCTTCAATTCCCCTCTCCTGATCAAGCCGGCCTTTTGCCTGATAATAAAACCGGCGCCAAAAATGTTGAAGGCCTCGGCCTCCAGGAGCCGTGTAAGCATGCGCCTGTTGTTTTCTGTGTGCAGATATCCTTTTCTAAACTCAGGCGATATTTCTTTTATCTCTTTCAAAACCCCGCGGGACGACACCCAGATCTCTTTCTCTCTCTCAGACAACATTCCCTCCATCTTTCTTCCGTATCCTTCAACGGCCTCCCAGAATTTAACATCGGCCAGAAGGATATTGGGCTGGATCCTGGCGATGCCGATGGTGCCATGATACAACCCCTCGGCGGTCAGAAACGTCGTGACTCTCTTCAATAAGCCGCGCAAAATCCCTTCCCTTGTCCGGGTGTTATGCCATTCCTCAAGCACGAAAGCGGCCACCATCTCTTTCTCAAGATTCCAGACGTGAGCGGTCTCAGATATAAAATGTCCGCGCGCAAAGGTAAGGAACTCCCTGATAATTCCCTCCTGTTCTTTCCTGGAAAGACCAAGCGCCAAGAGATGCTGCGGCGATAATAATCCCAGCGCGACGGCTGCCCCTGCCCATTTCAAAAACACCCGGCGGTTGAACCGCACGGGACCAACCATCCCAAAACGCACCGGCGAGGAGGATCTGGGCTTTCCTTTCTCCATGGGCTTTGAGCCGGATTCCTCTGAAGCTCTTTTTGCGGAAGGACTGAAAATCCCTGCCTCGAAGGCCTTTAGATATTTTTCCTTCATTTCCGGACGGCGCAGGAGGGAACGCGCGCCGCGCGAGAGTCCGACTTTGACGGCGATAACGAGATAGCCGGCGGCGAAGACCGCGGCAAGCCCGGCGTAGACGCTCACAATCAGGATGAGCGAGGGCACAAAGGTTTTATCCGACACCCGCGTGACCGCGTCCGCATACCTCTCACCGAGGATGGTCTTCGCCTCTGCGGCTGCGGCGGCCAGCTCTTCGCGGTTCCTCAAGGCTGCCAGGAACACGGGCACTGTCTTGAAAATATCCTTCCCGACGAGCATGCCCAATCCCGATAAAAGGCCGCCTGCCAAAGAAACCACCGCCGGCACAAGCGGCACCGCGGCAACCGCCAGAGACACTCCGCCCAGTTTTAAAATGGTGCCGAGACGCACAAAGGCGGGATTGTCTTTGGAAGCCGCGGTGTCTTTTTCTGCTCTGTTACGGAAACCCTTGGAATACGCGATCACGCCATGAACCGCGTGAACCACAGCCCTGACGATAACCGCCGCGACCCATATCCCGGCGCCGACAATAGCCACGGTCAGCGCCAGACTCATCAGCGTCCCGCTCTTCATGGCCCCGGAGAGGATCGTCGCCAATAACCCTCCAAACGCCGACATGGCGGACAATCCGATGACAAAAGAAACCGTCTCGCCGAATCCGCGCCGCTGTCTGTTCTCATTAAACATTCCTTTTAGTGAACGAACACCCCTCACCATCGAGGAAACGCCTGATTTAATCCGGTAAGGAAGACCGGCGGCTGTTTCCCTGAATCCATTCACAAAATCTCCGGCCCATCCCTGCCCGCAGATATCCAAAATCCTTCCTTGCTCTCCTTTAAGAATCCATACGGCCCTCTTGATGGATTTTCCAGGGAATCGTATTGTTTTATATAACCCTCTGAAATTCCTGATGTGAACGGGAATTGACACCGTAGCCCATCTTACGATAATCGCTACTCCCCATGCCACCGCGCCCACGAGGCTCGCGATCAAGCCAAGCTCCACCAGGATGCCGTTCTTCAGGACTAACCAAGAGATCAGCGATGATACGAACCCGCCGAATGTGACCAAGGCAACCACCAGGAACGCCCACTCCTCAAAACCGCGCTGGCCGTCCTGCTGGGCGATCCTCTCCCGAAGAGAAACAGCGCCTTGGCCGGATTCTTCAACCCCGTCCTTCCGATCGATAACCGGCGAGGAGGAAAATCGAAGCGGCGATGACGTTTTTTTCACGGCTACAATGGCGTAACCAAGTTTGTCTAAAACCAGCTTCATGGGAAGAGCATAGGAGAATCTGCCGCATCCTATATCCGCGGCCTCGATAAGGCCTTCCGGGGAAACCGGCAGGCGGCCCTGCGTCCCGCGGAGATAAAGGGCATACCACGCCTGCGTGAGCCGGTACCGTGAATCTATTTCGCCGACCCATGCCGGGACCCCGACGGGCGAGCTGGAAGGATCCCCGCCTCCCGCCGGCAGGACGGAAGACTCCACCTCATAAGGCGCGCCGGGCATTTCATGGACGAAAACTTTCAGCGACGGAAAATCGCGGTGGATACGCCTAAACGCCATCGCGCTGTTGCGGCCTTCAAGGACGATCATCGTCCGGCCCCGGCGCAGCGCCCTGCCAACGGCGTCTTTAAGCTCTTCGTCATAACGGCCCCTTAAGAAAACGCTCATCCGCCGTTTATCCAGGACATCGCCTTCCAGAAGCGCGAGTCTCTTGCGGATCTCCCCGTCGGCCCGCAATGCCTTCAAAAGATCCGCGGCCAACGGTGTTTTCCCGCTTCCCGTGACACCCTCGATAACAACAATCGCCTGGCCGTTGCGATTGCCCCGGAGAAATTCAGCGATGTCCCGGATTATTTTGGCGCGCGCGGCGGTGGAGCCCCGCGGGCGGAACCCTGACCCATTTCTTCCGCGCTTTTCCCGCAATAAACTGGCGGCGATCCACCAGGTTAAAGAATCCACGGACACGGCCATTTCACGATAATTCCTATACCCTTCCATCCTTAACGTAAATGAGCCCGCTCCATAGAACAGAAGAACATAATTGGCCAGAAGGCGGGCCATGCGGCCGTTGCCGTCGGCAAAGGGATGAATATCAATAAAACGGTAATGGGCCTTGGCCGCCGCGTGAATCGCCTCCTGTTTTCTCGCGGACGAATCTGTGTTCCGGGCCAGACGCTTCATTTGATTATTCAGCCGCCTTACATATTGTGTCATCGCGGCGGGAACCTCCTCCGGGGCCGGATGCCTTCTATCTGGAACGCCAAAAACTTTTTTGCGGTAACCGGCGTAATCTTCACGTGAATCGCCGATACTGCCGTTTATAATATTCCAAAGCACCTCATCGGGGTCTAAAAGCTCCTCCTGCCAGCCGATTATATCACGCTCGGTTATCTCCCTGCGTTCAAGGGCAAAACGGCGCACCTTTTCAAACACAGCATCGTACCTTGCCTGTCTTTGCGGAAATGACGGGTGAAGAAACCAATTCAGCCCCGACAAGACCCGATTCACAAAGCCGATATACCGCTTCAAAACCGGCGAAGAGGCGGGGCTGGAGGCATAAAGAAGATCGTAATGATATTCGTTCAACAAAGACAAAACCAGACGCCCTGTCTTTTCCTGATTTAAATTCCGGTACTGGTACACCAAGCCTCCGATGAAAGCCGCTCCTTCTGAAGAAAGAAGACGAGGCAACGCATTTTCCCCCATCCGTCCGGAAACCGCCTCCCGAAGAAGACGAGGTCGCGTGATGCCAAACAACGCGACGTTGTTGAGACGGTAGGCGTCCTTGTAGCCAGGGATAAGCTCCTCGTTCGTCACAAGGGCGACATGAAGATCGCGTTCTCCATTTTTGACGCGGAACACATAGCGCACGCCGTGGACAACCGGCGAGGAGCCGGAAGGCTTTTGTGTGAAAGCCGCCGGGGACTGTTCCTGATTTGGCGGTTCCGGGATATGTTGCGAAGGTGGTTCGCCATTCCCGGACGGACTGAAAAGTTTTCGCAGGGCGGCCATCAGGCCGTCTGCGGTAAAAGACTTGGATGCACGGAAGGGAATCTCCACTTTTAAGGAAACATAACTATGGGGACCCTTCTGGTATTTGAACCTTTCCGTCTCCCGCACGAATGCCGCTTTGAGATTGACGCCCTCTGTGAATATAAGATTCTTCTTAAAGTTTATCCCCATCCCGTAAATCACGCGGGCGACGCCTGGATTTTTCTCAACGCGCGCCCCGTCTTTCAACGTATTGCCGTCCAGCGTGATGTCATAGAAGACAAGCTCCCCGTCCGCGATGACAAAGAAGTACACCTGATTCCGCCGCCGGGCATCCTCCTCGTAAGGCAGCGGGGCCAGAGTTCCCCTGCCGGGGCGGTTCAGGAAATTGGCGGATTTATCGCCGAGGTTCCATCCGAACTGGAGTTCCGCGCCGGCGTTTGTATATGTCCTGAAGTTCCCCGCGCCAGCCCCGCCGTGCGCGAACACATCCGCGCCGAATGTCCCGTACCTCCGCTTCCACATCCTCCGTTCGCCGGCATAGCTCAAAAGCAGAATAGGCTCATTATGAATCTGATTACCCCATCCGTAGGACCTATACCCTATCAGGCCATGAAATCCATTCTGGACATCCCTGCCGAAGGCGTACGGCCCCGCAAGACCTAAATCCGCAATCAGGGAATGTTTCCAGTCACTCCGCGGCCCGGCGGCATGATAGGCCTGTTCCAGATAAAGCAATCCGGCATAAGGATGATCATTTCCCGCGGCTTGCTTCGAATTTGTGTCAGCAGGGGTATATATGCTCTGATGGATGGAAAAGTCCGTATAGTAACGATACCCGGGACCTTCCAGGCGCAGCAGTTGTGTCAAATGGGAAAAGAGAGAGCCCTCCGGGGCATCGCTCCAGGGAGAAACCCACGTCAGCCCAAGGCCGCTTGTATAATACCGGTCCCCTCCTTTGAAATCGTAACCATCAAACCAGTCATTCTCTACGGTCATGCCGAACATGCCATACCGCGGATATTCCCGGCCAGTCTTGAGCACTTCGACTCCGCTCAGTGTAAACTTCGTCGCGGTCCCAAACGGCGTCAACATCCCGGCGGGGAAGACAGAAAATCCTGCGGCGGGCGCGGGCGGCGGGAGAGACCATGGAGGACCGCGGCTGCCATACGGCAGGGAAAAGACCAACTGCCATCGCAGTGGCAGCGGCTGGGCCGCGGAAGAAGACTGCGCGAAGAAAAACGCCGGAAGAACAGCCACAAGAAAGATCACAAAAGCGCGCTTTAAGCCTGAAGCCAGGCTTTGGAGAGAGTCTGCCAGAGGAGAAGAGGCATCAGCGGGAAGGCCGCTGTTCTCTTGCGCGCCCCCGTCATTTCCATCCAGCCATTCTTTAAGGCGCGGCGGCAGACGGCCTTTGTGATAACGTCCGAGTTCGCGAACCGCCCCTGCTATGGCCGCCTTCCCGTGGCGGGATAAAACCTCATCCAGGACTTTTTCCGCCGCCCGGTATTCCGCCTCACTGCCGGCCGCCAATAACTGCAGATGCGCCATGATAACGTCTCCGGTCTTTGTGTTTTCATCGATAACCTTTTCGATCTCCCTCATCAAGGCGGCATCCCTGAGGGCGGGGCCAAGCGTATCCTTCGTAAAATACGCCTCCTCTTCCTTCGCGCCGTCGGCAAAAACATCTTTTATCTTCAGCGAAGGCGCGGCCGTCAGCCCATGAATATCCACGGCATACTGGGCCCAGACTTCCGCGTATCCGGGTCTGTTCCTGCGCGTCTCTTCCAGCCATGATTGGAACTGCTCCCGCGTCATGCGCGATTTTTTCCGTTCCAAATATCTCCCGTATTGGGCAATAACCTGCGATTCGCGCATTGTTGGAAAATAGACATAGAAAGTCCTTACTTCTCTGTTGCCTTTTCTGTTCCAGAAGAAAGCGCCCTCATGCCTTAAAATAACCAGCCTGCCATGCGGCTTTTTCGTCCTTAAGTTAAGCTCTTCTTTCAGCTCCTCCCCGATGGCCCCGGCATAACCGGCGCCGGCCTTAACGTGCCCGCCGGGGATGGACATATGCAAAGGCTCCGAAGACGCGTCATGGGTGCGCCGTTGCACCAACAGTTTTCCGTCCGGCAACACCACAAGGGCATCAACACTCCTGTGGCGGAAGGATAAATAATGCGCCAGGGAGGCATTCAATGTCCCCGCGGCGATTTCTTGGCCTCTCTTGATCCGGATGACATCAAATTTCTCATCGGAAAACTTTCCGCCCTTCCTGCGCCAATCCAGCAGCATGGCGGCAATCGCCGGTTTGCTCGACAATCCTTTTCTCCTGAAAACCTTTAAAAGGCGGAACAAGTCATCCACGGCCTCCCGGGACAAGACATCATCTTTGTTCTTCCTCTTCACCGGCGAGGAGACTTTTCCCGGAGATAAGGCCGTCTCCGCGAATACTGACCGATAATAAAAGTAAGTGCCGGCGGGGCCGATATTTCTGGCCTTCCATCCAAAAGTTTCCACAAAAGCCGCCTCTAAATCTGGATTCACTTCAATGCCCGCCGCAATCAAAAGTTCCGCGTCCGCGGCGGCGATCTTTTTGACCGCCGAGAGCATGTCTACGTAAATATCTTTATAACTACCACGGCCATGAATAAATGGCCTGAACTCTTCGTTAAAAAGGCCCGAACTGAAATCTGCCGGCGGAATGCCATAAATACCGACATTTTGAATAATGTCACCGATATAATGAACGCGGCCTTCTGTATGAGTCGTAAATTCCGGATTGACGACACTAATACGGGCGGCGGATAACTTTCGCTCAAGATCCCTGGGCAGCTCTTCGGGTTCAGCCCCGATAAGAACAATGTGACGGCGATTTCCAACCTCTTCTATGCTTCTACTCTTACTCATGGCTAGCAATAGCATGGCGAAGGGATATGCCGACGGCGCACTGTCAATGCGCAGATACCTCATCAACGCATCAAAATGAGAGACCGGCGAGGAGCCTTTTTCCTGCCGTTCAACCATCGACCGCAATAAATCAAGCTGGCCATCCAAAAGCTCCAAAAGGCGTCGTCGCGCCTGGTCAACGATCTCCTGACTGGAAACCATGGTCTCGGGGATCTCCACCACCAGTTCCGGAACGACAAAATTCTCCTTTGGTAAACGAGGAGATACCGCCTCCACGTTAGCCGGCCCGGACAGATTAGGAACAGACAGATCATCCACAAGACTAACTTCAATAACGGGAGGCGGTGTTTTAATAAGTTGTATGGGTTGTGCTTTGACGGCTTCCTTCATGACCTCAATCTGCGCGGCAATGACAGCCAATGAATCAGGCGTCCCAGGCGGGACAGATGCCTTTTCCCAAAATTTCACCCGCCATGCCTCTTCATCTAAATATTCTACAGTAGGCGGCCATTTAGCCGCTGCTACCGCAATCTCCAACAATGCCCTGGCCGCACGGGCCACTTCTTCTTGATCGTAAAAAAGCCTTGACCATTCTTTCCAAAGGTCACGATTTTTAATGGATACGTTTTGCCAATTTGCCATAATCCACTGCGCTGACCACCGACTGGCATCAGCATCAATGTGCCCATAGGCAAGTAACTTAAAATCATAGGATAGCCCGTGATCACGATTTTGCGGATATGTCCTGGCATATAAAGGCTGTCCACCAACCAATCGAAATGCATATCCTTTGGGGGGATAGCGGAAAAGATCCGGCCTCAGAAGATCTCCATAATTTAAATAATGCCCATTCACAGGCTTCGTTTTGCTCACAAGCTCTCCCTCAAGTCTCAAAAATCCAAAATCAAATTTGGATCTTCCATATAAGCGGGTTCCCCGGTTAAAGGCTTCATCTAAGACAGGAACTTGGCTCGACTTCATAAACGGCAGGCTGACCAGTTGGACAACCGAGCTCATCTGCCGGCGCAAGCCGGCGAAGCCATCGCTAAATACCGCAGCATGAGCAAGTAAAGAAATACTTAAGGCTACAGCCAGAACTTGGCGAGGGGCTAATGGTTTGTCCGGTTTTAAAGAATCTTCCGGCTGTCGTAATTGATGATAAGTCCCCCATAGCAAAACCAGCATTCCGAGCAGCTGGGTGATATCAGCAACGTTAAGCACGGCGAGAGATACATTTAATCCTGAAACAGGCACGGCATAGGCCAGCCAATCCAACACCCCGCCCATATAAACAAGGCTCGTCAAATTGCTCAACGATCCGCCGATCAGGAATCCTAATCCGCCGCCAATAAGCGGGGAAGTGATCAGCCGATATCGATAGATCCATAATAATAGCAACATGGCCGCATGGATCATGAGCGGCTCCAGGCTCGGGACGACATGCACGGCGGCTTGAACGTACCACGAACCGGCGATATGGTGCAAAATGGGTCCGAAAATACTTTGATCAAATCCCGGAGAGAGAAGCAGTGTCTTGAGAGGATATACCTGCCGGAGTATATCCTGAAGAGCGTCAGGCGGGGTTAGACTCATAACCCAAAGCTTTGTCCCCTGATCTATCAGCCACGCGCTTATTCCTGCCGCCGCGAACGCAACAAACGGTTTATGATCCTTAACCCATTGCCGGACGGATAAAAGAACCCGGTTGACCCTGCCTTTATATTGATCTAAAATCCGGAACGTTACTTTGAGAATAATCCTATTTTTCACTGGGCTTGCCCCGTATAAAGAAGACGGCTTGCCTTTTGAATCATCTCCGTTGCCATCTTCAACAGGGCTTGAGGAGGCGGCATGGCGCCTGGCCTCGAAGTAGCCGGCCTCCGTCAAAAGCGACAGCACAGCCGGCGCCAGCATGAATCGTCCCCGGACAAGATGCGTCCACGCGGTGCGTTCCTTCGTCCGGAGGATGTCTTCCTCATAATACGCCAGCGCGGTTTCCAGCGGATGGACCGACGCCTTCAGAACAGTCCTGGTCTCATCGGGAATGGACTCCGCGCCTTCCCTCGTCATCCCGGCAACCGTCTCTTCAAACAGGCGATCCAAATTGTCCCACGTCTCTTCATCCCGCAGGCGCAATTCCTTGGCCCACTCTCCAACCCACCGTCCGGAGTTTCCTTGCGAACCGCCGGCCATAGGCGGTATCGGCCGTGGTTTTATAAATCCGAATTTGTAACGATTGTTTGCGACAAGGGGATCGTCTTGGGGCAGAATCTGCGTAAAGCCGATAAAGTTAACGATGTGGGATAATTCGGCAGGGGCCGCGGTTTCAAAAGTAAAAATGCTCTCGGGGGGGGCGACACAACCGATAAGCCCGATAAGCCCTTTGGCTATGCCTTTTGCGCCAAAACCGGATTCTTCCGTGTTAATATAATTCAAATGAATGATATTTCTTTCATTGGCCTCATCCCAGATTATGTCTATATCGATGAAAGGATGCTTGCCTCTCTCATAGGGCGCTCTTTTAACCGCTTCAATGACGACCGTGGAAAGTCTCTCCAGGCCGGGGATAAACACCTTCACTTTATACACCCTGCCTTTATCGTCGAATGTCCTCATTGTGCCAAGGCCTTCGACTTCCTCACGCAGAATCTTTGGCCCTTGTATACGCCTTTTGATTTTGATGAACTCGCCAAACAGCGAAAGTTCTAATTCACTTTTTAATTGTTCCTTTTGCCGGCCACTCAGTCCTAATCTGCCTGCCATCCGCTCAAGGGTTATATCAACCAACAGGTATATGTGCCTTAGGGCCGTGGATGATATTCTCCGTGGCTCTTCCCGCGCCATAAACTCACGAAGCATTTTCTTGAGTTGCATCTTGGCAAATTCAATATGGTTTCTAACCCCCTCTGCCCCGTTTTCATCCCTTCCCCGCGAGGCGCCGGCGATGGGGTGTACCGGCGAGGAGGCCCCAACAGGGGAAGAGGAAATTTTAACCTTCGCCCAGATAAGAAGATGATCGCTGGCGGCCCCGTCTTCTATCCTGCCGGACCCTCCCGCATCCATGCCCTTGATCCATATCTGATCCAACAAACGCTTGATCCCCAGCGGATATTCATAACTCCACCTGACCCCGCCCGTGGCCGACAGCATGCCGGCGTTTTCAAAAGAATGCGCGACGGCTTTATACTCTCTCTTAAAAAAAGTATTAAAATCCCCCGCCACAACGAGATGCCTGAGCGAAGAAGGCAAAGATCGGATCACCCTTTCAATCTGGATCGCTTTACCATGAACATCCGGAAAAACATCCAGATGAGTCCCGACAATCCCTATCTTTTCATGGTCAACCGAAATGGCGGCGAACACGGCGGTCTGCCCAATTTTCCTCCCGGGCGCGGAAGGAAGAATAATCTTTTTATAATCGTCAATAGGATATCGGGAGAGAATGGCATTGCCTAAATCCTTATCAATCCCGGAGTGGAAAAAAGACGGGGCATAGACATAGTCGTATCCTAATGCCCCGGCCATTTCCCGGACGCCCTTCAAATCCATCTCCTGCAGGGCGATGACATCGGCCCCGCTTTTCCTGATGACTTCAATGGCTCTTTCAATTTCTTCGGAGAATTTGATATTGTAGGTCGCCGCCACGAGGGATCCATTTGGGGAATCCCGTCGAAGATCATGCCGTCCTTTCCTCTGCCGTTGTGTGTAAATCGGCCCGCGGGGTTGACGGTAAGAAAAGCTGTTTCTTCCGAAGACCAGCGTCTCTAATCTTTCCGTCGCGTATTTCTTCCAACGGGATTCCTTCACCGGCGAGGAGGCGGCCTTTGTCTGCGAGGCGAGGAAATCGATAAATTCCCGCTCCTTCTTCATGCGCCGCGTGACCGCGTAATACTCCCTCTCATTGCTGTCCGTCAACACAAAGGGCTGGAGTCCGTGTTCCTTCAGAATATAATTCATCAGGAGCCTGCCGGTCCTTCCGTTGCCGTCCTGAAAAGGATGTGTCTTGACGAACCTGTAAAACACTTGTGCGGCAAAGACAACCGCCTTATTTTCACCGCCCCCCCGTTCCGTTTCCATCCTGGAGAATTCCCTTGAAAACCACCTGAAAAACTTCCTCATGCGGGAAGGAATTCTTTTAGGATCAGGATACATATGGGGAATCTCAAAAGGATTCGACACATCGCCGGCGACGTTATCACGGTATGCCCCTCTTTTGATGTGAATAAGCGCGCCCCTTTCTTCATGCCAAAAGATACGAGCCGCGACAGTCTCATGAAGTTTAAGGATGTCCGCCTCGCCGGGCCTTTTTCTTTCTTTTATCCAGCCGTTCACCATTTTGACGCCGGTTCTCAAATCCTCAAACTCTTCGGGAGTGTAGCCTTTAAAGAGATAAAATCTGGCATTCTCGTCTGTCTCGGTCTCAAGCCACGCGGCAGGATAAGGCTGTCCGCCGGAGTTAAGCGGAGAAGATGCGCGGCCGGAATTTTTCCCGCCGCGATCGCTGTCCTGAAGATCCGAGATGTCCGTCTCCTTCAAATCCCGAACCACAGGATCGTCGTTAAACGCCAGACCGTTTTCAGTGACCGTCACCTCCGCGAACCGGCCGGAGTCCTGCTGGAATCTCTCAAAGACCTCCTCAGCCTTCCCCGCGATCTTCGCACACTCTTTGAAGCTGATATCCCAGACAAAGACGTCCGAGTTTCCTGGTTTCACCGTATAAAATTCCATCTCCTGATGATCATAGAAGACCATAAACCCGCGCTCCTGAAGAGCCGTGTAAATTCTTGCGACCACGTCCGCCCCCACGCGCATATCCTCTGTCCCGGTATAAGAGGAAAACATATTGCGCTGGTAGGCGTAATAACTCATGGGCATGGCGTCGACGATCTTTCCTCCGGCGTCAAGGATGACCATCACCACTATCTTGTTCTGCCCCTGGCCGGCAGGCAAAAGGAAATAATTCCCGCAGGACTTGCCTTCATAAAACACATCAAATCCGTCCTGCACGGTACGGATAATGAGATCTTTAAAAGCATCCTCATCTCTAAGATGGAGCTTCCTGATGGCCATCTCACTGACGCTGACACTGCCGTTAATGCCGTCCGGCCATCGTTTTTTCCACTGCGTCATGCGCAGCCATCCGCTGCTTGTTCGCCCCCCGTGATTGATGAACCCTTTGGGCAGGATCACGACGTCTTTCCAGACAAAACGGCGTCCTTTGACGTCAAAGCTGAAAGGAGCAGACGCGTCCTTTCTGAAGGCCAGGCCGACCGGCGTGATAAAGCCGCCCAGCCCGAACAACGGCGCGCGCCAATCTCCTCTCTGGAAATTGAATTGAATCAGCTCCGCCAGATATCGCGCCAGCAGAGAAGGCGGCATCCGGCTTTCGTCGAGGATACCTTTCTCAATCCATTCGCGTGTGACAACGACGGTCTGATCCACAACATCCTCGTAATAATCTTTCTCAAGGATAGTTCTTAGAGAGGCCTCAAACTCCATCCATTGATCATGGATCCGGCGCCTGAGCTCTTTGTAATTTGGAGTCTCAGAAAGCTCCTTCATCCGGGCCAAGGCTTCTTCCCTTTTCCTCTGTTCCTGTTGTGCGGCCTCTTTCTTCTTTCGCTCTTCCTCCTCCTGGCGACGGATATCCTCTTCCTTCTTAAGTTCCTCAAGGCGCGCCCGGCCGCTTTCTAAGGCCTCCCGCGCCAGAGTATAGTCCGGACGCAGACGCAGGGCCTCCTGAAAATCAGCCAGCGCCGCTTCAAGGTTCCCTTGATAGCCCAGGGCCAGGCCGCGGTTAAACAGTCCTGCCGCAGTCTTGATAGGATCGAGACCGGGGAAGCTAAGAAGACGCGTGAACTGCGCCGCGGCCTCGGCATATCTTCCCGAATCCAGTTAAAATCTTCCGGCGCGTCCTTTAATGCTTCCAGGATCTTCGCCTCAGCCTCGCCGTAGTTCTCCTCTTGAAGAGCCAACTGCGCCAGGGCATAAACGTGATTGAGCTTCGTGACAAGAATCAACTCCGGACTGTGCGCGAGAGCGGCTTCCCTGGCCTCTTCCCATATCTGTTTCGCTGTCTCATGAATTCCATGGTTATAGAAGGCAAGGCCAGCGTCGTTGAAAAATTTGGCCTTCAGTTCGCCGGAAAGATTCTTCCGGACGCGGCTGAATCTTTTCATGGCCTGGTTGAGGTCTTTTCCGTCGAGATCGGTATTCATCAAGCGCAGAATCTTGGCTAAATCACCAGCCTCCAGCGGCGAAGAAGCAAGGCCGTTCTTGTTTCCATCGCCGTTCTTGTTTCCATCGGGGTCGCGCAAAATCTCCGACGCTGTTTTCTGGAGAGGATGGCTGGCGTTGGTTGAAAGACCCGTCAAAAGGTTTATGACCCTCGGGCTGAGTTGATAGAACTTGCCTAATTCTTCCAGCATGGACTTGGCCTCTTTCATGCGGCCCCGGATGCCGGTGTAATCATCCAAGTCTCCCAATTTTTTCAAAAGGACATCCACCCGCTGTTTAGTTTCCAAGTCCTCAACTCTGCTTTCGGCAGCCGGTCTCTTCGCAGCTTCTATGGATGCGGTCACAACAAGATTGCCCTTTGTCTGATCAGGCGTCCTGTCTGCGGCCTTCCCGTAAATCATGGAACCTGCTTCGGTCTCAAGAAATTTCTCCACCGCCTCTTTCCCCCGGGCAGAGCCGGCCCGAAGGTCATGGAGCCGCCTCACAAAGACCTCAGGCCAGGCAACCGCCAATTCCCTCAGTCTGCGAAAGGCCAGTGGGACGGCCCCCCAGCGATATCTCTTCTTAACTGCGGCAAGACCGGTATAAATCCGTAAATCCCTAAGGATATCCGCAGGGTGATCTTTATAAACTGCGAGGATTTCCTTCAAGACAACGTCCTGTTTCCGGCCAATTCTGCCCTGCCCGGCCACCTGCCCAGCCTCAAAGGCCAATCCGGGCGAAGCGCGGATGATGTCTCTATAACGTTGGACGCTCTGCTCTTCGGGCCGGCCTGAGACAATCTCTTTAGCCAGACCCAGCGCTCTTTCGAAAATTTCATCTTCGGGGTTTTGGACAGAACCCTTGGATTCTGCCGCGCGCCCTGTTTTTCGCGGTTGATTTTTTTGGAGATAAGCGCCGAGAATCTTCCTGGCCTTTACCATGTCAATACGCATGCGCCGGGCCATGCTCTCCAAATCGCCGTTTGTCTCCTGCCGGAGCCGGTTAAACTGCTCCCGCATCCGCAGATAAATAAGAGATTTCCTGCCGTCGGGCAGAAAGCGATGGATATAACTGCTGATAAGCTCAACAGACGGCCCTTTGACTGCGCCGGGCTTACCCGTCATCTTATCCGGCCCTTCGGATTCGCTCAGGACGTCCCCCGGCTTCGCTCGGGAGGCTTCGCGCTCGTCGCCCCGCTCGCCTCCCGGCGAAGCCGGGGGCCAAGGGCGGAGCTCCTCCAGCATCTTTTGTCTTTCCTCGGCCAAATCTTTAACGAGGATGACGTCATCATTCTCTTTTGTTTCCCTGATACGGTCAAAGGCCGCGGCCAGGGCCGCATCGTCCAGGCGGCGCAGGTCGTCAAAGAGCGAGCCTGCGACAGAGGATTCTTTTTCAAGCCGGGTAATCTCATTGCTGAGGCCCTTAAGGCTCAGGCCAAGTGAAAAGGCAATCTCCTCCCTGCCCCAGGATTTCTCCTGGGCCCCTGCTATGGCCCTGACAAAAAGACCGTATCTTTGCATATATCTTTTTCTGGCATACTCTTTCTTAAGAAACGGATAGCGCTCATTCAGCCACTTGCCAATCGTGACAGTCAAAACCCCGAGTTCCTCGGCAGCCTTGGTCTTATCCCAGTTATTCCGTTCCAAAATGGCCCGCAATTCCTCCTCGGACGGCACACCGGACCCCAGCGGCGAAGAAGCCTTTTCCCGCAACACATCAACGTCAATATAAAAATGCCCGTCAGAAGACATCTTCAGGCTCAGGCGCAGAGTCTCCTCTGTGATGGACTCAAACATCCTGACAATCCACCGCCCTGATTCCACAGACCTTTCAAGAATCGGGCGCGCCCATTTCGCAGACGGCATCTGCACAACACCGGTCATTGGCGTCAGCACCCTGCCAATAAGATCACTTCCAGCAGCCGGGTCTCCCACTGTCAGGGTGTAGCGCAAAACAGGGTTCAGTTCCGGGCTTAGCCTCAGCCAATCCACGGTCTCGACAATAAAACGGGAGCCGTCCTCAATGGCGGGCTGAAGATCGTTTTCCGGCGTTCCTTGCGCGGCCGCGTCAAAAATATGACGGGACATCTCATACAGCCTCTCCATCCGTGCCTTAAGCCGGGGCGCGGCGCGGCGGATATCGCTCAAAAGAAGCTTTGCGTCGGGCCTCTCCACCGGCGAGGAAGAAGAACCCGCCGCGGTCTTATCGCCTTCATCCGCAAGGCGCAGCCGCATCGAAAGAAAGTAACCCGTAAGCTGGTCGAAAAGGCTCCGGCTCATCGCGATTGACTGCGCATCGCGCAGCGGCCTTTGGGAAAAGCCATTGATTCTCCTCGCCATGGCCTTGATGACATCACCGCGAAGGTCAAACCACAGCCCTTTCATCTCCTCCATGACAATCCCGGAGACCGCATCCCTGATGACGCCCTCCCGCTCAAGCGCCATCAGCGCTTCAAAAATGGCGAATGACATAAAGACGGTAAGAACCTCTCCGTTCTCTTTGAATATCTTGATGCCGGCCTTCATGTCATCTTCCCAAAGGATGCCCAGCGCCGCCTCCGGCCCCAGCAGATCATAAAACGTCCGGTAGGCCATCATCGCGTAACCCATTCTGTTGATGATGCCGCCCATGGCCGGCGGATAACCTTTAAGAGCCGTCCGCGGCACCTCCATGTAGCCCGCGCCCAAAGCCCTCGACAGGACAGAGAACATAAATCTGGCCGCTTCCGCTTCTATCTCTTGCCCGGAGGTAACGGCATCGCGGCCCATCCAGTAATCCAGATTCAAGACAATCTGGGGAAAACCGAAACCGTCGACGGGCTCCTTCCGGGAACGCATGCCGGACATGCCATAGTGGCGATTCCCGTACCTCAAAACAATCTTGTCCTTGAAAGAGAGCGGCGCCAGATGAAGCATCCGCGACTCTAGGCGGCTGAGGGCATTGACAAAGGCGCGGTTCAGCGCCAGGAGCCGTTCCAGAAACGCCTCGCGTTTTTCCATATCCGGATCAGCGGCAATATCGAAAAATAAACTTTTAGCGTCTTCAACGTCGAACAGGAAATACCCCCTCTGTTCGATGAAAATAAGAGCGGCAAAGAAATCCCCGAACCTGATCAAGGGATCAAAAGTCCGGCCGGCCTCTCTTGCCCGGCGGGTCATCTCTTTCCTCCAGGCGCCGAAGGCATCCCGATCCTTCTCAAACTCTTCCCCGAATTCCCCGAGGAAACGCGAATCATTGGCGCCGGCCAGGGGCGAACTGACGGATCCCGTCGGGCGGCCGTCATCACGCGGCCAGGACATTTTTGCCAGGGCCCGCGTCAGGGCCCGCGCGACCTTCTCGTGCTGGGGATGGTCCTCATGCCCAAAAGGAAGCCCCGGCAGATCCCTCAAAGGACGCGTGAACGCGACGGCCCGGATGAAGACGCCGGCGGCCTTCAGGGCCGCCGAAACCTCACGGACCCTTCGCTGAATCTCGCGTTTGGAAACAGGCTTGTTTTCCGTGAAAAAGGCAAAGTTGAAATGAAGCAGGGCGCCCCGGCGAAGCTGCGGACGGGCCGCGAGTTCCCCGGCCGCGTCGT